>DATMXS010000518.1:0-6556 GCA_035561355.1 Bryobacteraceae bacterium | reverse complement strand
CGCTACCTCCGCGGTGCTGCTGCCGGTGGCCTTGGCGCGGGAGCCTGATTCGTTCGGCAAAGTGTTCTCGCTGGGGTGGCCCGTGTGGGCGAGCCTCCTCACGATCGCGCTGCTCAGCCTGGCACTCTCGATGGTTCTGTTCCTGTGGGTAATCGATAAAATCGACGTGACGCAGGCGTCGCTTTCGATTTACCTGCTGCCCGTTTTCGGAGTCATGATCTCGTCGTTTACGCTGCGCGAAGCGGTCACGTGGGAACTCGTGGCCGGCGGAGCGATGGTTGTCGTGAGCACCTTCCTGGTGACGATTTATGAAGAGCGCAAGAAAGCGGCCCGCGCCGCGACCGCCTGATAGCGTGAAGCCCGCTACGATCCCTGCCGCAGTGGTGGGCATGGGGCTGATGGGCACGAGCATCGTCGCGTGCCTGCTTGCTGCCGGACACCCGGTGACGGGCATCACCGGCAGTGCGTCCAAGCTCGCGAGCACCCGGAAACGCCTGTCCAATCTCCTGGCCGAGATGAAGAAGGAAGGGCTCTTCCGCGGCGATCCGGCGCGCGCTCTCGCGCGCTTCACGATCTCGACGGATTACGCAGCGCTCGCGAGTGCGGGCATCGTAGTGGAATCGATTATCGAGG
Organism: Bryobacteraceae bacterium; assembly: GCA_035561355.1. Classification (GTDB taxonomy): domain Bacteria; phylum Acidobacteriota; class Terriglobia; order Bryobacterales; family Bryobacteraceae; genus DATMXS01. Next base: position 5,923 of record DATMXS010000518.1, on the reverse strand, counting down.
ATCTCGATGCAAAGCGGAAAGTTCTCGCGGCAATCGAGGAGCACGCGCCTGCGGATGCCGTCATCGGAACCAACACTTCCGCCATCCCGGTCTCGATCCTGCAGAAGCAGACACGGAAGCCGGCGCGCATACTCGGGCTGCACTGGGCAGAGCCCGCGCATATCACACGATTCCTCGAGATCGTCTATGGCGATCGGACTGCTCCGCGGTTCGCGCTCCGTGTGCGAGCGATGGCGGATGCCTGGGGAAAAGAGCCGACGGTCGTCAAGCGAGATATCCGCGGGTTCGTTGCGAACAGAATCATGTACGCGATGATCCGTGAGGCCTTCCACTTGGTCGAGTCGGGCGCGGCGAGCATCGAGGATGTGGACCGCTCGGTGCGGAACGATATCGGCTGTTGGGCGACGCTTGCGGGTCCGTTCCGGTGGATGGACCTGACGGGGATCCCGGCGTACGCGGCCGTAATGCGCGACCTCAACCCGGAACTGAGCAACGCGGCCGAGGTGCCCGAGCTAATGCGCAAGGTCGTCGAAGCAGGCGGCGAGGGCATCGCAAACGCCAAGGGGTTCTACAAATACACGCCGGCGGAGGCGAAACGCTGGGAGAAGAAGTTCCACAGCTTCAGCTATGACATCCGGGCGCTGGCGGAGAAGTACAGACGCTGAGACTCCGCGGCTGCGAGCGCGGCCGCGGAGTGCCTGATGTTCCGGAACGGCTAACGTTTCCCGACAGGCTGCGCTTTCGCAGCCCATTTCTTCCACATGGCGCCATCGGCCAGCGGCTTGATAAATACTCCGCCCACAACCGAACGCGCCTGGAAGCCAGCCTGTTTGCCGTCGTGCGTCCAGTACCAATCCGTCATGGGCACACGGCTTGGCGATTCGTTCAGAAAGCGGTGCACGGGCGTGATGAACGCAGCGAAATCCGCCTGCGTGTCGGCGAGCGTCGCGGTCCACACAATCCAATCGAGCTTGGTGTACTCCTTGCGATTGTCCAGCGGGAGACCGTACTTCAACTGTTTCGTTTTGTAGAACGCGAGTTCGGTCTTCGCAATCTCGGGCGGGAACAGCTTGAAGCCGAGCAGTTTGTCCCAGACCAGGTTGTACTTCTGGCTCCAGGTACCGGGCTTGTCGAACGCGAGCTTGTAGTGGTCGCCATCCTTGGCGAGTTCCACCCAGCGCTTGGTGAACTGTTCAGCAGTGGCGCGGTACTCGGCCGCGACGTCACGCTTGCCGGCCATTTCGGCGAGACGCGCATAAGACGCCAGGGCAACAATCGCCTTGATGGACAAGTTGGAGTTGTGTGCCAGGTGACCGGCGAAGTCGTCGGTGGAGAGCTGGTTCTCGGGATCGAGGCCCTTCTCTTTCAGGTAAGCCGCCCATTTCGACAGCACCGGCCAGTAGCGGACTGAGAACTCGGGACCACCTTCGACATGCGCGAGCGCGGCGGCGAGGATGAGCATATTGCCGCTTTCCTCGACGGGCATCTGGTTCTCCTCGGTGCGTTCGCCGCCGCCGTAGACCTGTCCGTTTGCGAGCGGATACGTGCCGAGATCGTGCGGGGCGAAGGGGAAGCGCCAGCGCTCCATGCTCGCGTAATCGAGGATGGGCTGCATCTGCGCGCGGAGCAGCGTCGGGTTCATCAGGAGGAACAGCGGCGCGCTCGGGTAGAACACGTCCACTGTATCGATGCAGCCGTTACTGTAGTTCTCCTTAGAGAAGTAGAGTGGAGTCCCGTCGATATCTGCAACCAGCTTGTGGGCCGCGAGGGCCTGGCGGTAGGCGAGCGCGGCGACTTGGGCGTAGTGGTCACCACCTGTGCGCCGGAGGTCAGCCATAAGTTCCTCGTCGAACTGGCGGGTCCGGGTGACGAGTTGCGGGTAATCCGCCACGGCTGCGCGCAGCAGGTCCGGCATCTCGGCGCCGTTGCGCCGCCACCAGGGGCGAAGCTTGCGGTGGAAGTATTCGATCGAGAAGAGATCGTCGTAAGCGAGCGCGAGATACCGTGTGGCGGGGAGCTTGCCGAAATCGACCGTCATGGCGAGGACGGGTCGGGCCCGGCGGCCGGAGGCTTCGGAGAAATCGTCTGATTGCGGAAGTCCGCCGTTTTTCTCGAATGCTGCGCGTGCGAGACGGCGATCGACCGCGGCCTCGGAAACGCCGTTCACGCGATCCGCCATCAAGTATAGATAACCCCAGTCGATGCGGAGATCGTCACCCGATTTCTGGAGAACCGGCTGCTCGCGAGAACCCACGCGCAGGACAGGACGGCCGTCGAGATTCAGGCGCGACCAGACGACGGGCTGATCGGACGTATTCACCGCGAGGTCCGCCGCGGCTTCGAAATAGAGCTTCACCTCGTGGGGGCCGCCGTCGGCTGATTGCACGTCCCAAACCACGTAAGTCAGGGGGCGCGAGAGCATATCGAGGTCGTTCACCAGCGCGGGCGTCAGGAACGTGAGCGTCAGGCGGATACCCGCACCTTCAAAACCGTAAATGGTACGGGTGGGCAGCACCTCGACGCGCGTCTGACCGAGTGCAGGCATCGCGGCGGGGTCTTTTCCGATGACGCGATATTGGGTGCCGTCGACGCGGACGAGAGCCGCGAGGCTGTGCGGCTTGCCGGTCCAATGGCGCGTGTTTTCGCCGGTGAGCTGGTCCGATGTGGACCAAATGCTGAAGTAGGGATCGTGCGCCACGAGCGGGACAGCGGGCGGACGTAGCGGCTGCGCGGCGGCAAGCGCGCAAAAAGCGGCGAGGGGGGCCAGGAAACGCATAGATACTCAGGGTAGTCTATCGCCGACGTGGTACAACATGACAGATCGAATGAAAGTACTTACAGTTTTGTTCGTTTTCGGCGCCGTCCTGCTACCGGCGGCGCCCGCTCAGCGGCAGCAGCGGAGGAGCGCTGACATCGAGCCTTTCCAGGCGGACACGATCGAACCATACAAGCCGAATAAGACCGAGCCGAAGAAGGTCGCGCCGGCCAGCGAGGAGGCGCCAGCCCCAAAAGAGTCCGCAGGAAAGGCGGACGCCGGGGCTTTCTATTTCCGCACATTTGGCCTCGCGGTTCCCGGGGTCGTTTACAGCTACGACAACATCGCCGCGGGCACTCGGACCACGGTCACGGCACCGGGCGCGGTAACTAAGAGCGCGGTCCGGCTGCAGAAGGATGGCTCCTATATCTGGAACAGCTCCTGGGATGGCAAAGTCATCCGTGGAAGGTGGACGCCTGCGGCCGGCGGCGGCATCACCCTGCTGCGCGCGCAGGAAGGCAAGGACTGGCGGATGGAGCGGTTAAAAGAGAAGTCCGGCAAAGCCGAGATCAGTCTCTGGGACCAGAGCTCAATTTGGTATCACGGGACGCCGCTGGCGGAGAAATAGCAGAGTTCGTTGAAAATGCCTGAAGCCGTTCCCAGTCCTATGAGAGGCAGCTACAGATGGTGGGTGGTTGCAATGCTGTGGTTCGTCTGCCTGTTCAACTATGCGGACAGGCAGGCGATCTTCTCCGTGTTCCCTCTGCTCAAGAAGGAGATGAACCTCAGCGATGTCCAATTGGGCATCGTCGCGGGAGCGTTCATGTGGGTGTATGCCATCTCAGGCCCTCTGGCCGGCCTCATCGGCGACCGCCTCAACCGCAAGGCTCTCATCCTGAGCGGCCTGATCTTCTGGTCGCTCGTGACGATCGCAACCGCTCTTTCGACGACCTACTGGCATCTGGTATTGTTCCGCGCTCTCGAAGGGCTGGGTGAAGCGTTCTACTTCCCTGCCTCGATGTCGCTGATCAGTGATTACCACGGCCGTGAAACGCGGTCGCGGGCCATGGCGCTGCACCAGTCGAGCGTGTATGCCGGGACGATCGTGGGCGGCGCTGTAGCCGGATACCTGGCCCAGCTCTACGGTTGGCGCTCCGGGTTTTACCTGTTCGGTTCGCTCGGCGTGGTCCTGGGACTCGTTCTGATGTTGTTCCTGCGGGAGCCGGCGCGCGGGCAGGCGGAGGCGGAGGCGCCCGCGGCGTTCTCCGGAGGGCTGCGTGAGTCGCTCGCGGGCGTGTTCGAAAGCCGCATGAGCCCGGTGCTCATCGCGGTGTTCGTGGGTGCGAACTTTGTCGCGTCGATCTTTCTCACCTGGATGCCGTCGTTCCTGTACCGCAAGTTCGGCATGAGCCTCGCGATGGCGGGGCTGAACGCGACAGCGTATTTGCAGATCGCTTCGGTCCTCGGCGTCATCTCGGGAGGCGTACTGGCCGATCGGCTGATCCGCAAACACCGGGGCGGCCGCATGATGACACAGGCCATCGGGCTGTTCCTCGGCGTGCCGTTCGTGTTCCTGACCGGCTGGACCACCGCGGTTCCGGTTCTGGTGCTCGCAATGGCGGGCTTCGGTTATTTCAAGGGCATGTACGACGCGAACATCTGGGCGTCGCTTTACGATGTCGTGAAACCGGCTCACCGTGCCACGGCGCTGGGTCTGATGAACTCGATTGGATGGCTGGGAGGCGGAGTAGCCCCGGTTGCGATAGCGTACGCGTCCGAACGCTACGGAATGAGCGCGGCGATCAGCGCGAACTCGGTGGTTTACCTGCTGTTTGGGTGCCTGATGGTGTTCGGTATCCGGCGTTTCATGCGGGGAACGCCGGCCGGAAAGGAATCTCACCGCATAGATGGGGTGTTGAAGGCGGAACAGTGAAGCTACACTACTACCGATGAACACGACAGCGGCAATCTTCCTTATGGCGGTAGCTATGGCAGCCCACGGGCAGGTGAAACTGATTCTGCACGGCGATGATTTCGGCATGTCGCACTCGGCAAACCGCGCCACCATCGAACTGCTGGAGACGAACAGTATCTCGAGCGCATCGATCATGGTGCCGTGCCCGTGGGTGCTGGAAGCCGCGGAATACGCGCGCACGCACCCGCAGAAGGACATCGGCCTGCACCTCACACTGACCAGCGAGTGGCAGAAGTATCGTTGGGGCACTGTCGCTTCACGCGACCAGGTGAAGGGTCTGCTCGATCCGGAGGGCTACATGTGGCGCAGTGTGCAGCAGGTGGCGATGCACGCAACCGCGGCCGAAGTCGAGACGGAACTGCGTGCCCAGGTCGAGAAGGCAAAGGCGCTCGGCATACGCTTCACGCATCTCGACACTCACATGGGAACCCTCTATGCGAGGCCGGACTACTTCCAGGTATTCGAGAAACTCGGCAAGGAGTACGGTGTACCGATCCTTCGGCTGAAACCGAGCCCCGAGGCGGAACGCGCCGCGCCGCCGGCTGTCGTCAGGTACCTGCTTGATAACGAGCAACGGTTTCAGAACGAGAAGGTCTTCCGGCTGGACTCGCTACTGACGGACCCGACACGCGGGACGAAGACCCTCGACGAGCGCCGCGCCGCATATCACAAGGCCATCAAAGCCTTGAAGCCGGGCGTTCACATGCTGATCATCCACGCCGGCTTCCTCGACGAGGAAATGAAGGGCATCACATCCAGCGCCCAGGCGCGCGACTGGGACTACCGCACGTTTATCAACTCGCAGCCGTTCTTCAAGGGCGCGAACGTCCAGCTTGCCGGCTGGCAGGACGTGACCAGGTAGCGTCCCTCGGGCCTCAATCCGCGCTTCAAACCAGCGCCCGCTTCTACCGGATTTCGATCACCGCATTAGGGCGCACCGTGACGTAAACGTTCGCCCCCTCGGCGCGGAAATATTCCGCATCCCAGCCGTCGGCCGGCATCGGCGGACGCTGCGCCAGGCGGCGGCCATTCGCGAACACGTCGGGTGTTCCGCCGGAGGCGCGTTCGAATGCCAGCGTGATGCTGGTCGCGTAGACCTTCGGGTCGAGGCTGTGCCGGACTTCGAAGCGCCCGGGGCCCAGTTCGCGCACTTCGGCAGCGTCACGGAGTTTGCGATAGGCGTAGAGCGGACC
>DATMXS010000517.1:0-43745 GCA_035561355.1 Bryobacteraceae bacterium | reverse complement strand
CCCTCCGCCTGGAGCGCCTTCAGCAATGCGTCACGCTTGAATCCGGCCTTCTGCTCGTCCAGCAGCAGCATGCTCGCGTTGTAATACACGCGATCCTTGTCGGGGCGGCAGCGCGGTTCGCTGAGCCCGGCCAACTGCGTGATGCGGTCATTCAACGCGCGAACATTCTTCTTCACCACGGCGTTACGTTCGTCAAGGCCCTGCAACTGGGTGCGCGCCATTGCCGCGGCGAACGGATGCATGCGGTACTTCTGGCCGAACCCTGTGCCCTCATAGGCGCGCACGGGGCTGTCCTTCGGGAATTTCACAGGATCTTCGTAGTGGCCGAATGCGGAGGCACGCTCGAAATACTCCCGCGTCTGGTACATGCCCATGCCGCCCTCCACCGAGGGCATCGGCCCACGAGTGCATCGGAACCAGCGCCTTGGTGCGGGCCGTGAGTTTCCGCTTGGCGTCGTCGAGGTCGAAGCACGCGGTCTGGGGATCGATATCGATGAAGATCGGAACGTAACCGAAGAAACGCATTGCCAGACACGTCGCGAAGAACGTGTACGACGGAACCATGATTTCGCTCCCGGGCGGCAGGTCGAGCGCGAAGTACATGCTGGTGAGCGCGCTGGAGCCGTTCATGTGCGCCTTCACGAACGGCGACCTGGTGTACTGCTGCCACTCGTTTTCGAACTTCACCAGCTCGGGGTAGAACGCCCCCGTGTCGATGAGTTCGTGTAACGCCTTCTTCTCGGCGGCCCCGTAGCGAGGCCACTTGCTCAACGCCGTCTGTCTCGCCGCAGGGAAACTGACGGCCTTCGGCCCGCCGTCCAAAGCCAGCGTTTCCGTCTGCGCGAATGCGGCAGTGGTGATTGCCGCGCCGCCAGCCAGAACGAAAGAACGTCGCGTAGAGTCTGTGTCCGACATGGTTACCTCCCGATCCGTACCACCTTCTCGCAATCCTCTAAGAAGGTTACCGCCAAGAAGGACCACCGTCGGGACGGCGCCAGCGAGCTTACTTCCAGCTCTGCTCCCTGGCTGCCAGGAACTCTTCTCCGGGCCTCCATGTCGGCAACTTCTCTGCATTCGCTGCTTCCATCCCCAGCGTGATGCCGAATTTTGCAATGTGCTCCATGCCGGAGAAATTCCAGTCTTCCTTGTACTCGTCGGAGGGCTGGTGATAGGTTGGCTTGGGAGATTTCGGCGGAGTTCCGCGAACGAAGTCGGTGCCTTCACCCACCGAGAATGCGGGGATGCCCGCTTTTGCGAAGGAGAAGTGGTCCGAGCGGTAATAGCTGCCCTGGCCGGGCGCCGGGTCCGGCTTGATGGTCAACTGGAATCGGCGCGCCACATCCTGCACCACCGGCCAGAAAGTGGTCCGTTCGGCGCCGGTCAGCACCACGTCCCGCGTGCGCCCGTAAGGCACGAACGCGTCGAAGTTCAGCCCGAGCGCCGTCTTCCCGGCAGGGATGGGCGGGTGCTTCGCATAATACTCGGAGCCGCGCAGGCCCTGCTCCTCGGCCGTGACCGCAGTGAAGATCGCGGAGCGCCGCGGCTTCTGCGGCAAGGCGGCCCAGGCTCGCGCCATCTCGATGATCATCCCTACGCCGGTGGCGTTGTCGACCGCGCCATTATAGATGTTGTCGCCGTCCACCGCCTCACCGATGCCCAGATGGTCCCAGTGCGCGCTGAACACGACGGCTTCGTTCTTCAACGCCGGATCGCTGCCCGGAATGATTGCGACAACGTTGCGAGTGTCCTGCTCGCGTACTTCGGAACGCAGCCGCGCCTGTACCTGGATTCCGAGCGGGATCGGTTTGAAGTCGCGCTCATTTGAAAGTTTAAGCAACTGATCGACGCTGTAGCCCGCCTGCTTCAGGGCGTTCTCCGCGGCGGCCGAAGTGATCCAGCCGGCGAACGCCAGTTCGTGCTGGCCCGGTTCCGTCTTCACGAAAGACTGCTCGTGGCCCCAGGAGCTGCGCACCACCTCCCAGCCATAGCCTGCCGTCTCGGGTGTGTGAATGATAATCGCCCCAAGTGCGCCGCGGCGGCGGGCCTCTTCGAATTTGTAAGTCCAGCGGCCATAGTAGGTCAGGGCCGGGCCGCCGAAGAGCGTTGGATCGGTGGAGGCGGGCTCGTTGGTGAATTGGAGTAGCACCTTGCCCTTCACGTCCACGCCTTTGAAGTCGTCCCATTGGAACTCGGGCGCCGTGATGCCGTGGCCGACGTAGACCAGTTCTGCGTCGATCTGCGATTCGGAGGTCTGCCTCTGGTTCGCGCCGACGAACTCGTCCAGCCACTTGAAGGGAACCGTCTCGCCCTTAACCTTCAGGGAGAGCGTTGCGCCGGGTTGTGTGGCGACGCCGACCAGCGGGACGCGCTGAAAAAAGGTTCCGTTATCGCCTCCGGGTTTCGCGCCGGCGAGGGCGAATTGGGTGGCGATGTACTCGGTAGTCAGGCGGTCGCCGCGACCGCCCACGCCGCGGCCTTCGAAAAGGTCGCTCGAGATGAACTTCACGTGGGCGCGGATGCGCTCGCCCGAAACATCGGAAATCTGTGCGGCGGCGGCAGCCGCCAGGGTGAGGGTCAGGACTAGACTGCGCATGGGGGTTGAACTCCCAGTTTAGCGGCATCGTGGAATTCGCGGCACGTCCGCGCGCCACGGCAACACCATTGCGCGGGCTGGCCGTCCTCACTATGACGTGGTGAATCGCCTGGCGCTTGCCGGGCGGCCTCGGTGCAGCTACCATCGTTCTTCTAGGACTGCCCGTCGTCGCGCTGAGGATCAGTGTGATTCCGATCGTCGCCGGCCTAACTGCGGCGGCGTGCAGGCCCTTGGCCCAGATCGAAAATGAACCCGAGGCTTGGTGAGTCCTACGTCGATCCCGTTCCCCATAAGCGCGCAACTCGCCCGTCGCACGTGCGATGCGGAGTTGTGATGGAGGGAGCGTGGCCGGTCACGCTGTTTGCGGCGTCGCTGGCAGCGTTCGAGCGGCTCACGACGGGTGAAGCTTCCACGCTCGCCTTATGGACTGTCGGGGTTTGGGCGGCGTGCCGTCTAGTCCTGTGGGCATTCCGCTGGCGGCGTGCGCTCGCGCAAGTACCGCTGCAGCCTCCGCCTGTTCGGACAGAAACCGGGGCGCAAGACGCTCGCGCCTGACTGGACGCAATCTTAATTGCCAAGTGTCCATGTGGTATCCGCCAATCCGGTCCTGCCGAACGAAAATGACTAGGACACTCGCAGGGCGATGATCGGGTCTATTTTGGTCGCGCGCCGGGCCGGCAGATAGCTGGCCAGCGTTGCGACGCCGAAGAGTACAAGCGGGACGCCAAACATCACCAGCGGGTCTGTGCTGGTGACACCGAAGAGCAACCGCTTGAGGACGTTCGAACCCGCGAACGCACCAGCCAGGCCGAGCACGATTCCTACGCCGGCCAGACACAGGCCGCGCCCCACCACCAGCCGGAGGACGTGGCTCTTCTGTGCGCCGAGCGCAATCCTGACGCCGATCTCCTGCATCTGCTGGCTGATTGAGTAGGCCGTCAGCCCGTAAATGCCGACCGTGGCGAGCGTGAGCGCCAGCAGGGCGAACGCGCTGATGAACGCCATGGCGACGCGGCGGAGCATCAGCGAGTCAGAGACCACCGCCTCCATGGTCCGGACGTCGGCGATGGGCTGCTGCGAATCTATGGCCTGGATCTCGCGGCGGATTGCGGTGGCGAGCGAGGCCGGATCCTGCGTGCTGTGCACGACGACACTCATCACGTCGTTCGGGCGCTGGGCGTGGGGCGTGTAGATAGCGGGTTCGACTGCCGAATCCAGCCCGTAGAGTTTGGCATCGGCGACGACACCAACGATCTCGATCGATTGCTTCTCGAGCACAAGGCGCCGGCCGACAGGATAGCGCCCGCCCATGTGCTTCCGTACCAGGGTCTCATTCACGACGGCGATCTTGTGAGTATCGACGTCATCGCGGTCGGTGAAGACTCGACCGTCGCGGACGGCGATGTTCATTGCTTTGAAGAAGTGCGGAGTGACGACGCGGAAGTCGGCGAGCGGCTCGTGGCCCTTGTCGGGCGCCGGTTCGCCCTCGACGTGAAATCCCCAGACACTCATCCGCGAATTCAGGAAGTAGCTGCGCATCGGGAGCAGGTTTATCGCGGCGGCCGCCTGGACGCCCGGTAGCGACTCGATGCGGCGCATGGCGTCCCGATGAAAGGCGACGCGCTGGTGCGGCTCTTTATAATTCACCCACGGCAGCGTGACCTGCATTGTCAGAACGTTGGCGGTGCGCAGTCCAGGATTGACCGAGAGCAGGCCTACGAAGCTTCTTGCAAGCAGTCCCGCTCCCACTGCGAGCACAACCGTGAGCGCTACCTCAGTGACCAGCAGCAAGCTCCGGGCGCGCTGCACGTCATGGCTCGTGCCGCCCCGGCCGCTGGACTTCAGGACTGCGTTGACGTCCGCCCGGGATGCCTTCCATGCGGGCAACACACTGAAAAGTATGCCCGTGAGGATCGACAGGCCCATGGTGAAGAGGACCACCGGGAGGTCGATCGTCATTCCCTTCATGATGGCGAGGAAATCGGGGACGATGCCGCGCACCAACCCAACGCACCAATAGGCCAGCGCAAGTCCAAGGACGCCGCCGGCCAATGATAGAACCAGACTTTCAGTGACGAGTTGGCGAATGATGCGGCTGCGCTGTGCGCCGAGGGCGGTTCGAACCGCGAGTTCCTTGCTGCGTCCGACTGAGCGGGCGAGCAGCAGGTTCGCCATATTGGCGCAGGCCATCAGGAGCAACAGCCCGACCGCGCCCATCAAAATGCTGCATGCCGCCGTCGCGGGTCCGCTGAAAAGGTTGCGCATCGGCATGACGAGGACGCCGAGGCCGGCGTTGGTGTCCGGATACTGCGCCGCGAGGCGCCGGACAATGCCCTCCATTTCGGCGTGCGCCTGGGCGAAAGTCACTCCGGCCTTGAGCCGCGCAAAGACACCGTAGGAGTGGTTGTAACGCTCGTTCGCGCCGGGGTCGATCGCAGTGGGGATCCAGACGTCAACGTTAGCCAGGCGGGAGAAGTCGATCGGCAGAATGCCGACCACTGTGCGGGGAACGCCGTCCACGGCTACGGTGCGGCCGAGAGCGGAGCGGTCCGCATTCAGGCGGCGCTGCCAGAACCCGTAACTGACCATGGCAACGGGAGGTGCGCCCGGGCGGTCCTCTTCGGCGGTGAAGCCGCGGCCGAGGAAGGGTCGGACACCCATGGCCTCGACGAAGCCGGCGGACGCCTTGCCACCGGGAACACGCTCGGGCTCGCCGGCAGCGAGCACGTTGAAACCGAATTCGGGCATGACGAACGCGGCCGACATTGACTCAAACGAGGTGCTCTGCGTTTTCCAGTCCAGGAAGTTGTTGGGCGAAACCGGGAGCTGGTCAAAGCCCTTGGATTTCCAGGTGTCCCAGATGGTGACGACCCGGTCGGGCTCGTGCAGCGGCAGCGTCTTGAGAATGACCGCGCTGACTATAGAGAAAATGGCGCTATTGGGACCGATGCCGAGCGCGAGCGCAAGAACAGCGACGGCGGTGAACCCAGGGTTCCGCATCAGTGTGCGGAACGCGTAACGGATGTCTTGAACCAGGAGCGCCATACCCGGTCTCCTTACAGGGGAGTAACGGATCGGGAAGACAGTTTGTTCCGCGAGAGATTTCCGGCGGGCTCGCCGCCGGTCAGAAACGTTGGAATGGGAGAGACGCCGGCCCTCCCCGATCGCCGGACAGGGCCGGTTCATTGCAGCGACGAGCGTTCAGGTGAATACTGTACCGGGTCAAAGTCCGGCAGAACTGCCCGGGGCCCCGTCATCGGCCGATCGCTCCAGGGCATCGATCACCTCTTCGGCCGCTTTCGTCACCGCTATCGCGCTTTCCAATTCCGTGCTCACCCAGAGCAGCAAGCGCGTGTTCAGCCACACGTTGGGTTCGGGACCGTCCGCACCGTCAAGGTCTGCATTGAGCCATGTTCCGTCGCCGACCACCGTGACCGTGAAGCGGATCTGTTCCCCATCCGCCGTTCTCGCCCGGTATGTCTTGCCCGCCTCAAATGTCATATGCCAGCATTTTACCGAGCGCCCGGCCGTGTCCCATCCATCTGCGGTAACTGGCGCCTGCCTACAGCGGCTGGTTCGTCATTCCTGGTGCCTTTGCAGGCGCAGGCATCCAATAGCGCGACGCGTAATCAGTAAGGCTCAGTCCCATCAGGATCAGCAGCCAGGCAAAGCCGGCGCCTACGAAGACCCACGTCAGCCGGCTGGACCACCGTACGTGCATGAAGTAGAGAATCACGAGCACCATCTTTACAATGGCGATCGTCAGCGCAACGACGATGCTGAACGGGCCGAGGTTGATGTACGCGACTCCCGTCGTGAGCAGGGCCAGGACGATCAAAATCCCAAAGATGCCTGCGTATACTTTTGCCGGGACGACATGTGTAGACATGGTTCAGTGATGGCGGTTCACCAGGTACAGCAACGGAAACAGGAAGATCCAGACGATATCGACGAAGTGCCAGTACAGCCCGAAGATCTCGATCGGGCGGTAATGCGCTGCATGGAATCGCCCGCGATACGAGAGCGTCAGCAGGATGGTAAGCGCGCCAATACCGATGATCATGTGAATGGCGTGCAATCCCGTCATGACGAAGTAGAGCACCAGGAAGAGTTGCACCTGCGGCGCGTGCTCGCCTTGGAGGCTGAAGTTCAGCCCCGGCACCAGGTGCTCGTGCCACTTGTGAGTGTATTCGTAGGATTTGAATCCCAGGAAGACCGTGCCCAGGACGATCGTGGCGGCGAGGAAGAACACGAGCAAACGCCGGTTGCTGGTCCCGGCGCTGTGAACGGCCATCGCCATCGTGAAGCTCGAACCGAGAAGGACCATCGTGTTAATGGTGCCGATCAGAACGTCGAGCTCGAGACTTCCCTCGGCGAAGCCCGCCGGATAGAGCATGCGAAAGATCGTGTAAGCCGTGAAGAGGCCACCGAAGAACAGAACCTCGGTCCCGAGAAAGACCCACATGCCCAGCGTGTCGGCTTCGTGCTGCTGCTTCAGGTCATCGAACTGGTGCGCAAGGATCGCGGTTCCCTCAGGCAACGGTTTGTTCCTCCTCGGAGTAGTGGTAGGCCTCCTGGGTCACGATCGGAGTTTCGGGGAAGTTCTCCGTAATGGGCGGCGAATCCACTTCCCATTCGAGTCCAGTCGCATTCCACGGGTTGGGAGGCGCCTTTTCCCCATAACGTAGCGACCACAGCAGGTAAATCAGCGGGAAAACATACCCGATCGCGAGAATCGAGGCTCCCGCCGAGGACATGACATTCAGCACCTGGAACTCCTCCGGGTAGGTGTGGTACCGGCGGGGCATCCCGAGGTAGCCCAGGATGAACTGCGGGAAGAACGTGAGGTTGAAGCCGATGAAGATCAGGCCCGCCGAAAGCTTGGCCCACGCCTCCGGGTACAGGCGTCCGCTGATCTTCGGCCACCAGAAGTGAATGCCGCCGAGGTATGCCATGACCATGCCGCCCACCATGATGTAGTGGAAATGCGCCACCACGAAGTACGTGTCGTGGACGTGTACATCCACGGCGAGTGATGCCACGAAGAGTCCCGTCAAGCCGCCGATCGTGAACAGGCCGATGAAGCCGAATGCATACAGCATCGGCGTCGCGAACGAGATTGAGCCTTTGTACATCGTCGCCGTCCAGTTGAAGACTTTGATCGCGGAAGGGATGGCGATGAAAAAACTCAGGAACGAGAAGATCATGCTCGCGTAGATCGAGCCGCCCGCGACGAACATGTGGTGCGCCCAAACGAGAAAGCCGAGGATCGCAATCGCCAGGCTCGCGACTGCGACGAAGGCGTATCCGAATATCCGCTTCCGCGAGAAGCACGCAACCAGTTCGCTGACGACGCCCATGCCGGGCAGGATCATGATGTAGACCGCGGGATGCGAGTAGAACCAGAACAGGTGCTGGAACAGGATCGGATCGCCGCCGAGCGCAGGATCGAAAATGCCCACGCGCAGGACGCGTTCCACTGCAACCAGCAGGAGTGTGATGGCCAGCACCGGCGTGCCGAGAACGAAGATAATCGACGTCGCGTAGTGGGACCAGATGAACAGCGGAAGGCGGCCCCACGTCATGCCCGGAGCCCGCATCGTGTGGATCGTCACGATGAAGTTCAGCCCGGTGAGGATGGAGCTGAAGCCGGTGATGAAAACACCCACCGCAGTCGCTACTACGTGCGTGTTCGAGTACATCGAGCTGAACGGTGTATAGAACGTCCAGCCTGTATCGACACCGCCGGCCAGCACGGCATAGAGCGTCAGCATCGCCCCCGCCATGTAGATGTACCAGCTCAACAGATTCAGGCGCGGGAACGCTAGATCACGCGCGCCGATCATCATCGGAACCAGAAAATTGCCGAGGGTGTTCGGAACGGAAGGCACCAGGAAGAAGAACACCATGACGACGCCGTGTATGGTAAACAGCTTATTGTAAGTGTCCGACCGAACGAGGTCGCCCTGCGGCGTAAGGAGTTCAATGCGGATGAGCGTGGCCGCCACACCGCCGATGATGAACATCAGCGTGATCGAAACAAGGTAGAGCACCGCGATCCGCTTGTGGTCCGTCGTCAGCAGCCAGGACTTCAGTCCGTATCCGCTGTTGAGGTAATTTTGGCCGTTCATCGCGGCTGTTCTCCTGTCTGAGTTGGTCCCGTTTCCCCCGCTTGCGCGGCCTGGGGCGTGCGCGGATTGGCCGGCGTTGGCGAGGGCTGGCCGGATTGCTGCGCTTGCTGGCCGGGCGGCGCACCTGCCTCGGGCCCGCCCAGCGACTTCAGATACGCAATCAATTGCATCAGGCCGTCTTCGTTCACAAGGCCCCGGAACGTCGGCATGATGTTTGGATAACCGGCCACGATCTTCGCGCCGGGATCCAGAATGGACTCCCGCAGATACGCCTCATCCGCAATCACGCTGCGTCCGCCCACCAAACCAACCCCGCGCCCGAAGACGCCCCGGAGTGGGGGGCACCGGCCGCTGCCGTCTTGCTTGTGGCAGTTCTCGCAACCGAGCCGCTGGAAGAGTTGCTGGCCGGCGGAGGACATCGATTCCGCGCCGCCGCCGGAGAGCCACTGTTGATATTCCGCGTCTTCCATCACCACCACGCGTCCCCTCATGCGCGAATGGTCCGTTCCGCAGTACTCGGCGCAGAACAGATGGTATTCGCCCGGCTTGGTCGCCTCAAACCATGCAGTGGTGTACGTGCCCGGCACGGCGTCACGCTTGATGCGAAAGGCGGGCATGTAGAAGCTGTGAATCACGTCCTGCGAACTGATGATGAGCTGCACGGGGCGATTCACGGGCACGTGCAATTCGTTGATCTCGCGCGGGCCCTCGGGATGTTGAACCTTCCACATCCACTGTTTGCCGACCACGTAGATCTGCATGGCGTTCTTCGGGACCTGCGCGTTGAGGAAGTACAGCCGGGCTCCCCACGTGAACATGATCATGACGATCCCGAGCGGAATCACCGACCACACGATCTCCAGCGACATCGGGCTGCGCATTGTGCGCGGCCGCTCCGTTTCCGAGCGGCGCCGGAACTTGATCGCGAACGCCAGAATCACGAGGAAGATGAGCGCCGTCATCACGGCTGAAACGGACACCAGGAAGAAGTAGAGTTGGTCCACCTTCGGCGCCATGGTTGAGGCGGCTTCGGGGAACAGCGGGAAGTTCAGGAGCGCCATCGTCTTACCTCGAGTGTCTCGGGCGGAAGTGCTCCCTCCGAAATTGCAGAAGGCCGATCAGAGCGATCAGACCGAACACCGTGGCGAACCCCGCCGTACGGATGGAAGCCATCACCCAGGGCGTGTACTTCCCGGTGGTCGCGTCGTAGTGATAGCAGTACAGGAGCACCTTGTCGACTGGTGAACCGATCCTGTTCTGCGCCGCCTCCATCAACCCGAACTTCACATGCTGTGGAATGAACTCCACCCCGTAGTAGTACCGTGCGAGCCGGCCCTCGGGAGTCGCGACCATCATGCCGGCCGCGTGCGCGTACTGCTGAAGCTCCTCGTCCCACGCGTAACGGAACCCGACCGCATCGGCAAGCGGCTTGATCGAGCTCTCCTCGCCCGTAAGGAAGTGCCATCCGGCTTCATTCCCCGGCCGTCCGTACTCGCCGAGGTACGTATCCTTTTTCGTCCGCGCCAGAGCGGGCGTTTCGCGCGGATTGATGCTGACGAGCACGATCTCAAAATCCCGGCCGGGCGTGAACGGCACCATCTTGAGCGACCGTGTGATGCCGTTCAGCACAACGGTGCAGAGCATCGGGCACTCGTAGTACACCAGCGCGAGCATCACCGGCTTGCGCTTGAAGTAGTCGCGTAGCGTGACGCTGCGGCCCGCTTCGTCGCGAAACGGAAGATCGAGCGGAAGTTGTGCGTTCAGCTTCTGATCGAATCCCACGCTCTGGATCGGCGTCGGCTGAACGTTGTCGAGCTTTGGCCGGGCCGTCTCCACGCCCTGTTGGGCGAAGGCCGCGGTCGCCAGCAGCAGCCATCCCGACATCATTTGTTTCATCAGCGGCCCTCCTGCCTTCCCGGCGCGGCGGACTGCGTGCCCGATGCCGATTGGCCGGGAACGGACTCCGTCCGCGGCGATGCGCCGCCGGTCTGGCGGCCTCCCGATTCAGGCCCTGTCGCCGGCGCCGACGGAGCCGCCTGCTGCCCGGAAGCGCGGGCCGGCAGACCACGCTGGGCCAGCATGTCGATGGCGCGATCGATCGGTATGCGCACGATGCCCGCGCTCTGATCCACCCAGCCATATGTCGAGAGCACGCGGTCTTCACGCGCGCGCATGCTATCCATATCGAGTTGCGGCAGCGTTTGCAGCCGCGGCGTGGGCGGCATCTGCAGGGCGGGCGCGAGCGGAGTGAGCTGCTCGGGCGCCATTCCCGGTTGTGCGCCGAAAAACCGGTAAAGCCCGGCCATTGCCAGAACGGAGATCACGAGGAACGTCATCAGCGCCGCAAGAAACCACCAAAGGCCCTTCGTGTTGGCATCCTTCTGCTCGTGGCGGTCTGGGCGCTCCTCTGTCTCGTGCCCGTGAGTGCTCAGGATTCTCATGCCCGCTCCAGGGCGTCCACGATTCGTGGATCGTTCGCGGCGACCAGCGGCCGCGATGCCAGCAGCCATAGAAACAGCGCGACCCATAAGCCGCCGATCCCGACCGGCGCCGCCAGGTCAAGCCAGTGCACCGCAAACTGTCCTTGATGGAAGGCGGGCTCGATCAGCCACAAGTAATCGAACAGTCGCATCGCGAGAATGAACGCCGCGACCGAGGCGAGCGCGGTGCGGTTGCGCTTCGTCTTCCGCGAAAGCAGAAGCACAAACGGGACGAAGAAGTGCGCCACGATCAGAAACATCCCGAGATACTGCCAGCCGCCGGTCAGGCGGTGCCGGTAGAAGATGATCTCTTTCGGCAGGTTGCCGGCCCACGTGATGAGCAGTTGCGAGAACTGTACGTAGGCCCATAACACAGTGAACGTAAGCAACAGGTTTCCGAGATCGTGCAGTGCGTTCACCGATACCACCCCGGCGAGCGGCGGCCGGGTCGAAAGGACCGCGATGACCAGGATCGAGAGCGCGAGACCCGCAAGCACCTGGCCCACGATGTGGATCAGGGGGTAAACCGTCGAGAACCAATGTGGCTCCAGCGACATCATCCAGTCCACGACTGCGAAACTCGCAGTGAATGCGACGATGACGATGCCGGGTCCGCTCATGATCTTTCGCAATCGCAGGTATCGCGGATCGGGATTGTCATCGGCAGCGCGGGACCAACGCGCAAAAAACACGGCAATCCCACCCCAGACCGCAAAGTAGATCGCAAGCCGAACCAGCAGGAACGGCACGTTCAGATACGCGGACTTGTGACCCAGCTCCCTCTGCCCCTGCTCGGTCGCCCAGGGGAACAGGCCCGTGATTCCGAACAGAAGCGGGATGACCAGGATGAACATGAACGGCAGGGTGCGGGCCGCCGCCTCGAATACCCTTTGCGAGACGAAGCCCCATGCGCCGCCGGTGAGCTGAAAGAGCATCAGCATCTGCAGGCATCCGATCCCGAGGCCCAGCCAGAACCAGTACGCCCACAGATACGAACGGAAGAACTGCGGCGCGTCGAAGAAGAAGCCGAGCACGGTGACGAGCAGGCCTATGCCGCCCACTGTGAGCGCAGTTCGCTGGTGGCGATGCAAATCGACTTCGCTAGCAGCCCCGTTCATCTTTGTTCTCCTGGCTTTTCCGGCGCGTCACGGCGCGGGCCGGGTTGCGAGCCGGGCCGTACTTCGGACGGCTGCGGTTCGCGCGGGGCGCTCTGGCTCGGTCCTGCGGGCGCGGCGGCCGCGGTTCCGGTAGTACCTGCCTCCAGGCCGTGTGGCGTCACGGGCGCTTCGCCCAGCTTCGCTTGCTGGTCGGCGGGGACATCCGAAGCGCTCGCGGTCCTGCTGAATTGCAGGGCGCGGATATAAGCAGTGATGGCCCACCGATCCCGAGGCGGCACACGAGCCGCATAGTCGGTCATCGCGCCGAAGCCGTTCGTGATGACGTCGAAGAAGTGGCCCACCGGCGCGTTGCGCAGCCGGTCGATGTGATATGACGGCGGTTTGCGGAAACCGCGCTGGACAATCATGCCCTCGCCGTCACCGAGCCGGCTGTGGCACGGTGCGCAGTAGATGTTGAAGCGTTCCTGCCCCCGACGGATCACTTCCTTAGTGACCGGGAACGGGAACACATCAGCCAGCTGGCCGTTCACCTTGCCGGTGTTAAGCAGTTCGTCGGAACCGAATTGTTCCTGCGCCACCGTGCCGGGCAACTGAGGACGCGACGAGAGGCCGTCGGCGAAGAACGTCGACTTCTGAAACGTCCGGTAGCGCGGCGCGTTCTGCATGTCCTGCCGGCAGCCCGTCAGGACAGCGAAGGAAACCACGGCCATCGCGATCTGCGGCGTCACTCGGGCACCTCAGCGATTTCGTGGGCTTCGAGCCGCTCGAGGAACCGCCGCGTGCGGTCGGCATCGAAGCGCTCATCCTCTGAGCGGACCACCAGGAAGAAGCGGTCCCGGGAGGCGTGCGCGAACCGCGGGACATTGAAGACCGGATGATAGGGACGCGGCAGGCCGTTCAGCGCCAGCATGCCCACGAACGCCGCAAGCGAACCGAAGAGTACTGCCAGTTCGAATGTGATCGGAATGAATGCCGGCCAACTGTGGAGCGGACGTCCGCCGATGTTCCATTGCCAGTCTATGACGCTCACGTAGTACTGCAGCCCGTAGCCGGCCAGCGCTCCGGCGATCGCGCCTGCGGCGACGATCTTCGGCATGAGCGAAGGCTTCAAATTGAGCGCCTCGCTCAACCCCTCCACCGATTGGGGCGTATACGCTTCGATGCGGGTGTATCCTTCCGCCCTGAGTCGCCCCACCGCGGCCACCAACTCGTCTCCGTGCTCGAACTCCGCCATCAGTCCGTATGTGGCGGGAGCGATATCGCCGGTCATCTGTGCACCGCCTCTTTATGGACCACCTCGCGCATTTCGAAAATCGAGATCATCGGCAGGAAGCGGATGAACAGGAAGAACAGCGCGAAGAACAGGCCCAGCGTTCCAACAAACGTGGCGTAATCCCAGATGGTCCCGTGGTACATGCCCCAGGAGCGCGGCACGAAATCACGGTGCAGGCTGCTGACGACGATCATGTACCGTTCCAGCCACATGCCGAGCTGGATGATCAGCGAGAGCACGAACATCGCAGGCACGCTACGGCGCACACTGCGGAACCAGAGCGCTTGCGCGGCGGCGACATTGCACATGATCACCCCCCAAGACACCGGCGCGTACGGCCCGAAGAACCGGTTATAGGACATGTACTGCTCATAGATCTCGCCGCTGTACCAGGCCATGAAGATCTCCATCGCGTACCCGTAAGCGACGATCAGGCCGGTGCCGAGCAGCACCTTGCCCATGTTCTCAATGTGCCGGATGGTGATGAAATCCTGAAGCCCGTAGAGCGACCTGATCGGGATGGCCAGGGCCAGGACCATCGCGAACCCGGAGAAGATCGCGCCGGCGACGAAATACGGCGGAAAGATCGTGGTGTGCCAGCCGGGCACGATGGCGATGGCGAAATCGAAGCTGACCACTGTATGGACCGAAACAACCAGTGGTGTCGCGAGGCCTGCGAGCAGCAAGTACATCATGTTGTAGTTGTGCCAGTGCCGCGCGGAACCGTTCCATCCCATCGCGAGCATGCCGTAGACAAAACGTCCAACCCGGCTGGTCGCACGGTCGCGTAGAGTGGCAAGGTCCGGCAGCAGCCCGGCGAACCAGAAGAGCAGGGACACCGTTAGGTACGTCGATACCGCGAACACGTCCCACACCAGAGGGCTGCGGAATTGCGGCCACATGTTCATGGTGTTCGGATACGGCAGGAGCCAGTACGCCAGCCACGGCCGGCCCATGTGAAGGATCGGGAACATGCCGGCGCAGGCGACGGCAAACAGTGTCATCGCCTCCGCAAATCGATTGATGGAGTTGCGCCATTCCTGGTGCAGCAACAGGAGGATGGCCGAGATCAGCGTCCCCGCGTGACCTATACCGATCCACCAGACGAAATTGACGATCGCGAAGCCCCAGGCAACCGGGACGTTAACGCCCCAGATCCCGACGCCTTTCGCAAACAGCCAGAACACTGCCGCGTTAAACACCATCAGCAGCACAAAAGCGATGCCGAATCCGAGCCACCAGACTTTGTTCTGCGGCTCGGGATGCGTGAGCACGATCGACGCGATCTGGTCCGTGACGCTACCGTACGTGTGGCCCGGCCCTATGACGGGAGGTGGCGCGTCTTGCGCGACGGTGATCCTATCGTTTGGCCCGTCAGGCATGGTGTTCGGCCTCCGTCTCGAGTTCGGGATTGGGATTGCGCAGCCTGGCAAGATAAGTAGTGCGCGGCCTCGTATTCAATTCCGCGAGCAGGCCGTAGTTGTTGTGCTCGCTCTTGAGCCGGGAAACGCGGCTGTTCCTATCATTGATGTCACCGAAGACGATCGCGTCTGCGGGGCACGCCTGCTGGCACGCGGTCTTGATCTCGCCGTCGGCGATGCGGCGGTTCTGCAATTCCGAACCGATCTTCGCGCTCTGAATGCGCTGCGCACAGTACGTGCATTTCTCCATCACTCCCCGGCTGCGGACGGTCACGTCGGGGTTGCGCATCAGCGCCAGGCTGGGCGTGTACCAGTCGGAATAGAGCAGGAAATTGAAGCGACGCACCTTATACGGGCAGTTGTTGGAGCAGTAGCGCGTTCCCACGCAACGGTTGTAGACCATCTCATTCAGGCCTTCGGAGTTGTGGAGGGTCGCCGCCACCGGACAGACCACCTCGCACGGCGCATTCTCGCAGTGCACGCACATGTGGGGCTGGTTGAAGAAGTGCGGGTTACGTTCGTCGCCGTGCCAGTACTCGTCTACTCTGAGCCAGTGCATGACACGGTAGTTGTAGACCTCCTGCTTGCCGACGACAGGGATGTTATTCTCCGCGTTGCACGCCACAACGCACGCTTGGCATCCGACGCACGCGTTCAGATCGATCGCCATGCCCCAGGCGTAGCCGGTGTACTCCCAATTCGGGTACAGCGTGTCTTCCCGATCCGGCGCGTGCTCGAACGGATGCTTATGAAACACGTCGTGGTCCTTCTCGAACTGCGCCGCGGTCGCGAATCGAACCGGGTAGCGGCCGTCCATCCACTTGTGCCGTTGCGTGCACGCGAGCTTGTATTTTTGCCCAAGCTTTCGCACCGCAAGCCCGGTTCCTGTCCAGGGCGCGTCCGCCGTGCGCAGGGTATACATATTGACGCCGGCGCCTTTGGCGACTCGCCCGCCGTGCTCTCGCCCGTACCCGAGAAACGCGGTGAACGAATCGTCAGCGTGGCCCCACACCACCCAGACCGGCGCCTGCACTGTGCGGCCCCGATACTGCAACTCCACCAGATCTTCGTCGGAGAGTTGCAAATCCCGCGCTGTCTTCGGAGAGACGTAGACGGCGTTGTCCCACGTGAGCTTCGTGATCGGCTTTGGAAGCTCCTGCATCCAGGCGTTGTTGGCGAACCGGCCATCCCAGACCGTCGGATCGGGCCGGAAGACGATCTCGTAGCCCTTCGCCTCGGGTCGGGAGCTTGCCTGGGCTGCAAGATCGCCGCGTACAGAGACCGTTCGCGGCGCGGCTGCACTGTTCGGGATCACGCCATCGTACAGGGCGCGCCTCCAGAAGAGTTCGAACTCGGCGGAGGACTGCTGCCCGCGCCAGTATCCACGCACCGTATCGTAGCCGCTGCGATCCGGCTGTCCGAGCAATGCATTCGCGATCTCATGTGCCGAGCGGCCGTTGTACAAGGGCGCGATGAGGGGCTGTATGATTGACGCCGTGCCGTCGAATGCGCGGGCGTCGCTCCAGGATTCGAGGTAATGGGTATCCGGAACGTGCCAGTGGCACAGGCGCGCTGTTTCGTCGAAGTGCAGGCCGTGGTGAATCCGAAGGCGAACGCGGTCGAGCGCCTCGGCAAACCGGAAATCAGCGGGCGCGCTGTATACCGGGTTCGTGCCCGTGATCACCAGCGTATCCACTCTGCCAGCGCGCATTTCACCGACTAACTCGCGGAGTGAGGCGAGGTGGTCCACCGGATTCGCTTCGATCGGATCCGTGTACAGAAGGGTCGTGCCCGGAGCGCCGATAGCCGCATTGATGGCGTGAGCCAAGGCGTGGAGCACCGGCGGTTGCCAGTCGCCCGGGATCACCACCGACGCACTGCGGCTGCTCTGCAGGTCTTTCGCGACCGCCTGAACAAAGCGAGCGTGCTCCGCGGGCGGGTTCGCTCCGCCGGGCGCGCCGACGGCTTGGGCCACGCCGCGGACAAACGCCTCCATCTGGCCGCAACGCAGGGGCAGGCGGTGGTCAGCCGCCGCGCCCGTGCTCGTGGGGCTGCTCTCCACTACGTACAACCGGCTCATGTTCGCGCCGCCCCGCGTCCCGCGCGTCTGGGCGAACTCGCGGGCGTAGCGGTCGGTACCCGGCCCGCACGTCAGAAAATCGGAATCGAGCGAAAGGATCGTCCTCGCCTTCGCGAGTTGGTAAACCGCGTTCACCGGCTGTCCGAAGGCCATCACGGCCCCATTGAAGGCGTTATCCCGAGCCGTGGGATCCCACTGGATCCACTTCGCTGCCGGAAAGCGCGCCAATATGTCCCGGATCTGACGTCCGAGCGTCGGAGAATTGACCGTGCCGGTCAGGATGCGCAGGCCTGCGCCCTGGTCCGATGAGGCGCGCTGGAGTTCGCGGCTCACGTGGCCCAGGAAAACGATCCAACTGCTGATGCCGCCCCGATGGAGGATAGCTTGGGAGCGATCCGGGTCGTAAAGATCCAGGATGGACGCCTGTGCGAAGCGATCCGTACCGCCGAGACTCGCCGGGTGCCGAGGGTTGCCCTCGATCTTTATGGGCCGCCCCATGAAGCTCTTAACGAGCAGGCCGGTAGCTGCCCCGCCGAACGGCATCGCCGTTGCGAAGAAGAGCGGAGTGCCTTGCGGCATTTCCGCCGGCGGCACCACCCATGGCACGATCTTCTCCGGCGGCTGCTTCGTGCACCCCGTCAGTCCCGCAAGCGCGAGCGAAGCGCCCATCAGGCGGAAAAAATTCCTCCGGTCCAGGCCGTTCTCTGCGCCGGCCATCTCGCGCCAGGGCAGCTCGTTGAGCAGGTCGGCGCCGACCGTGCCGGACGAAGCGAGGTTTTGCAACTCGCGCCAGTACTCCGATCCTGAAAGAGTTTTCAGCCGCTCCAACTCGGACTTCAGGTCCACGGTTGCCCGGCCGGTGCCTTGAATCTGGACCAGATTGTTTCCCGCGTGGTTAGTCATCGGTGGCACGTGTAGCAGTCGGTGATCTGGTGAATGCCGTATTCCTTCACGAGTTGCCGTCCCATCTTCAACTGGTCCCATCCCGGCGGCGGCGTCCAGCGCATGTCGAACACGGCCTCGCGCGGGCGGATATACAATTCAGGCGACCGGTGGCAGGAGAGACACCACTCCATGCTCAACGGCTTCGCTTTCTGCATGAGCGGCATGGTGTCTACCTGGCCGTGGCACATGACGCAAGCCACGCCTTTGTTCACATGGATGCTGTGGTTGAAGTACACGAAGTCCGGAAGATCGTGGACCCGGACCCACTCGAGCGGCCGGTTCTCGCGCAGGCTTGCCCGCACCGGTTCGAGCATCGGGCTGTCCGCCCAAATTTGCGAGTGGCACGACATGCACGTGTGGGTCGGCGGCATTCCCGCAAACGAAGATGTCTCGACTGACTGATGGCAGTAACGGCAATCGATCCCGAGACCGCGGACATGGTGTTCGTGGCTGAATGGGACAGGCTGTTCCGGCGCTTCGCCGACGCGAGTGATATAGGGGGAGCGATTCGCCAGCCATGCCGCGTAGCTGGCGCCGGCAATCAGGAGAGCAAGGGCAAGAAGGCTGATGCGCGCGATGGAATTCGCGCTCCGGTTGAAGATTTGCGCCATCCCTCTGAGCGTCCTTTGCGCGCCGCCGCACTTCCATCTGCGACGATGCCATTCGCGGCGGCTGCGGCAGCACTTCAACTTCCTGCCGGCCAATCGCCTGTTGCTTACATTATGGCGATTTCACCAAGATTCGCAATTTTGAGAGAACCGGACCGCTGACACCGGGTTCGCGTTAGAGTGGAATGTTTGTGGTCTTACCGGACTAAGAGCCGCGAAACAGTAAGGCGGATTTGCTCCGCGATAGAGGCTGCCTCGCCCTCATCGTGATAGGTATGGCGAGGCCAGAAGAACCCGCGAAGCCCGTCACCCCGCCGCCTGGGAACGATGTGGAGGTGCAGGTGAGGAACGCTCTGGCTGATCACGTTGTTCACTGCATTCAACACTCCATCGGCGCCCATTGCTTCCTGGACCGCTCGGGTGAGCAGTTGCGCGTTTCGAAAGAAGGGACCCACCGCTTCCGGCGGCAGTTCGGGCAGAGTCTCAATGTGCTCGCGCGGGATCAGCAGGACGTGACCGGGGAATAAGGGCCGAGTGTCAAGGAATGCGATCGAACCCGCGTCCTCGAAGACAGCGTGCGTCGTGGCCCCTGCCGCAATCTCGCAGAACTTGCATGCCATCATGACGCCCATTATGGCAGTGCCTCCGCCCCTCCGAACCCTGTACAAAAGACAGGCGTGCCCGCTGAAGCCGTGTATTTTCGGCTATAGCACTCTCATCTGATGGATGAAGTTTAATGCGCAAGCTGCTGAATCTAGGAGTTCGCACTGCGGCGTCACGATTGGCAGTCCGCTTGCACTTGCGTTTACCAGGAGGGGCGCCGCACGGTGGCGGTGCATCAATCGGAGCGCGGAGATGGTCTACCTCATTATCAATTGGTTTCTGAGCCTCATGGGGCTGCTTGGGGTGACTCTCTTCGTCCCTGGGTTCCGGGTGACCGACTTTGCATCGGCCGTGATTGCTGCTGGACTGGTCGGACTAGTGAGTGCCCTAATCGGCCTCACGCTACGCCACATCGGCCCGATCGCGGTGGTATTCTCGATCGCCCTCCTGGGGGTTCTTAATACCTTCCTGTTCCGGCTGTCAGGGCTCCTCATTCCTGGTTTCGCAATGAACGGGTTCGTTCCCGCAATTTGCGGCGCCATCGCTTTGGCGGTTGTAAATGTTGCGACCCTGCGCTACGCTGCGTCCCTGCAAGATGATTTTGATTGGGACGTGGAACCCAGCGAATCAGCGCCGGAGCAGTTTGAGCAGGCAGCGGAGCCCCGCTTCGAAGCCAAAAAGCTCGTTTCGAGCCATCGGTAAACAGCAATCGCGTTCAGGCCGGCTCGCTCAGTCCTTGAGCCCGCGCTTGGTGGCGCGTGCCTCCTTCACAATCGGGCCGTACACCTCCTTATCGAAGGGCGGGCATCCGGTTGGGTACTGACCTGTCGGATGATGCTTCTGCCTCATTAAGTAAGTGCAGTACGTCACCGTCTTGCACACTTGCCGCTCATCCAGTTCTCCCTGGTCGAGTGCGGCGCGTGCAAAGTCCGGGTAGGCGAGCGCGTTCCGGCCCATGCCGAAGAACCGGATGTGGCCTTGTGAGACGTTCCACGCGCCGGCATTGATCGCGTATTTCTGGAGCCAGCTATAGCCGGTTCCGATCATCGGCAGGGCGGGGAAGGCGCGCTGCAGCGCGGTCGCAATCCGGAAGTGGCGGTCCACACCCTCCAACGGGTGCTCCGGGGGTTCGTAGTTGCCTTCGTCCGGCTTCTCGAACGGGCGCCCTACGTGCGGATTGAAGTAAGGCGAGCCTAAAGAAATGTTTAGAAGCGAGAGTCCGTCCTCGATGAACCATGCAATCGCCTGCTTCGTCTCCGTGAGATCCTCGCGCATGGGGTCGTTCTCGTCATTGCCGAGCCCAAAGCGATACGGCAGGTCGTAGGGGTACGGTTTCCCTATCCCAGTTTCATCATCCCGATAGAACGGTACGCCTTCGTAACAGCCGAGTCTCATGCACAGGATCAGCCGGGAGCCGAGAGCAGCCCGGATCTTTCCGAGCACGTTGCGCATGAACCGGACCCGGTTTTCGAGAGAGCCGCCGTAGCGTCCCTCACGCGTCCTTGCGCCGATCAACTCGCTCAGCAGATAGCCGTGCGTCACTTTCAGGTCGATCGCGCGAAATCCGCAATCTGCTGCGAGCGTCGCGGCTTGTACGTAAGAATCTTCGAGCCGCTCCAGTTCGTCGTCCGAGATGACGGGGTAATCGGGAGGAACGTCGTTTTTCGCGTCCACGCCGGGGTTATGAACGGCAAGGACACGGCTCGGTACGCTGTATCGGCCCGAGTGGGTCAGTTGGAGCACGTCCAGGAGATCCGAGTCGGTCCCGCACCGCTCGCGGTGGATGCGGCGGATCATCTCGATGAGCCGCGCATAGTCGCCCGCGGTGTCACTATTCAGCAGGAGTTGGCGAGGATTCGCCCGGCCCTCGTTGCGAACCGCGGTAGCCTCCAGCCAGAGGAGCTTGGCGCCGCCGGCTGCGAACCGCTGATAGCGCCGTAGCGTCAGTTCTCCGGGACGCCCGTCGAGCGTGCCGTCGCAGCCTTCCATCGGATGAATCGCGATCGAGTTGCCGACCGTGAACGTGCCTACCTGGACTCGCCGCGCCAGAACCGCCCGAACCGCCTCGGCGTCAGGTTCGAACCGCACATGCTCACAGCCGCGCACAGCGGCATCGCGTGCAAGTTCGTCAAGCGAGCGGTAGACGAAGTGGCGCATACCTGGAACGCAGGAGAGAGGAAGAACGAGCGGCGAGAGCCGTCTCGTCCGGTTCCGGAGCTTGGCTCCTTTCTCGCATCTCCTGTCTCCTGTCTCCTATCTCCTGTCTCTCCTACTCGGGCAGCGGCTGATCCTTCGTCTCAGGCGCAAACGGCAGCGCCAACAGGCCGATCAGGAACGCCGCGCACATCGTGACACCCGCGTAGCGGAACCGCGTCACCTCGTCGAAGCCGCCGAATACGCCGCTCGAAAGCTGGCCGAGGAAGAACGGTCCAAGGGCCGCGGCAAGCCGGCCGACGTTGTAGCAGAACGACGTGCCCGTCGAGCGCAGCCGCGTCGGGAACAACTCCGGAAGATAAATCGCGTACCCTCCGAAGAGCGCCAACTGGCAGAATCCCATGATCGGGATCATCCAGAAAATGTCGCTGATGGAGTCTAGGTTCCAGAACGTGAATGCGGTGGCTCCCATCGCCGCGACGAACGAAATGGCGAACGCCTTCCGGCGGCCGATCCGGGCCGTAAGGTGCGTGAATGCGTAGATGCCGAAGAATGCGCCGCCGTTCTGGAGCAGCGAGGCCACGCCAGTCCAGAATGTCGCCTTATCGCCGAGACCCTGCGCGTCCAGTACACTGCGGAGCAGATCGAAGCTGAAGAAGCCGATGCCCCACAACCCGACGACGCCAGAGAGCGCGAGCAACATGCCGACGATCGAGTTCTTCCTCCATCGCGGATCCGAGAACAAATCGCCCATCGAGCCGAGTTTCTTCTTTTCAGCGCGGGCGCGGACCCAACTTTCCGGCTCGTGGAGCTTCTTGAAAACGATGATCGCGAGCAGGGCCGGCAGCGTTCCGATGATGAACATGTACCGCCATGCGCTGGCCGCCAGCAGGCCGGACTCCTCCATGTGGCCGAGTGTCATGCCCGCCAGCGCCGCCATCATGTTCCCCACAGCAGACAGCGCCTGAAGCCAACCGAGCGCAAATGGCCGCGCGCGATCCGGCATGGTCTCCGCGACCAACGATACGCCGACCGCGAACTGCCCGCCGACACCGAGTCCCGTCAGGAATCGATACGCCGAGAAGTCCCAGACTCCCGTCGAGAGCACGCTCAAGCCGGTGAACGCCGAGTAGAAGAGGATAGTCGTGATCATCGTCTTCACACGGCCGATCCGGTCGCCGAGGATACCGAACACGATGCCGCCGAGCGCCCAGCCGATCATGAAGATTGCGGTGGCGTAGCCGCCGTAGGCCTGGATTCTGGGATCGCCAGGCGCAGCGCCCAACAGTTCGATGATTGCGGGCCGCCGGGCGAGATTGAACAATTGCTGGTCCATCGTGTCAAACATCCAGCCGAGCGATGCCACGACGAGGACCAGCCAGTGGTATGAGTTCAGCTCCTTATACCAGGGGACCGAAGCCGCTGCCATTGCGGATTTTTGCGCGGAGATATCAGGCTGCATGACGAGAAAGGCCATTGTAGCGGAAACCGGAGTAGCGGAATGAGATCCGTCCATCCCACTGTGCGCGAAATGAAAATGGACGGAACTGCCCCGTCTGCCGTACTGTAGGGCTTTCCGGGGTTGGTTCGTACTAATAGTCCTGGGGCTGCAGTGGGGGGGGTACTGGGAATTCGCATACCCCTGTTCGCCGGGTTGCCGATAGCTGCCGTGTGATGACGGTTAGCATCGCAACGGCGCGGCAGCCTTACGACAATCGGGAACAACAGATGAGATTGAGGGCTCTGATAGCACTAGCCCCTGGGGAAATTCACAGCAGTGATCGGCAGCACCAGTTAAGCGTGGACAGGCGCTTGGACATTGAATTTGTTCACCTCTCGAAATTCAATCCGTGAGTGCCGGACTCTGCCGCGGAAAAAGTATGGTTAAGGATTCTGTTTTCTGATAGACTGGCGCAACGCATGGGTCCGCACGGACCTACTCCATCCGAAGGGAGCGCAAATGGCAAGAGGAGAAGGCGTTCAGAAGAAGCTCGAACGAGTGAGACCTCCACGTGTACACATCACGTACGACGTGGAAGTCGGCGATGCCATTGAAGTCAAGGAACTACCATTTGTAATGGGAGTTCTGGCGGACTTCACCGGCCAACCTGAAGCTCCGCTTCCCCGCCTCAAAGACCGGAAGTTCGTTGAAGTGAACCCGGACAACTTTGATGGCGTCGTCGAGGCGATGAAACCCCACCTGGCGTTCTCGGTTGAGAACAAGCTCAGCGAGGACCCGGACGCGGGCCAGCTGAAGGTGGACCTGCGGTTCAAGAGCCTGCAGGACTTCGAGCCCGAGCAAGTGGCGCGGCAGGTGAAGCCTCTGCGCGAGCTGTTGGACCTGCGCACGAAGCTGTCGGATCTGCGCGGCACACTCCAGAGCAATGAAAAGCTCGACGAGGTTCTCCAGGACGTAGTCCGAAGCAATGACAAGATGGACAAGCTGCGGACCGAGCTGAAGGGCGAGGAGGGAACCAATGAGTGATCCGCAATCCGCCTCCGCACCGAAGCAGGCGCAGGAGCAGGTCCTCGAGTCCACCCTGTTAGACCAGATCGTGGACGAAGGGCGCCTTGCCAAAGACCCTGCCTCGCGAGAGCGGGGCAAGGAACTGGTGAAGGAGTTTGTCAACCAGGTCCTCGAAGGGTCGATGACGCTCTCGCGGGACACGGAAGCAATGATCAACGCGCGCATCGCGCAGATCGATCATTTGCTGTCCATCCAGTTGAACGAGATCCTCCACCATCCGTCGTTCCAAAAACTCGAAGGGACGTGGCGGGGGTTGCGGTATCTGCTGGACCAGTCCGAGACGAGCACGCACCTTAGGATCCGGGTTCTCAACGTATCCAAAAAAGAGCTGCTGCGTGACCTTCAGCGGGCGCCGGAGTTCGATCAGAGCGCTACGTTCAAGAAGGTGTACGAGGAAGAGTTCGGCGTGTTCGGCGGCGAGCCGTTCGGCGCCATGATCGGCGACTTTGAATTCGGGAAGCATCCGGAGGACATGGAGCTGCTCGAGAAGATGTCGCAGGTTGCGGCGGCGTCTCATGCCCCGTTCCTGACCGCCGCGAGCAACGACCTGTTCGGCCTGGAGAGCTTCACTGGGTTGGACCAGCCGAGAGACTTGGCGAAGATCTTCGACACCACCGAGTATGCGAAGTGGAAGAGCTTCCGCCAGAGCGACGACGCGCGCTACGTCGGCCTGTGCGTTCCGCATGTGCTGGCGCGGCTCCCCTACGGCAAAGACACCAAGCCGATCGAGGGATTCAACTACGAAGAAGGCGTCGACGGCACGGACCACAGCAAGTACCTGTGGGGCAACGCGGCTTTCGCGCTCGGCGCGCGGCTGACGCAGAGCTTCGCTTCTTACGGCTGGTGCGCATCGATCCGCGGCGTGGAAGGCGGCGGACTGGTGGAAGGCCTGCCGACGCACTCATTCCAGACGGACGAAGGCGATGTCGCGATGAAGTGCCCGACCGAGGTCGCCATCACGGACCGCCGCGAGAAGGAACTCGCGGACCTGGGCTTCATCCCGCTGGTTCACTGCAAGGGTACCGATTACGCGGCGTTCTTCAGCGTGCAATCGACGCAGAAGCCGAAGCAGTATGACAGTGAGGCGGCGAACTCGAACGCCCGGCTGTCGGCGCAGTTGCCGTACCTGCTGGCCGTTTGCCGGTTCGCGCACTACATGAAGACCATCATGCGGGACAAGGTGGGCAGCTTCATGTCACGGACGGACTGCGAGCGCTTCCTGAATCAGTGGATCATGCAGTACGTCACCGAGGACGACAGCGCGAGCGCGCTCGTCAAAGCGCAGTATCCCCTGCGCGAGGCGCGCGTGGACGTCACGGAGATCGCCGGCAAGCCGGGCTGCTACCGGGCTGTCGCATTCCTGCGGCCGCACTTCCAGCTCGATGAACTGACCGTTTCGCTGCGGTTAGTGGCGGACCTTCCGCCGTCGGCCCGCGGTTAACAACGCAGTTACTGCGCGCGGAGGGCAGGGACGCACGCCCGCCGCGCGTAATTCATGGGTGCGCGGCGTCGTGTGTCCGTTCATCCAGTCAGCACAGGAGGGATTATTGAATGGCGTTAGTTGATTATTTCCTCAAGATCGATGGCATCGAGGGAGAAAGCCAAGACTCCAAGCATAAGGCCGAGATCGAGATCGAATCGTTCTCCTGGGGCGCCAACCAACAAGGTACGGCATCACATGGCGGCGGCATGGGGGCGGGCAGGGTCTCATTCCAGGACTTCAACTTCACGATGCGCGTGAACAAGGCGAGCCCGAAGCTAATGCTGAACTGCTCGACCGGAAACCACATCAAGCACGCCACGCTGACGTGCCGCAAGGCCGGCAAGGATCAGCAGGAGTACCTGAAGGTCACGTTCTCCGACTTGCTGGTTTCGTCGTATCAGACGAACGGCACCGGTGCAGGCGGCGTCATCCCGATGGACCAGATCGGCCTGAACTTCAGCAAGGTGGAGTTCGAGTACAAAGAGCAGAAGCCGGACGGCACGCTCGGTGGCGCCATCAAGACGTGGTGGGACATGAAGCAGGTGAAGGGCGGCTAACCCGGCACTCGCGCGCTTTCGGGCGCGCAGATGTGCTGCACCTTGTGGCTTGTGGCTTGGGGCGCACGTGCGCCTCCGGCCGCAAGCCGCACTGACTTTATGCCGCAAGCTGAATAGGAGCTTTCCGATGAACGCTAGAGAATTGTTCCAGGCCGGAAAGCTCACGGAGGCCGTGCAGGCGCTCGCAGCCGAGGTTCGTGACAATCCGACCGATCCCAAGCGCCGCACGTTTCTCTTTGAGCTGCTTTGCTTCTCGGGCGATTATGACCGCGCCGAGAAACACCTTCACGTGCTATCGCAGGCGGGTCCCGACTCCGAGATGGGGACGCTGCTGTATCGCGGCGTGATGCACGGGGAGCGCGCGCGCCAGGAGATGTTCGCGAAGCGCGAGTATTCCTCGATGAAGCCACTGGACGCGCCGCCGTTCAAGGGCACGTTCAACGGGCGGCCGTTCGAATCGCTCTCCGACGCTGACGCCCGCATCGGGGCGCGTCTGGAGACGTTCGCCGCCGGGTCCTACATCTGGATCCCCTTCGCCCACATCGCATCGATTACGATGACGCCACCGAAGCGGCTGCGCGACCTCCTGTGGGCGCCTGCCGTGGTCCGGACCGGGCCCGCATTCAAGGGTCAGGAATTGGGCGAGGTCCTGATCCCGGTGCTCTCCCCGCTCACGCCGCAGTACCCCGACGACGCTGTCCGTCTGGGGCGCGAGACCGTGTGGGAAGAGGAGGAGGACGGCTCGGAGATCCCGTACGGCCAGAAGATGCTGCTTGTGGACGGCGAGGAGATTCCTCTTCTCGAGCTGCGCGAACTCTTTATTGAGACGCAGCCTGCCTCGGCGTCGGTCGAAGCTGGAAACGTGAACTAGGCGTTCAATACAGCAAGGAGCCATGCCTCTTCGGGACGACCTTCTCAATCCGATCCCGGGTGACAACCCGAGCGGCGAAAATCTGCGGTACGCGCCGATCTACGACCAGATCAAGGAAGCGCGCAGGGAAGAGGAGGATATTGCGCAGGGCGAGTGGCAGCGCGAGCGCAAGAAGGCTGACTGGGTTCTCACCTCGAAGCTGTGCTCCGAGGCGCTTGCGAAAAAGAGCAAGGATCTCCAGATCGCGGCGTGGCTGACCGAAGCGCACCTACGGCGCGAAGGTTACGGCGGGCTACTCGAGAGTTTGGAGCTCCTCAGGAACCTGCTCGAGAACTTCTGGGATACGCTATATCCCGAGATCGAGGACGGCGACCTGGAGATGCGGGCGACGCCGCTCGAGTGGGTCGGTTCGCGGCTGGACAAGGGCGTCAAACTCGTGACGCTGACGCGCACGGGGCTCGATTGGTTCAATTACCGCGAATCACGGTCGGTTCCGTACGAAACCGATTCAGGAAAAGCGGAACAGCGCGCCCAAGCCATCGCGGAGCACAAGCTTACCCCGGAGGAGTTCGACGCGGCCTTCGATGAGTCGCCGAAGGGTTTCTACGAAGACCGGATGCAGCAGCTCACGGGCTGTCTGGAGTCCCTCGACGCACTGGCGGAGTTCTGCGACGAGAAGTTTGCGGACTATTCTCCGAACCTCGGGAGTCTCAAGAAGACTCTGGAGGAAGTGAAGCAGGTCGTCCACGTCCTGCTCACGAAGAAGAAGCAGCAGGAGAGCGGTGGCGGTGTCGAGCAGCCGGTGGCTGCGTCAGACGGCGGGTGGGGCGACAGCAGTGAAGCAGCGGAGACGCCGGCTGAAAGCTCGTGGTCGGATCCGCAACCTTCTTATACGGCGGCAGCGGCGGCGCCTGCCCGGGCGTTGGCGCGGCCTAAAGGACCGCTTGCGCCGGAACCCGTCGATCGCGACGATGCGATTGCGCGTGTCGCCGGCGCTGCGCGGTGGCTGAGGCAGAATGACGCGTACAATCCGGCGGGCTACCTGCTGGTTCGCGCGCTGAGATGGGGTGAACTGCGGGTCGGGGCGCCGGAACCCGATGCGGCGCTGCTTGAGGCTCCTCCGACCGAAGTGCGTCAGGAAGTGAAGCGGCTGGCCTCGGAAGGCTATTGGCAGGAGGCGCTCGACGCCGTCGAGAATGCGCTTGCCGAGCCGTGCGGCCGCGCCTGGCTGGACGCGCAGCGCTACGCGGTGCAGGCCTGCGAGAACATCGGGTATTCGGCAGTCGCGGCGGCGATCAAATCCGAGCTGCGGGCCCTGCTGACGGACATCCCGAGCCTGGTGGATCGCAGCCTCATGGACGACACGCCGACCGCGAACGCCGAGACGCGGCAGTGGATCGCGGACCAGGTGGGTACGGTTGCGCCCGCTGCTGCGCCGGCGAACGATTGGTATTCAGCCCCGACACCCGAGCCGGATCCGGAGCAGCAGGACGCCGGCGGCGAGGAACGTCCGCCGGATGCTTACGACATGGCGATGCAGGCGATGCGCTCAGGCGACGCACGCGGGGCTGTGGACATCCTTAGCCAGGAAGCCGCGCAGGCGCCGTGCGGGCGCGTTCGGTTCCAGCGACGGGTCCAGTTGGCGCAGGTATGCCTCGGCGCCGGCCATCCAGAAGTGGCGATGCCGATCCTCGAAAGCCTGGCGGAGGAGATCGACCGCCGGAAGCTCGAGGATTGGGAGCCGGCGGACACCGTCGCACACGCCCTCGGCTTGATGTACCGGGCAATTCAGAACACGGAGATGAGCCCGGAGGAGAAACACAAGTTGTACAGCCGGATTTGCCGCCTCGACCCGGTGCAGGCGCTGGGCCTTGCGAGGTAGCCCATGGCGCGATTCGAGCCGGATCCGAACGTCACACTTTCCGTTCTCGACCGCCTGATCGACAACGATCCCGGCAGTCCTGCCGACCCGCCCTCCGGGCGTCTGCAGTCTGTGCGGCAGCTCAAGGCCGCACTGCGCCGCGACCTGGAGTGGCTGCTCAATACGCGCCGCAACCCGGACGGAGTGACGGAAACCGGTTCGCTGCTCTACAAATCCCTGTTCAACTACGGGCTTCCTGACATTTCAAACCTGACGATCCAGGCGGTCCACGATCAAAACCGGCTGCTGCGGATGATGGAAGGCACAATCTCGGCTTTTGAGCCGCGCATCAAGGGCGCGCGGGTGACGCTCGAATCGGCAGGCCCAAACTCCAGGGTGCTGCGTTTCGTCATTGAAGGACTGCTCGACATGGACCCGGCCCCCGAGCGGGTCAGTTTCGATACGACGCTGGAGCTTTCCAGCCGCGAGTACGAGATCAGGGGGGATTAGCGCTTGCGGGACGAGCTTCTCGATTACTACGAGCGCGAGTTGACGTACCTCCGCCAGATGGGCGCGGAGTTTGCCGAGAAGTACCCGAAGATTGCGGCGCGCCTGCAACTGGATGCGGACACCTGCGAAGACCCGCACGTGGAGCGCATGGTGGAGGCGTTCGCGTTTCTCGCTGCGCGCGTTCACCTGAAGATCGATGATGAGTTTCCGGAGATCACGGAATCGCTGCTCTCGATCGTCTATCCGCATTACATCCGGCCGATCCCGTCGATGTCAGTGGTGGAGTTTCACGTCAATCCGGAGCAGGCGAAGCTCACCGCCGGGCTGAAGATCCCACGCGGATCGCTGCTGTACTCGAAGCCGGTGGACGGCGTGCCGTGCCGGTTCCGAACCTGTTACGAGACGACGCTGTGGCCGGTGCGCGTGGCCGAAGCGCAATGGACCTCGCCGGATCGGCTGAACCCGCCGCTGCGGGCGCCGAACACCGTTGCGGCGCTCCGGGTGGAGCTCAAATGCCTCCCCGATGTCTCGTTCGACAAGCTGCAGATGCGGAAGTACCGCTTCCACCTGAGCGGTGAGAGCAACATCGTGCACTCGCTGTATGAGCTGCTGATGAACAACTGCTCGCAGGTGATCGTGCGGGAGCCCGGCCGGGATAAGGCGCGCCAGGTGGAGCTGCCGCCGGGGAGTCTGCGGGCCGTCGGGTTCGAGGAGGACGAAGCGCTGCTGCCGTATCCGCGTCGATCGTTCATGGGTTACCGCCTGTTGCAGGAGTACTTCGCATTCCCCGAGAAGTTCTTCTTCTTCGAGTTGAGCAACCTGGATGCGCTCGCGGCGGCAGGTCTCAAAGACCGCGCGGAGCTGATCTTCCTGATCTCGCCTTTTGAGCGGCCGGAACGGCAGCAGGCGCTCGAAGTGGGTGTGACGGCGAAGACGCTGCGGCCCGCTACCTCGCCCATCATCAACCTGTTCGAGCACACGGCGGAGCCGATCCTGCTGGATCAGCTCAAGCACGAGTATCAGGTGGTTCCCGACGTGCGGCGGCGGCACGCGCTGGAGATCTTCTCGATCGAAAGCGTCGTCAGCGCGAACCCGCAGGACCATGAGATCGTAAAATACGAGCCGTTTTACTCCTACCGGCACGCCACCCTCAGGGAAAAGAAGCAGACGTTCTGGCACGCGAGCCGGCGCGCGTCGGCGCGGCGGAACGACGAGGGGACCGACATCTACATCTCCCTGCTGGATCTTTCCGGCAAACCGTCCAAGCCGGCCGCGGACGCATTGACGCTTCGCTGCCTGTGTACGAACCGCGACTTGCCGGCGCGGCTGCCGTTCGGCTCCGAGCAGGGCGATTTCGAACTGGAAGGCATGCCCGCGGTCCGTCGCATTCTGACTCTGCGCAAGCCGACGCCTGCTCTGCGTCCGCCGGTTGGGAAGAGCTCCTTGTGGCGTCTGATATCGCAGCTTTCGCTCAATTACCTGTCACTCGTAACAGATGGCAAGGAGGCCTTACAGGAGATTCTCAGGCTGTACAACTTCACTGACTCGGTCTACTCCGAGAAGCAGATCCAGGGCATTCTCTCGCTGGCCAGCCGCCCGCATTTCGCGCGCGTAGTTTCTGAGGCGGGTATCTCCTTTGTGCGCGGCACGCGCGTTGAAATGGAGTTCGACGAGGAGCAGTTCGTAGGCGGCGGCGCGTACCTGTTCGCGAGCGTAGTGGAGCGCTTCCTGGGCCTGTACGTCACGATGAACAGTTTCAGCCAGCTCGTGGCGCGGACGCAGCAAAGAAAAGAGGTCTTAAAGGAATGGCCGCCGAGGGCGGGGCAACTGGTCTTGCTGTAGAACGATACGGCCTCGACGCGAAGCTGGCCGAGCATCCGTACCTGTTCGACTTTTTTCAGGCTGTGCGCCTGGTGGAGCGGCTGTCCCCGGGCCGCAGCCCTGTGGGCGGCTTCGCGCAGCCGAAGACGGAGTGTGCCCGTTTCGGAGTTCACAACTCCAACAGCTTTCCAGCGAGCGAGATTCAGGGATTCGAGTGGCGCGATGGCGCGCCGGCCGGCATGACGGTCAACTTCATGGGGTTGACCGGCCCGCAGGGAGCCTTGCCGATCTACTACACCCAACTCGTGGCGGAGCGTTCACGCTTGCGCGACCACGCCATGCGTGACTTTCTCGACATCTTCAACCACCGCATGCTGTCGCTGTTCTATCGCGCGTGGGAAAAGTATCGCTTCGACGTGGACTATGAGCGGACCGGGCGTGATCAGCTTTCGCGTCACCTGCTGGAACTGATCGGGCTGGGAACGCGAGGCCTCGAAAAACGGCAGGCGGTTCCGGACCATTCGCTGGCATTCTATACCGGGTTGCTGGCGTGCAGGGTGCGGTCGGCCGTTTCGCTCGAGAGCTCGCTTGAGGATTACTTCGGTGTGCCGGTCCGAGTGATACAGTTCTCGGGCGCATGGTACAAGCTGGACCGCGGGACGCAATCCTGCCTGGAGCGCGGTGAAACCACAGATTCGGAGCGGCTGGCGTTCGGCGCGGTTGTGGGCGATGAGGCGTGGAACGAGCAGGCAAGGGTGCGGATCAAACTCGGGCCGCTGACGCTTCCCCAGTACCTGGATTTCCTGCCGACGGGGACCGCATACGCTTCCCTGCGATCGCTGGCCCGTTTCTACGGCCGCGACGAGATCGATTTCGAAGTGCAGTTGGTGCTGGCCCGGGGTGAGGTTCCGCCGTGCGAGTTGGGGCGGGAAGACCAGACGGCCCCACGGCTTGGGTGGATCTCCTGGGCGCGGTCGGCGCCGCTGGGGCAGGACGCGGACGAGACCGTTTTGCAGTTGTGACGTGCCGAAAACAGAAGCGAGAAGCAGGAACTGAGAAAGGCGGGAGAGCGGACGGGAATCGGTTTGTGTGGCTCCCGGTCACGCGGCTCCGCCGCCTGGTGAAACGAGGCTTTGATGAGTGTCAATCTCAAGTCATTGATCGGCAAGCTGAACGATGAGAGTCGCAACGCCCTCGAGCAGGGTGTGACGGTATGCGTCTCCAGAACTAATTACAACATCGAAATCGAGCACTACTTATTCAAGCTGCTCGACCAGACCGATGGCGACTTCGCGTGCATCGCCCGGCACTTCGGCGTGGACCCTTCCCGCATGACGCAGGAGGTGATGCGAAGCCTGGATAAACTGAAGCGCGGCAGCGCCAGGAACCCGGCCTGGAGCGAGCAGATTGTCACCATGTTCAAGGAAGCATGGGCCATCGGGACGATCGATTTCGGAGCGGGACAGATCCGGACGGGCTTCACGATTCTGGCGCTCGCGACGCACGAGGATCTCGCCCGGCTGATGCGCGAAGTGAGCCCGAAAGAGTTCGATAAGATCCAGGCGGACGCGCTCAAGAAGGACTTCAACGCGATCGTCTCCGGTTCGCACGAGGACGCGATTGCACCGCTCGCAGCGGGTGTCGCCGGTGCGGGTCCGGGAGCGCCGGGCGCGCGGCCCGGCGGCGCGATGCCGAACCTCGATCAGTTCACCGTGGACCTAACCGCGAACGCGAAGGCCGGCAAGCTTGATCCGGTCCTCGGCCGCGATTTCGAGATCCGGCAGATGATCGACATCCTGATGCGGCGCCGGCAGAACAACCCCATCCTCACGGGTGAGGCGGGCGTTGGCAAGAGCGCCGTCGTGGAAGGCTTCGCGCAGCGCGTGGCGAAGGGTGACGTGCCCCCGCCGCTGCGTAACGTGGCAGTGCGTACACTCGACCTCGCGCTGCTTCAGGCCGGAGCGGGCGTGAAGGGTGAGTTCGAGAACCGGCTGAAGGGCCTGATCGAGGAAGTGAAATCCTCGCCGACCCCGATCATCCTGTTCATCGACGAAGCGCACACGATGATCGGGGCCGGCGGGCAGGCAGGCCAGAACGATGCTGCCAACCTGCTGAAGCCGGCGCTCGCGCGCGGCGAGATGCGGACCATTGCGGCGACTACGTGGTCCGAGTACAAGAAGTACTTCGAGAAGGACCCAGCCCTCACCCGCCGCTTCCAGGTTGTGAAGGTGGAGGAGCCGACCGAGACGCAGTGCATGGTGATGCTGCGCGGCGTGGTGAAGTCGCTCGAGAAGCATCATAAGGTACGGATCCTGGACGAGGCGGTGAACGCGGCGGTTAAGCTTTCCCACCGCTACATCGCAGGGCGGCAGTTGCCGGACAAGGCTGTGAGCGTGCTGGATACAGCGTGCGCGCGGCTGGCGCTGGGTCAGAACTCGGTGCCGCCGGCGATTGAAGACCTGACCCGGCAGATCGACGATTTCGAGCTTCAGACCAGCATCCTGCAGCGCGAGGAGCAGGTTGGGGCTAACCACGCGGAGCGGATTGCGGAACTCGCCGCGAAGAAAGCGGCCGCCTTCGAGGAACTCGGGCAGAAGCGCGCTCGGTTCGATCGGGAAGTCGGGCTGGTTCAGCGCATTCGCGACTTGCGCGGCCAGATTGAAGGCACTGTAGCTGGCATCGCTCCTGCGGCGCAACCGGCGGGCGATGGCGCAGCGGTGCAGCCTGCGATATCCCTCGACGAGCTTCGCGCTGAGTTGGAGAAACTCAACGTGGAACTCGCGGCGGTCCAGGGCGAAGAGCCGCTGGTCCAGGTTTGCGTGGATGGTCAGATCGTCGGTGAAGTGATCTCGGGCTGGACGGGCATTCCGCTCGGCAAGATGGTGAAAGACGAAATCCAGAGCGTCCTCGAACTGCCATCGTATCTGAAGAAGCGTGTTATCGGCCAGGATTACCCGCTCGAGTTGATCTCGCAGCGCGTCGTGACGTCGCGCGCCGGTTTGGACGATCCGCAGAAGCCAGTGGGCGTGTTCATGCTGGTGGGCCCCAGCGGCGTCGGCAAGACCGAGACCGCTCTCACGATCTCTGACATGCTCTACGGCGGCGAGCAGAACATCATCACCATCAACATGTCGGAGTTTCAGGAAGCGCACACGGTATCGACCCTGAAGGGCTCGCCTCCGGGCTACGTGGGCTACGGCGAGGGCGGCGTGCTGACCGAAGCTGTCCGGCGGCGGCCTTACTCGGTGGTGCTGCTCGATGAAGTTGAGAAGGCGCATCCCGATGTGCTGGAGCTGTTCTACCAGGTGTTCGATAAGGGCAACATGGAGGACGGCGAGGGACGCGAGATCGACTTCAAGAACACGATCATCATCCTCACCACCAACGCGGCGACGGACACGTTCATGAAACTCTGCGCGGACCCGGAGACGACGCCGAGTGCCGAGGGTATCGTGAAGGCGCTGAAGCCGGAGTTGAACAAGGTGTTCAAGCCGGCGTTCCTGGGCCGCATGGTGATCCTGCCGTACTTCCCGATTCGCGACGAATCGATGAAGGTGATCATCCGGCTGAAGCTCAAGAAGATCCAGAAGCGGATGCTGGAGAATCACAGGATCGCGCTGACATACGATGAGGCGCTGGTCGAGGAAGTCGGGAAGCGCTGTACGGAAGTGGAGAGCGGCGCGCGCAACGTGGACAATATCCTCACGAATACGTTGCTGCCTGAGATCGCCCGCCGGCTGCTGGGCTGGATCGCGGATGGGTTGAAGGTCACCGCAGTCCGGGTGGGTGTGGGCGAGGACGGCAACTTCACGTACGAGGTGTAGCGAGTGACGTGACGGGTAGGGACCCGGTGGCCGGCGGTGGACCCGCACGGCTCCCGGGTTCTTCGCCGCCACTATGTAGTGTGGAGGGGTCGGCATGGCCGCAAATTTCGTAGGCAAGAGCCGCATGCTGGTGGTGGAAACGCCGCTAGGCGCGGACAAAGTCAAGCTGCTCGGGTTCACAGGAACCGAGAGTGTTTCGCAACTCTTCCACTTCGAACTGGAGCTGCTGAGTGAGGAGCCGGCGGCGGACTACACGCAGATCGTGGGCAAGCCGATCACGTGGGGCATTCAACTGCCGGCGGAAGGCGAGTTTCGCTATTTCAACGGTATCGTTTCGCGTTTTACGCAACTGCCCTCGGTGGCGCGCATCTCCCGATACCGGGCGACGGTAGTGCCCTGGGTCTGGCTGCTGAGCCGTACATCCGATTGCAAGATCTTCCAGGACAAGAAGATCACACAGATCATAGAGGCGGTGCTGAAGGAGTTCAAAGCGGGAGATTTCGAAACGAATTTCTCCGGCAGTTACCCAACCCTGGAATACTGCGTTCAGTACCGCGAAACGGCTCTGAACTTCATCATGCGGCTGATGGAGTTCGCGGGAATCCACTTCTTTTTCCGGCATGAGAACGGCAAGCACGTCCTGGTGCTGGGCGATTCCCCCTCGGCGAATCCGGAGTGCGGCCAGCCCACCGCGCGATTCGAGCGAACCGAAGGGAGGGGATTCAACCGCGGCGAAGATACGGTGCTCGCCTTTAACCTGACGCGGGAGTTCCGAAGCGGCAGGTGTGCGCTCAACGACTGGAATTTCACCACGCCTGCGACGGACTTGCTGTCCAACACCGAAAGCCAGATCGACCTGAATCAGAACAAATCTTTCGAACTGTATGATTATCCGGGCGGCTTCGAAAAGAGGGCTGAAGGCGATACCTTAACGCGCCTGCGGATGGAGGAGCAGGAGACCGCGCACGTCACGGGGGCTGGTGAAGGAAATTGCCGGGCGTTCGCGGCGGGCACTAAATTCGAACTCAAGGAGCACGATTGCGAGGCCGCGAATCAGGAGTATCTGCTGACCGGCGTCACGCATGAGGCGCAACAGACAGGCTTTTATTCCGGCACGGAATTGGGCGAGGACCGTTATGTAAACCGGTTCACGGCGATTCCGGCGAGCGTTCCGTATCGCCCTGCGCGCGTAACGCCGAAGCCGTTCATACGCGGTTGCCAGACGGCCGTCGTGACCGGTCCGTCGTCGGAGTATATCCATACGGACAAATTCGGCCGTGTCAAAGTGCAGTTCCACTGGGACCGGGACGGCAGGGGAGACGACAACAGTTCATGCTGGATCCGCGTCTCCCAGCCATGGGCAGGGAACACCTGGGGCGCGATCAACATACCGAGGGTAGGTCAGGAAGTTGTGGTGAGCTTCCTTGAAGGCGATCCGGACCGCCCGCTGATTACGGGCCGGGTGTACAACGCCACCGAGATGCCGCCGTATCCGCTGCCGGACAAGAACACAATCACGACCTTTAAGACCAACACCAAGGACGGCGGTGGGTTCAACGAGTTGCGCTT
The DNA here is from genome assembly GCA_035561355.1 of Bryobacteraceae bacterium. Taxonomy (GTDB): domain Bacteria; phylum Acidobacteriota; class Terriglobia; order Bryobacterales; family Bryobacteraceae; genus DATMXS01. The sequence continues at coordinate 7,316 of DATMXS010000517.1, read as the reverse complement.
CGAAGACTCCCCCCAAGGCGAGCAGATCTTCATTCACGCGCAGAACAATATGGATACGCGCGTGCTCAACGACGCGTTCGAAACGGTCCTGAACGATAAGCACACGGTTGTCGAGAAGGACCGCTTCATCCACATCAAGAACAACCGTCATAAGAAGGTCGATCAGGACGAAAAAGTCGAGGTCGGCAAGGATCACCACCTCATGATCACCGGGAAGCAGGCGCTGGAGGTGAGCCAGAGCCGCTCGGTGAAGGTGTCCGGCGCCGTTGCCGAAGACTACCAGCAGGGCTACTCGACGAAAGTCGCCATTGGCTACCTGTTGAAAGCCGGGACGACTGCGATCATACAGGCCGACGCCGGCATCACACTGAAATGCGGCGGCAACAGCGTCGTGATCGATCCGAGCGGCGTCACGATTAAGGGCAGTCTGGTAACGATCGAGGGCCAGTTAGTGAAGATCAACTCGGGTCCGGGCTCGCCCGCCGGGTCCGGTTCCCCGGGAGGCGGAGTATCGCCAGCCGCTCCCGACGTTGCGGAGGACGCCGACCAGGCCGATCCGGGCCGGATGGACGAACTGAGAAAGGAGCAACTCGAGCGCAAGGCTGGCAAGTACGGTAAACCGAAGAGCGTACCGTTCAAGCCGGGGCCGCCGCCGCAGTACACTTCCTCCGCGTCTCCGGTGATCGCCGGCGGAGCACCCCCACCACCGGATCCGGCGCCGCCGCCCACGCACTACATCGAGATCAAGCTGCTGGATATGAACGGTAACCCCGTTCCCGGCGAGCGTTACAAGGTGACCGTACCCGATGGACGTGTAGCCGAAGGGACCCTGGACGAGAACGGTTATGCGCGTGTGGAGGGCTTCGATCCAGGCCAGTGCAAGATCGAGTTTCCCGACATGGATGAGACTGTGACTTCGGAGTAGCGAATGCCGAACCTAGTGACGGCGAAGGACGGCGATACGCTGTGCACCATAGCGATCGCTAACGGATTCCTGGATTGTGGTCCGCTCCGCAAAGAGAAAAACAATGAGATGTATCTGAATCGGCCGCTGAGGGCGGGGGAGTGTGTCACCGTACCGGAGGCCAAGGTGTCGATGTTGGCTAAAGCAGCCGATGCGATGCACAAGTTTTTCAAGAAAAGCGCCCCGCCGGTTTCGATCCGTTTTGTGCGCGGGACGGCCGACGAGGGAAACTACATGCACGATACGCCGCTAACCGAGTTGCAGGTGAGTAACCACATACCCACCAAGGCCGGCGCTGACGGGAGCAGGGCTTTTCCGGCTGGATTCGGGTTCAATGCGGATGCCGATGCCGATGCGGACGCGTTCAGAGTCGAAGTGGTGGATCCGGCCGCTGGAGGTTCGCTGCGCGCGAAACTCGAGGCGCTCCGCCCGGTTTACGACGCGAAGGGAGCGGTGAAATCGTACCGCACGTTTGAGGGCACGGCGAATGCCGCCATGCGCAAGATCGACTCGCTCGAGTGCAAAGCGCTCGGAGCGGCGCCAAAGGCGTTTCGTTCGGCTTACCTGCGCCTCGTAACGGATAAGGAAGACCGGGAGGCCGCTGCGGCCCAGACGATCCTGGTGACCGATTGCGTGGACGACGGCGACGAAGCGGTCGAGATCCTGGATGAGAAGATCCGCGCAACGTATGAGATCCCCCGGTGCCCCGGAACGGGCGGGAAGAAGTGCGCGGTGATAGCCGAACTACCGGTCGGGAAGGACCGGTGGCGCGTGCGGCTCTCGATTCACATTCTAAAAGACCCGGCCACCGGGACTGCCGTCGCCGGGACCGATGCCACCCGCAAACAGGTGCTGAAGGCGGTTCGGCAAAGGTACGCTCAGGCGAACCTTGGAGTGAAGATCCTCGATATCCGGGAGGTGCCCGCGCCGGCGAACCTCTTCGCAATCGCGAACCCACAGGGGAAGCTGGCCGTGGGAGCGGGGACAATCACCGTCACGGTCAAGATCGAAGCGACGGAGAAGACAATCTCCATTGTATCCGTGAAGGACGATACTCCCGAGGCAACCGCTGCTAAGCTGGCGGACGCCGTCAACGCGTGCTTCGCCGCTGCTGAACCGGCGGTCGATGCGAATGCACGCGTAGTCCCGAATCCGCCGCGGGAAGGTGAAGCAATCGCGAGTGCGGATGTTCTGGTCGGAGATCCGCTCAAGTCCACGATCGTCCTGAGCGTCGTGGCAAGTGGCGATCTGAACCATCCGGTCGAGGTCGGGCGCATGAACAACGCGGACCTCGACATGGCGCCGTGGTCCATGATTCACTATGGGACGCTGAAGAACCGGGTGCTGGTGAAGAACTACGATACCGGCGGCGACCGGATAGACGTTTTCGTGGTCGCGAACATGGCGGAAGCGTACGGCCTCGGCATTCCGCCGCTGGCACATCGCGCCGCTGGCTTGCAGCCCAAAGAGAATTACCGGAACACGGCGTTTCTTCGGCAAACCTCCGTGACCACGGATACGCTTCCGTTTGTTTTCCCTCACGAGTTCGGCCACATTTTGATGGACGCCTACCACGCCGCGAGCCCGGCTACGGAGTTGATGTTCGCCGGCGGGCGCGCCAATTCGCAATCCCGGGGAATGGACGGCAGAAGACGGATCAGCGACCCGATCAGGCCTCGTGAGATCGATATGGGCTGCAAGAAAGGGAACCCGGTCGAATTTCTTCGCAGCGCCAACGCGACCGGGGCGATCGAACAGTTGTGGTGAGCGATGCCGCGCAGAACTGCGGTGCTCGCCTCAGCACTATGCTGTGCAATGTTCGCCGTAGCCGGAGCATGTAGGGAGGGTGGAATGTTTCCCCAGGGATCAAACGACCAGCAGCGGCTGGAGCAGTACCTCGCCGCGCACCCGAGGTTTGCGGCCTCGCCTGTGCCCGCGCCGGTGGACCGAAACCAGGCGGCAAGTTTCATAGCGAAAGAAGCGCCTGGCCAGCAGGAACCTCCGAACTTGCGGAAGCTGGTGGCGCTCGCGGTGCTGTACGACATCCGCGAGGCGGCGCCCGCCTTCGGCGCGCTTCTGAAGCAGAACGAGAAAGACGAGGACGACATTGCCCGGTCTTCGCTGGCGCTGGTGGCCTTGGCCTGGATCGGCGATTCGAGGCAATGGGAGTTTGCCCAGCGCTACTACCGGTGGCTGACGGATCGCTCGGATCCGGAGCGCGACGCCAGATACCTCCTGGAGGCCTGTGATGCCCTGGGCGTGCGTGAAGGAACGGCATACCACCGGCAGTGGGTCGGCGCCAGGCTGGCCCGCATTGAACAGGATCTGAAGTCAGCCGGGCAGTCGAAAGGCGGGCCGCCGCCGGCGTACTTCGAAAATCGGGCCAATGAACTCCGAGAGTACCTGGCCATGGCTGTCACGCGGATCGATCAGGGCAACAACCTAAAGGCGCGCGTCGAGGGGATAGCGCCGGAGGGGCGAGTGGGAGGGCTCACTGCATTGTATCTGGGCGATCCCGATCTGGCTGGGATCACGCCGGAACTGTCGTACTGGGCGGGGATGACGCTCGTGCGACTTGCCGCCCAGGTTGCGAACGCTCGCAGCACGGCAATTCTGGAACTCTCAAAGTACGCGCAGAAGTACGCGGCCGCGGGCGGCGAAGGCCTGCGCGGAAAGCAACTGGAACTGCTGCGCGCACGAGCGCTGCGGGCAGTGGACTTCCTCGGCGGACAACTGGATCAGGCGTCGCGCGAGTGGCTGGCAGCGCAGAAGGACGCCGGCACGGATCCGCTTGCGCTGAGGCCGAACTGGAACTACGGGCAACAGCAGGCTGCTCCGGCGCTTTAGCCGATGAGACCGGTTACAACTGCTCGCCGTACGTCGCAGCGAGCGCAACGAGTTGCTCGCGGACGGGGTCCGTCAGAACCCGGATCTCCTCGAGGTTGGCGACTTCCTCGAACACGTCCTTGCCGGAGAGCTCTGTGCTCTCGACGATCACTTCGTCCGGCGGGCGCACTGTCGAGACCGGCGCAGAGATCACAGTAAGGGGGAGGTCGCCGAATTCCGGCGCACGGACGGTGTCGATCGGGTAACGGAGGGACTCGAACAGCTTCGGCACGCCGGGCTGGCGCGCGAAGATGGCGTTCACCACGAGGTAATGGAGCACAAACCGCTGCACCTGGTCCGCGGGAGGGGTGCGCATCCCAAGGATTTCCCGAAGCCGCGCGGGGCCGTAATTGGCGTACGTGAGAACCCAACGAAACGGCGTGGTGATGGCGACCGTCTTGGTGTCCGGACCCGTCTTAGCCGCGTGCGCATACTCCATCGGAACGAGTTCAGGGAGGACGCCTTCAATCTCGAAGGGAGAGACCAGTTCCTTCACCAGGCTGAACGGCTTCGCGCCGGCCACCTTCTGGTACGATTCGCGGAGTTCCGTATACGCTCGTTCGGCGTTTCGAGCGAAATCCTTGCCGCCGGCCTGAATGTAATCGCCGAGCAGCGCTTTCGGGCGCACGACCGGCGCGATGGTGCCGAGATATTCGCGGACTTGATTGCGGAAGGCTTCGGACATGGCCCGCGTGAGCTTCCGCAGCACCAGCAGGCGTTGCAGCGTGAGCGCTTCGTTCATGGATTCCCTCGTGAAAACCCGAGGTTAGCGGGATCTAACACGCAAGTCAATTCCCGCCGATCTCTGCGATGATATGTTACTCAAGACGGCGTGGCTCGATGAGCGTTGCAGTTTGCGCTACGGCGCGCCCTCAATTGCGCGTATGATGATAAGCCGCGGGCGAAAGCAGCCCGTGTGTCTACGGAGGCAGTATGCGTGACATTATCGTTGCCGCCCTGCTTGCGGTGGCGCTCGTGCCCCCGGCCGCAGCGCAAACGAAGAGGCGGGTGGCCGTGATGGATTTCGAATACGGCACAGTCCGAAGCAGCGTCTCGGCTATGTTCGGGACTGACCAGGACGTCGGGAAGGGCATCGCCGATTTGATCGTCGAGCGGCTCGTCAACTCAGGCACTTACAGCGTCATCGAGCGCAAGGCGATCGACAAGATCATGGCCGAGCAGAACTTCTCGAACAGCGACCGCGCGGACCCGATGACGGCCGCCAAGATCGGGCGCCTGCTGGGCGTGGATGCCATCATTCTCGGCAGCATCACCCAGTTCGGGCGCGACGATAAGAGCACCGGCGTCGGAGGCGGGGCGTTGAGCAATGTGACGGGCCGGTTCGGGCTCGGTGGCGTGAAACGGACTTCGGCGAAGGCTGTCGTCGCCTTGACTGCCCGCATGGTCAACACCGATACCGGTGAGATCCTCGCTACCGCAAACGGTATCGGCGAGAGTGCACGCAAAGGCACCTCGTTGACCGGAGCGGGCGGCGGCGAAATCGTCGGCGGCGGGAACGTAGACATGCGGAGCCGGAACTTCGCCAACACCATCATCGGTGAGGCCGTCACGCAGGCGGTTGCGCAGGTCTCGACGAACTTGAGCCAGAACAGCGCTCGCCTGCCGCAGAAGGTTCTGCAAATCGATGCGCTCGTGGCGGACGTTTCGGGTAACACCGTGATCATCAACGTGGGCAGCCGCGCAGGGCTCAAGGTGGGCGATCGCCTTCAGGTGAGCCGGAAGGTCCGCGAGGTGCGTGACCCGGTATCAGGCAAAGTCCTGCGGAGTATCGAAGACAAGCTCGGGGAACTGACGCTCTCTGAGGTGGACGACGCCTCGGCGGTGGGCACGTACTCGGGTGGCGGCACGGTGAAAGTGGGCGACGCAGTTAAGGCTAAGTAGGGCGGGCATCGCAGGCAGCACGCGGGCTCGGGTAGCAATCGGCTGTTCCATCTCCGGGAGCGGAACCATGGCATTCGAAATTGGCGATACGATCGGCGATTACCAGGTCATCGGCATTCTTGGCGCGGGTGGCATGGGCAAGGTGTATAAGGTCCGGAACGTGATCTCGGACCGTGTGGAGGCGATGAAGGTCCTGCTGCCGGACCTCGCGCATGAACCCGAACTGGCCGACCGCTTCATGCGGGAGATCAAGCTGCTCGCCAGCCTGAACCATCCCAACATCGCGGCCCTGCACACTGCGCAGCGGTACGAGAATCAGCTCCTCATGATTATGGAGTTCGTGGAGGGGCGGACGCTCGAGCAGCGGCTGAAGGAGAGCGGCAGGCTCGGCGTGCGTGAGGCCGTGGAGTGCATCAGCCAGACGCTCGCGGCGCTTGGGTACGCGCATGAGCGCGGCGTGGTCCACCGGGACATCAAGCCCGCGAACATGATGGAGACGCCGGACGGCGGCGTCAAGCTGATGGACTTTGGCATAGCGAAAGCCGCGGCCGACCGCCGTCTGACGATGACCGGCACCACCCTCGGCTCGCTGTACTATATGTCGCCCGAGCAGGTGAAGGGCAGTGGGAACCTGGACGGGCGCTCGGATGTCTACTCAGTGGGCGTTTCGCTATACGAGCTCGTCACCGGGACGCGGCCGTTCAAGGGCGATAGCGATTACTCGATCATGGTGGCGCACCTGGAGCAGTTGCCGGTGCCGCCCATCCAGATCGATCCCTCGCTGCCGCCCGCGCTCAGCGAGATCATTCTGGGCGCCATTCAGAAGGATGCAGGCGAGCGGTTCCAGACGGCGCAAGCCTTCCGCAGCGCGCTCGAGAGCGTGAAGGCGCTCCTGCCTGAAGTGCTGCCTGGCCCGGGATCGTGGAATGCGGCGCCGATGCCGGCGGCTCCTCACGCGGCGCCCATGTCCGGCGTTCCGACCCAGCCGCAGAGCGCGGCCGCGCCAACGTGGCCGCAACAGCAGGCAGCGCCGCAGCCGGCGCCGATTGCACAGCCGATGCCGCAGGCCGTTCCGCCGCAGGCTGCATGGCAGCAGGCGCCGCCTCCGGTTGCACCCGCCGCGCAAGGAAAGAGCCATCGCGGCTTGTGGATGAGTTTGGGCGCGCTCGTAGCGGTCGGAGTGCTGGCATTCGCCGCTTTCCAGGTGCCGAAGTTCTTCGGGACCAAGGCGGACACAGCCACGCAGCAACCCGCGGCTCAATCCGAGGCGGCGGCTACCGAGCCAATGCCGCAGAGCGCTGTTCCGGCGGAGCAGACCAGCGTTCCGGTGCCCGCGGAGTCAGCGAGCCAGACGCAGGCCGCGCCCGTTCAGGCCGAGTCGCCCGTGCCGGCTGCAAGCAAGCCGGCGAGCGCTTCGGGTATCGCCGCTTTCTCGCCTCGCGTGAAGACGTCGCGCACCGCTTCACCCGGCGGCAGTTTCGCCCCGGCGCCGTCACAGCAGCCGGTCCCGGCCGCATCCGGGCAGCAGGAAGTGAGTGCGCCGCAGCAGGCCGCGGCCCCAGTG
>DATMXS010000516.1:0-3110 GCA_035561355.1 Bryobacteraceae bacterium | reverse complement strand
GCACAGAGGGCCGGTGCCCGTCCGGCGGCGGACTGGCGTCTTTCGATTTCGGGGCGGCCGCAGCGCCTTTCGCCGGATGCTCGCCTCGCGGCGGTACGTGGATTTGCATGCCGTCGAGCACGACCAGCCGCACCGTCCGCGTGGCATCGAACAGCTTGCCGACATCGATTTCGAAAGCGAACTTCCGGATAGCGAATATCGGCGGTAGATCGGGCCGGCCTCCGAGGCGCATGGTCAGCCCCTCGCCGTCTACGCGCGCAATGCCGCCACGGCCGCGCGTCACCAGGAGGCGCAGCGGCGACGTCTGCGGCAGGCGTACGTGCAACGAGCGCAGTTCTACCTCGCTCGCGAACCGCTTTTTCAGGTACTCGATCGCCTGCTGGCGGACATATGGCTCGAAGCGGCGGGACAGAACGCGCGCGGCGATGACGCCGGCGGCGGCCAGCATCAGGACGACCACGCCGGCGGTTATCACCCAGAGTTTGTACTTGCGCCCCGTACGCATTAATTATGGCATGCACCATCGCGTGGCGAACGGCGTCGGCGCTCTCGCGGACAGGGGCGCCTGCGAAGCTTGCTGTAGCATGTGGACATAGGGGGGACTTCGCTTGAAACCCGCGCTCCTTCTCGTGTTTCTACTCAATGCGGCCGCGCCGCAGACCCAGGACTCAACGCCCGTCCGGAGCGCCCGAGAGGTTCTGGCGCTAGGGGCCGGCGATCCCGAGCCCGACGTGCGGCGCGAAGTTGCGGTTGCACTCGGCCTGTTGTCGCGGCGCGACCCGTCCAGGAAGCTTCTCGAAAAACTCGCTGCCGATAAAGATCACCTGGTTCGGGAGGCGGCGCTGGTGAGCATCGGTGAGCTTCGCGATCCGCGGCTGGCCAGACTTGCGCTCGAGGCGCTCGAAGACGACGTACCAGAGGTAGCGTTCGCCGCCGCACGGACGCTCTTCAAGCTCAATCAGCCGGAAGGAAAGCAGCTGCTCCTTCAGATCGTCCAAAAAGAGGCGAGCGCGAAGACCGGCTTCGTGCGCGCCAAGCTGCGCGACGCAGCCAGGCGCATGAAGCGGCCGAAATCGGCGATGCTGTTCGTGGCGCAACAAGGCGTAGGGTTCATCCCGGTGCCCGGACTCGGAGACGGCTTCTCGGCGATGAGCTCGCTGGTGGGCGACCCGGATTTTTCGGCCCGCGCGACGACGTTACTGGTCCTGTCGTCGGACCGGTCGCCCGAGGTTCGCAGCGAGATCGAGCAGGCGTTCAATGATTCGGAATGGTCGATGCGCGCCGCCGCCGCGCAGATCGCGGCATCGCGCAACGAGCGGGCGTGGCGCTTCCGTCTGGTTCCGCTGTTCGAGGACAACAACCGGCGCGTGCGCTATCGGGCGGCGGCGTCGTTTCTGCGGCTCAGCGGGCCGGCGGCTCCAGCGGCTAAGTAAATGGCGGAGCTGAACCACCACATCAGAAACGCAGTGTTCCCACTATCCCTTGCCGTTCACAAGGGCGGCGATGGCGATGCGATCAAAACTGCGGAGGACGCCGTTGACCGGATCAATATCGCGCTCAAGGACGCAACGGCTGACGCCCTTTCTGGGCGTGTGCAATATCGGAGTGAATCCTCCTTCGGTAAGGATGGCGAGTAGAGCGGATGTTCAAGGTACTGTTTGTCGATGATGAGGGATCTATCCGATCCGTGTTTGCCAAGTTGCTTGGGATGCACGGCTTCTCGGTGGTGACGGCGAGTTCCGCCGCATCTGGCATAGCCAAACTGACCGAGGAAACCCCTGACGCGGTTATCACTGATCTCAGAATGGAAACGCCTCTCGCAGGCTTTCAGGTAGTCGAAGCCGCAGCGTTGGTCGTTCCTCGTCCGGTGATTGTTGTTCTAACGGCATTCCCAGTTCTGGTGTCCGATTGGAAGAGCGCCGGGGCGGATGCCCTTGTCATGAAGGGCATGCGGATCGGCGCACTCCTGGACACGTCCATCAGCAAGGACAAGGATCAACCGGGCCCGAAGAACATCTCCGGCCGGCAGGGTGCGGGACTGAGCCCAGCGACTCAACTCTTCGCGCTGTTCTGGGGTGAGGGTCAGCAACTCCCGATACGTGCCACACAGAGTAGACGTTTGACGCCCTCCGAAGGCAACGATGTCACTGGGACACAGTACTACTACGTGACCCCGGCCTGGGCGCGGCGGCCTATAAGCGAGGACCCTTACGCGTTAGCGCCAGGACGTGATGGAATCAGTTGCCTCGTCATACGGCCCTGGAGCGTCATACAGATGGTAGGCCCACGCCCCTAAGTTCAGAGGAAGTGCAATGAACGTGAGCAGCCGGAAGAGCGCCGGTAGCTGAGCGAACCAGCACAGGACGGCCACTCCGATGCGCGAGCCTGGCCGCGAACATCGCGGTCCGTACGACAAGTCCGCATAGCACGCTCCCGCGACGTCGCCGCGGAGACCGCCATGGCGCCGATGCCATCGTTGCGCAGGACGTTGATCCCCAATGGCATACACCGGGCGATCCGGGTAACGGCGGCAAGTGGAGCAGGGCGATCGGTTTCGCCCTGCGAAAGCTCTACTCCAATTAGGAGTCCAGGAATGCCGAACGATCGGCTTCCTGGACGCAGAGGACATGAACGGGATGCCGCATGTGTTTGGGAGGTCCAACTCGTCGCGGGCCGCGCTGTTCAGGCTGGGCCTCCCCCCGCGGTGATGCGCACGAGCTGTCGCACCTGCCTCGGCAGTGCCCGGTCATCCTTGCTGGGTTCTTGCTGACCTCGGCGGATTGTGGGGCTCCCATGCCTGTGCGAATCGCACAGGCATGGGACGCGGAACGCGGAATCGCGGTCAGTATACGGCTGAGCCGAACCGGTCGCCGGATTCAAGTTGTCCCGGCACCGTGAATCCGATGCCACCGGTCCCGGACGGGGCATCCTGAGTCCACAATTGCGATGGCCCGACCGCGTTCAACAGCCGGTTGTCTACTGACAGGCCGCTGCTGCCGCCGTAGATGACGCGCACCGCGCCAGCATCCGCGAACGTGTTGACGCCCTCACAACCACTCAAACACTGGAAGAAGTCCTTTCCGGGAATCCCAATCGCAAGGTCCGCCGCC
>DATMXS010000515.1:0-4621 GCA_035561355.1 Bryobacteraceae bacterium | reverse complement strand
CTGGACCCTGCGGCTCAGTTCACTGAGAGATTGCGCGCACTCCTCGACATTACCCGGCGTGAAGTGGAACCCATGGCGGCCTGACCCGATAACCTCCATCGGACCCGCCAAAGACGATGTCAGGATTGGAACGCCGGCGCCCATTGCTTCAGCTATTACCAATCCGAATCCCTCCGATCGCGCCGGGTGCACCAGCAGGTCATATCTCTGAAGGTTCTCGTACACGTAGGAACGGGGCATCACACCCAGAAAGCGCACGCGTTTGAGAAGGTTCAATTCAGTTGCGAGTCCGCGTAGGAACTCAGGCGATGCGCCGCCACCGATGAAGTCCACCGTGCCAGTGAACGCGTCCCCCAGCTTTGCAATGGCACGCAACAGTACGTCCTGACCTTTAACGTTGTGGTTAAGGTTCCCGATCTGCACGATGCGCTGGATTCGGCGCGGCGGCGTTTCACGTACGCGAATCCGTTGAAATGCGATGCCATTGTGGACAACGCTAACAGATCCGCATCGATTGACTGGCAGCGATTGTCTAACCCCTTCCGATATGGCAACCACAGTATCGAAGCGTCGAAGGTGGTCGCTACTAGTGTAGCTATGGTGTAAGGTCAATACGTGTTTCCGAACTGGAACTCCGATAACCGAGGCTAAGCTGGCGTTGTGGAAGTGAAGAACGTGGGGGCGAAGGCTGAGAATAAGTGCGTTCAATCTCACGAAAGGCCAGACCGCGACATCTCCCGGCCGCCGGCCGATGCGCACCAGCCTGACCTGTGGTTCAAGTGCGGCGGTCAATGTTGTGTCAGCGTCGTCATTGACAACCAGCACGGAAACCTGATCTGACCTTGATTGAGCGTTGGCGAGGTCTATCGTAAGGCATTCGGATCCGCCCGTGCGCAGACACCAGATTACGTGCGCTATCCGCATAGTGACACTTGCTCGCGTATGCGAAGACGCGCCCTCGAGGGCCACGGCCTGCTGTCAGGCTGCAGACTCCTGGCGCGCGCCGGCACGAAGGTGACCCGAATAGCCTCGGCCGCGAATAACATGAAGGCGACGAGGTCGGAGCCCGCAATAGTCCCTCCGGCTCCGATCACATTGAACACGAGTGCGTTGGTTACGAGGACCGCGGTCAGCGGGACAAGGCTCCTCCGCGCCCCTGCATCGGTGCGCATTTTGCGAATGGTTGCTACGATCAGCACCAAATGCATGCGGAAGGCCAGCAAAATTGCAGGAATACCGCCCACCAGGCCGATCTGAAGGAGCGGGTGTATATCAGTTGCGGGAACATGACGCAGTGAATACTCCGCCGGATATCGGGGCGTTCCAACGCCCAGCAGAGGGTGATCCATGATGGCCCTGACGGAGGAAACGTTGTCCCGTCCCCGGGCTTCGTTTTCAGTGCTGAAGATACGGGAGTCGGATCCGGACAGCAGTTCAACGCGCGTTAACCAGTACTGGAGAAAGCCGGGCCGCGCATAGTCGTAAACGACGGCGCCGCCGGAGAGCAGCGCTAACGCGAGTGCGCCGCGAATCATGACAGCACGCCGGAGAAAACCGCAGCCGAAAGCGAGCGCGACGCCCAGGCCGAGGCCGGCAACGAGCGTGAACAGGAGTGAACGGGTCACGGTCACAAGAAGAGCGGCAGAGAGAATGCCGCCCCCCACTAACTGCCATCGACGCCGGGTGCGGCTCACGATGTATTGCACGAGCGTGTAAATCGCGAGCAGACAAATCAGCGTCGTTCCTTGCGGGAGCAGCCGAACGAATTCGGCGTGCTGAATCGAGCGGAGTTTGCTGCTGGCCACGAAGGCGTACTCGCTGTTGCCGGATGCGCTAACGTACGCGGATTGCATCAGAGGCCGGTAATCAACGAGTTGGATCCCCGTGTGCACAAGCGCTGTGATCAGCGCAATCCATAAAGCGACCTTGAAGACGGCCCTGCCGCACTGGTCTGTCCGCAAGAGCAAAAGGGGGAGGGCAAGCGGGACCAGGCCTGAGATTATGAATCGCAAGGCAAATCGCGCGTGGTCGGTTCCAGCCCAAGCCACGACGCCGAATGACGCGCAAACGAACTGCCACGCCGCGTAAGGGAGCATCGCCGATATGAGAACGCGGTTGGCGGTCGCGAAGGCGAGGGCATCAACTCTGTTCGGTGGTGAAGTCCTGCCGGCGGTCAGTGCAAACCGTGCGATGACAACGACGATCACAGCCTCGATGGGTTCGACATAGCCGACCGGCAGCGGCACAGCCATGCGCCGGGCCAAATGAAAGAGCGTTGAAGTTACGACGATTAGAAGCATCAAACCCCAGGCCGGTCGCGCGAACGCGATTGCACACAGGCCGGCAAGCGCAATCGGCATATTAGAGGGTTCGAGAACGACAGGATTCAGGGGCGCTATGGCGCATAGTGATGGACCTTAGCAGGTAAGCCGTGCTCGCAAACATAGCGGCGGCTGTAGCGCAGGCCGCCAGCAGGGGTGTGAAGGGGAAAACCCACGCACCCAGAGAAGCGATGGCGATGTTTGCTCCGGCCTGAATCGAGTGGCTGCCGGTGATACTGCCTAACCTTCCCGCCCCGAGGAGGGTGTAATAACTCGGCACACCAATGAGACTGATGAAGGCTCCCGCGAGCAGGACACGCGCACAGGGAACAAGTTCCGGCCTGAAGCGCTCGGCCAGCCATACCCGGAGCAGCGGTTCCGCAATGAGCATGACGAACCCGAATATGACGACGCCCACGGATCCGACGAACACAAGCGCACGCCTGTGGATGGCTGCAATCCTGCCAACTCCAGTGCGGCTTTCGGTAGCGGATAAGCGGCTTACTTCCGGCATGATCGCGCGGAGGCCGGTTTCCAGGCACGATCTCAGGTTCATCCCGACTGCGTACGCGAGTTCATAGACCGGAACGGCGCCGGCGCCGGAACAGCGTGCGAGCATGACCTTGTTGAATGGTCCCAGCAGAAAGCTGAGTGCCGAGGCCGAAAAGACGCGCACCCCGAAGCTCATCAACTGCCTGAAACATTTTTTGTCAAAGGCGCTGAGCCGTATTGGATTCATTCCAATACGCTTGCGAAGAAGCAGTACAGTTGCAGCATGAAGCCCAACGTAACCGAGGCAGTCTGCTGCCGGCAGGCTTGGAAGGCCGTAACCGAACGTTAGGAGTAACGACGCGGTGACTAAGGTCAGCAACCGGGATCCGAACTGTGCAAACATCGCCAGATCCAGCCTGCCGATCCCAAGAAGCGCGGCGTTGACCGCCTCGACCTGCAAGATATAGACCGACAGCACGGCTACGAACGGCATGAGGTGAAGGGCCTGCGCGGCTGAAGGGCCACTGAGCTTAAGCAGTGTCGTGATCGATCGGCCGAAAAGAACTACGATCCCGGCAAAGATGACGCCGGTAGCGCCGACGGCGATGACCGCCGTCGAAACGTAGGACTGAATCCCCCCGGGGTTCCCCTTTCCATGCTCGTGCGCGACGCTCTTCGTCACGGCGGGAGCCAAACCGAGATTGCCAAATTGAGCCGCGTTCAGCACAACCGCAACGGACAGCCATACGCCGTACTGTTCATATCCGAGTTGCTCCAGGTAAAGCCGGTAGGCAAGAGCCGACACGAGCACGTTGCCGACCGCCATCACGATCCCAGCAACGGTATTGCGCCGAAGTTGCGAACCGGCAACGGACGCGAGCCTGCGGCTGCACGTATGGGCCAGAGCCGGGACAGCCGCTGTCACGGGTTGGATGACCTCAGCCCTGGCTCTGACCGGTACCGGAGCAGGGAAGCGCACTCGAGGAACCGCCGGACCGTCGATCTGAAAATGTAATACCTCTTGCGAATCGACACGGTAAGCCTCGCGCCCAACGGCGCTTGGTGCCGGCTCAGAACTCGCGAAATTTCCAGCCTCTGGCGCTCGGCGTTTCGGGGACCCGACTTCTGAGCCGTATGACGGCGGAAGCACGCGTACTTGCGCTTAACCACGACCGGCGGATTCTTTCGTGCGACCCGGAGCCAAAGGTCGAGGTCCATGACCATGTAAAGGTCCTCATCCCATCCCCCGGCTTGAACGATGGCTGACCGGCGGAAGAACGTAGCGGGCTGCCGGATTATGTCCGGATCCCAAACGAGATTCCGGTAGGTCGGGACCGGGCTTGTGCGTGGGATTCGCTGCCCGGAGGGCTCCATGACAACGGTCAGCCCGCCGACAATCCACTGCACAGAGTGATCTGCGAACCCGCGGGCGATGTGTGGGAAAACGCCGGGTTCGAGGTAATCATCAGAGTTCACCCACCCAATGATGTCGCCCGTGGACATTGAGAGGGCCCGATTGAGCGCATTGGCTTGGCCGCGATTAGGTTGCGTGATCCATTTCAGGTGAGGGTAGCGGCGAAGAATCGACACAGTTTCGTCGGTCGAGCCGTCATCGACGATGATGTGCTCGAAGTCCGGGTAACCCTGCTCCATCACGGAGCGGATGTTTTGCTCAATGTACTGCGCCTGGTTGAAGGATGGCGTGAGAATCGAGATCCTGTGGCTCTGTGAGGAGGAATGATTCGGAACCATTCTCTATTGCCTCCAAGAGACACTGGCGCCGATAACCCGAGCCGTGCGCTCGGCAG
>DATMXS010000514.1:0-5269 GCA_035561355.1 Bryobacteraceae bacterium | reverse complement strand
ACGGCCATACCGGAAACTGGCGGGCATTCTGACTACGCCGAGGAACCGAGATCACTGCTCCCGGGTCTAAGATCGTGTATAGACTTAAGTGGACAAGGGACGATTCGCTGAGCCACTCGCGCCTCGAATTCACGGCAAACTCCGGGAGGGTCGGCTATGTCAGTTGACTGCCGGTGGTTGATGACTCTGTTGTGCTTTGCTGCTTCCACGCTGTTTGCGCAGACGGCGGAGGATTGGGTCAACAAGGGCGTGCAGGCATTCAAGAGCGCTCAATACGCGGAAGCAGTTGCCGCTTTCCAGAATGCGGTGCGCCTTAAGCCGACGGACGTGACCGCGCATTTATATCTCGGGACGGCCTGGATGAGCCAGTATATTCCCGGCGCGGATACTCCCGAGAACCTCGCGGCGGTTGCAGGCGCGACGGCCGAGTTTCAAACTGTCCTACAACTCGATCCCAAGAACTCTGTGGCGCTGCAATCGCTCGCGTCCCTTGTATACTTCGAGGCCGGCGGCATACAGGATCCGGCCGGGAAGCAGGCCAAGCTCGACGAGGCGCAGTCCTGGTACGAGCGACTGCTCGTAGTCGATCCTAAGGTCAAGGAAGCTCACTACTCTCTCGGTGTGATCGCGTGGACGAAGTGGTACCCCGCGTGGAGCGAAGCGCGCGTCAAGATCGGCATGAAGCCTGAAGATCCGGGTCCATTGCGGGACTCGGCTGTGCGGGCGGACCCGAGCGCCCGGTTTGAGTCGATGCTGGGCGAAGCCATCGCCCATCTTGAAAAGGCGCTCGAAATCGATCCCGAGTACTTCGATGCGATGGCCTACTTGAATCTGCTTTTCCGTGAGCGTGCGGACCTCAGAGACACCCCAGAGGAGTATAGTCGCGATGTTGCAAAAGCCGACGAGTGGCTCCAGAAGGCCCTGGACACGCGGAAGCGGCAAGCTCACGGACTCTTAACCTCCAGTCAGGGCGGAGTACCCGGTGCGGGCGGGGGTGGCGGCCATCACGTCGGACCGAGGCGCATCCACGTGGCGGGCAATGTTCAAGAAGCCAAGCTGGTCAAGAGAGTCGATCCGGAATGCCCAGCGGACGACGGCGGGGTTCAGGAGATCGTGCGGCTCGGCATCACAGTAGATACCAGCGGCTCCGTCACTGAGATAACGGAAATCAGCGGCAAAGCATCGCTCGTTGCGTTAGCAAAGGATGCGGTCCGCCAATGGAAGTTCCAGCCGACGCTGCTGAACGGCGAGCCGGTCGAGGTCGGGACGAGTATAGCGGTGAGCGTCTGCGCGAGCGGCCGGTGACGGGAAGCACAGGCGCTCATCAGAGCCCCCTAGCACCCAAGCAGCTATAGCATGGGCGGTCGGCACCATCCTGGAGTGACAAAACCGTCTTAGCAGGGAGGGACCTTACCCCCGGCGCGGCAGGATTCGATGCGTTCCTCGCATCGATGCTCGATGTGGTCGAGCCGTGACTGGATCAAACCCAGTTCGCGGCCGAGGCTCCCACGAATCTCCGCGATGAGCGTAGCGCTCACGTATTTTCCGTTGATCGCCCCGAGTACTTCATCCTTCCACGTCACGAACTGCTTCAGAAGCGAGAGTTCGAGTGCCGCAGAGTCGGCCTTCATCTTCGACTGGAGCGCCGCAAGACGAAGGCCGACGTAGACGTTGATCGCCGTACCGCCAATCGTGAGCACCGAAAGGATCAGCGTCAACCACGGCACGAGGTTCATTTCGTAGTGGCCTCCGGCGCCGCGGTTCCGGTTTTGTCACCGTCCTTCGCGGCGATCAGACCGGCACCGCCGCCGATCATGGCAATGACCTCAGGGTCTGTCGCCTTCGCCGGGTTCTCGTAAATCCTCAGTCCTCCCATGGCGAGCATGAGAATGCCGAAGATGGTCGTAATCCAATTGCGTTTTGCGTTGTTCATGAGTGCCTCTTACTTCTGGGTTGGGGTCGAGAACAGCGTCTCGACGGGCGGCGCGAGCCACCAATGGTCAGCCGCGAGGCCAAGGAATGCAGGTTTGGCGTGCCGTGTTCCTGAGCGATCTCCGCGTGCAATCATCAAATGGCCGCGCCCGGCGACTACGCTGCGAGCCGATACGGAACGTGAGGTGCGCCTTACTGCCAGGGCGCGCCCGTGCACAGATCAAGCGCACTGGCGGGCTTGCTCCAGCGACGTACGCGCAACGATTGCACAAGTGGTGGGAACACAAGTTTGTTGATGCCGCAGGACGCCGAGGCGAGACCTGCGGCGGGGAACGGGAGAGTGCGAAGGCGGAGGCCGGAGCCGCTGGCCTGTGCGATGCCGAGGGCTGCCGCTGAGGAGTTACGAGCACGCAGACCGTCACACGGCCCAAGCGCGGAGCCAGTGACGGCTCCGGATGAGAAGCGGACGCGTGCAGCCGTGCCCGCCGCGATTGCCGCGCCGTTTCCCGCGCCGGATGCCAGTATCAGCCGGCCAGCACGTCCGTCGAGGATGGCGGTGCCGAGCGCTACCGGACGAGACGCCTTGACGATGGTCCCGCCGCACGCGGCTTGGCTGTCGCTGAACGCGGCGCCACTGCCGAAGGCGTAGTAGCCGTCGAAAAGCGAGTCGTTGAACAGCGAGCCGTCGAACTCGGCCATGCTACTCCGTCACGACGATCAGCTTGGGCCCGCCTGCCATCAGCGTCCAGGCGCCCCAGTCCGCCCAGCCAACGCCGTTCATTGCGGTGTCGTACACCCACGTGTAGGTGTGCTTCGTCATGCCGCCGTACGTGAACGTCGGCTTGAATCGGACGCGCCAGTTTATGGTGCAGTCCGTGCCCGAGCAGGACGCACTCGAGGCTGCAACATCCAAGTCACATTGCGAGTTCGACTGAACTCCGCCCGATCCTGGGGAGCCGCTTCCTACCCAAGAAGCCGTATCGTCGCGGAGCAAATACATCAGGTTCTCGCCGCGCATGTACCTCACGTAGCACGAGTACCCGGCGTCGATGCCGTAGGCCGCCAGGAGGCGCATGTCATTCAAGTCGGCATAACCGTCCGGGTCACGGTAGGTCGCGGTGAACGTGGTCCAATTACCGGCGGTGATCGTGCCGTTCGCAGGTGTGGCGGACACGTTCTGCGGGAGGTTGTTATACGTGAGTTCGAGGATCGGCGCACCTGAGTGGCGCGTCCCGTAGCCCCAAGGTCCGTAGAAATCCAAGAGGCGCGAGTTCGGATAATACAGGTTTCCGCCGCCTACCTTGACGGCCGTGTACGCTCCCGGCCCCTTCCGCACGCGGTCAAAATTCGCGTTGAGCGGAATCGTATACCACTGGAACGTGGTCCACTTGGTCCCGAGCGGTCCCAGGCTTCCGGCTGGCCACTGTTTGGTCGGCTGCTCTGCACGGTCGGCCGCCACCGGAGGCCAAGCATTTGCGTAATCCCACCAGTAGACCGGGACGGCCATGTATTCGGAGTAACCCTGCTGGCCTGGAAAGACTTTGAAGTTCCCGGAGGTGATCGTTGCTGCCGTGGGGATTGAGGACGTGTTGTACCGGAAGAATGCGGCGTTATCGTAGCGATACCAATACCCAAACCCCAGCGCCCAGAGGCCGTCCGCAGGGCCGAACGGGAAGGAATCGCAAGCAACGAGCGTCCCCGGCAGGTGGTCCGAGCCTACCCGGTAGACCTGATAGCAATCCTGGACTGAGGTATTCGGCGCGACCGCGCTGTACGTCGGGTCGACTTTGTAGGGAAAGGCTTCGGGCGGCAGCGCCGAATCGTCGCAGGTGAACGACATGACCTTGGTCGTCAGGCTCCAAGCCGAGCAGGGCCGTGAGATCCCGTCTGCCCCGACCATCTGCGCCCGAGTCAACCGTTCGCCGCCGTCCCCGACCAGGTCGCCAGTGGCCGCATCCATCGTGAGCGACACCAGCGACTGGATGTATGGAGCCTGATAGATGTGCGCCCCGCGCTTCACGGCGATCTCGCTGCTCGCCATCGCCCAGCCGTCGGTCCCCAACTCGACCGTCCAGGTCAGGCTCTCCCATTCGAGGGTGAACTTGTTCTCGCCGAGGTATGTCGTGCGGCTCGGGTTCAGCTTGAACGAGCGCCCGGTGGGACCGTATACCTCGATGACCGACGAGCCGCGTGCGCCGTCAATGATGCGGATCGTGACGGGCCCACCCACGGTGCGATAGCCGCCAGTGCTGATCTCCCAGACCTCCTGCTCGGTCGGGACGATCTCGTTGGACACGGCATCAACGTGTGACAGCCCCTTGCCGAAGATCGCATGGTGCGTCGGACGGAACGCCTGAGGCGGGCCGAACGGATCCGGTGACTGCGGCGGGTCAATCGGCGGCAGTTTGAAATGGATCGTCTCGGGCAGCCTGATGATCTCGGTTGCACCCGGATTCTCGCGCAGGAACTTCTTGCGCAGGGTGTCTCGTTCCCACCGTTTCACGGTCAGGGTATCGGTCGGGATCTGCGCGACGGCAGACGAGAGGATCAGAAGGAAAGAGAGGAGAACGCGCATCGCTTAGTTGCCGGTGTACTTGACGCTGACCATGATCTGCTTGGCGGTGCCGGAGATGACCTTGTAGCCGAGCGCGTACAGGTGCGGAATGGTTGCGGCGCTGAAGGAAGTTGTCGTGGAGCCGCTGGCCCCACAAGTGAGGTTTGCAGCCAAGATGTTCGCCGGCCCGTTGGAGTGCTGCAGCATGATCACCGAGTCGCCGGTGTCAGAGAAACACCACACCTGAGTGGCCGTGGCGGCCGAGTACTCCGCGCGCCAAACCCACACGGGCGCGGCGTTCGCCGGGATCGCCGCATTCGGATCGGTGAGCGTGAAGCTGATCTGCTGGTGCCGTTTCGGGATGC
Source organism: Bryobacteraceae bacterium (assembly GCA_035561355.1). Classification (GTDB taxonomy): domain Bacteria; phylum Acidobacteriota; class Terriglobia; order Bryobacterales; family Bryobacteraceae; genus DATMXS01. The sequence continues at coordinate 418 of DATMXS010000514.1, read as the reverse complement.
TCATCTCCCCGTCAGGGAGGATCGCGAAGGCATTATTCCAGGTGATGGCGCCCGTCCCGGATGGGGCGACGTACATGTCGGCGTGGCCGTCCCATAGAGCGAACAGCGCGGCACTCTTGTTCGTATCGTCCCGCACCCAGCTTGGATTCGAGAACGAGGTATTGAAGCCGAAATCGGCGCGCGGCACGTTATTGGCAATCGCGCCGTAGCGCGCCCGGGCGGTGCCTTCGGTGCCGCCGGTATACATTGGTGCGACCAGGCTTGTGCCGGCATAGACGGTCCTCGGCCGGTTTGCGGTTGCCGCACCGATGTCGTAGGAATTGTCAGCGCCATAGATGGTGTCGCCGAAATAGGTCACCCGTCCCGTGCGCGAAAGGCCGAGCCAGCGCCCCAGAAAAGTGCCGTCGTCCGCGTAGCC
>DATMXS010000513.1:0-5807 GCA_035561355.1 Bryobacteraceae bacterium | reverse complement strand
CTTCCCAACCATGCACGGAGTGCTGGTCAGCGCCGTAGTCGTTCGGCTTGAGCACGAGTTTCTCGCGGTTCTTGTGTATAAACTCGGGCAAATCTACGGTTTCACCGTGGTAACTGGCGTGGCCGGCGACTACCATGCGCGTCCAGGGGATGTACTGGCGAATGGCTTTCTTCTCAGCCAAAGGGAAGGAGGCGGTTACAGTCTCGTCGGTCAGGAGCGCGAAAATGGCTTTCTTCTGCGCAATCTCCGACCGGAAGCTGTTTACCATGCAAACTTTCCCGTCGCGGTAAGCGCGAACGAGCGGGTGCGAAAGGTCGAACTTGAGGAGGAAGTCGCGCACATTGATGCGGCGGTAGATCAGGTCTACAGGAGTGCCGGCCTTCGAGAGCACGCCCGCACGGTACTCGAGTTGATCCGGAGAGACGATCTCGGCGTCGTGCCCTTCCTTTCGGAAGTAGTCGCGGAGCAGCGAAGCTTCGCCCTGTTCATTCGATCCGAACGGCTGCCGGAACTCGAGGATTCCGATGGTGGGCTTCGTCTTACCACCGAACTGCTTCCAGGCTTTGAGGATCGCCGAAAGGAGGTATTTCTTGCCACCGAGTTTTTCGAGCTTGTACCGCTTCCGGAACTCCTTCATTGGCGGAGTCTCCAGGAACAGTTCAGCGAGAGCCTCGCCGTACACGACCCCGGAAGGCGTGTCGGCGTTGTACTCGACGAAGGACAGAGTGCTGCCATTCATATGCGTGTCGAGGAGCGAGGTCACCGTCAGGAACGGATAACCGGGTTCGACCGCCGCCAGCATCTTCTCGGCGGGCAGCAATTCCATCCGCGCGAGGAGAGCCGGATCCTCAAGAGCCATCTGCTTGACGCGATCAATGGAACAGAACAGGGCCTCGGCCGCGCGGACCAGAGTCTCATACTGGCGGCGCGTGATAAAATTCGGTCGAAGGAAGGGGCAGATCGGCCGTCCAGCCTGGGTGAGATTCTCGGCCTGCATGCGTTCGGACAGAGCTTCCGCCCATCCCAAGTCCCGGAACGTCCCGGTCTCGAGCAGTTTCTGGTAGCGGACGACCGCCTCGTCTAACTGATTCATTGGATGCGACTTCTGTTTTCAGTATCGCACAGAGGCCCCTTCCGGCGGTACATTTCACGGCGTTTTATCGGCCCTAAGGGATAGCAAACAGTAGAGATATTGTTTGGACCCTGGACTGCTTGCGGGAGCTGGATTTGCACCCTGCCGGCCCCCGGGAGGAACCGGAACGCGCCTTGGCCTCAGTCCACTAGGCCCTTGCGCATCGCAAATCGGACGAGATCCGTTGTGGTGTGGACGTTGAGTTTCTCCATCACCCGGCCCCGGTGGGCGTCCACTGTGTATACGCTCAGGTTGAGCGTCACGGCGATCTCCTTGTTCGTTTTGCCCTCCGCGATGAGTTGCAACACTTCGCGTTCGCGGCTGGTGAGCAGGTCGATGGGATCAGTGACGTGGCGACGGTAATCGCTGAGGACGGCTTCGGAAACCGCGGGGCTGAGATAGCCTTCGCCCGCTGCGACCGCCCGAACCGCGGCGACGAGATCGCTGTCGATGGCATCTTTCAGAAGATACCCACGGGCGCCGGCGCGAAGGATCTCCCGGACGTAAACCGAATCCTTATGCATGCTCAGGGCGAGGACGCGGGTTCGTGGAGAGGCTTCCATTAAGCGGCGGGTCGCCTCCACCCCATTTAGCTCAGGCATTGCAACGTCCATCACGACAACGTCGGCGTGGTGTGTGGTGGCCACTTCGATCGCCTCCCGCCCGTTCGAGGCCTCGCCGACAATCTCGATGTCGGGCTGAGCAGACAGGATCAGCGCAAAACCCCGCCGGACAACGGCATGGTCATCCGCGAGTACGACGCGTATGTTCTTCCTCATGGGCGAAAGGACTTGAGGGTGAAGCTTCATCTCCTTCGACATAGCGGTCGGGATCGCGCGTGGGAGACACCGGCAGGGCAGCTTCTACTGTAAGGCCACGACCGGGGGTGGAGCGTAGCGCAAGTTCCCCGCCTGTGCTTCTGGCCCGTGCCCTCATGCCCGTGAGACCCACGCCGCCCTGGGGCATGCCTCTCGCCGGGAGGCCACGGCCATTGTCCTCGACCGTGAGGCGAACCCGCTGACCGCTACTCCGGAGCGAGATACGCACGCGCGTCGCTCCGGAGTGCCGCGCCACGTTGGTGAGAGATTCCTGGCAGATGCGGAACAGATGAGTCTCAATCTCCTCGGGGAAGCGGCCCGGGGCGTCAGAATCATACTCGACGCTGATGCCGGTCCGGTCCGTGAAGCCGTCCGACAGCCAACGGAGCGCCGCGTCTAGACCGAAGTCGTCCAGGATGGTAGGGTGCAGCAGGTGCGACAATTCCCGCACGTTCTGGATAGCCTCATTGACGAGTTGGATGGAGTCGCCCAGCCGGTCCGCCGTGCCATCAGGACGGGCTTCGAGTGCGGCGAGGTTCGCTTTGACTGCGGTTAGGGACTGGCCGAGTTCGTCGTGCAGTTCGTGGGAGAAGCGGCGGGCCACCGTCTCCTGATTCTCGAGCAGGTGCCAGGACACGCGGCTCAGTTCAGTGGCCTGTCGCTCCAGAGTTCGTACGAGCCCGAGGGCCATGGTGACGGTGAGGACGGCGCACAGAAGCGCGAGACCAACAGACGTCGCGGCGACGAACCCCGAGTTGCGGACCAGGTCGGCCAGATGGCCGTCGATTTGGGCACGTGCCCGGGCGGTGTTCCTGTGGGTGGCGGCGGCAAGCTTAGCGACAAGCGCCATCGATTCTTCCTGACGGCGGAAGAGGTCGCGGGAGAGCAGAGTCGTGGGCGCCTGCAATGCAAGCAGCCGGCGGGCTTCTGACGAGAAGGCCGCCGAGGCCTGAATCATCTCGTTCCAGAGCGCCTCGTCCGGAGTGCCGGCGGCGATGGAACTGATCTCCGCCAAGTGCCGGTCAGCCTCGTCGAGGTCATGAAGAACGCGGTCGCGATCGACCTGGGCTGGATCGCGCGCCAGTTTGTGAAAAACCGCGCTGAGAGCGGCCTGCTCGCGCTGCACGCCATCTATCAGGCGGGTAGCAATGAGTTCCTGATCGACCAGATACGCGACATCGCTTCGGATGGACTGGCTGTTCTTTACGGTAACGATACCGCCGCCGATCAGCAACAGGATCACCAGCAGGAAACCGACTGCAAGCACCCGAAGGACATTGGTGTGCGTTACCTGCTTGGCTCGTGGCGACACTGAAAGTTGCTCGTCTACCAGCATTATAGGCCCCGGCGATCACCGGCCCGCTTTTTCAGTGTGCAGCGCTCCCCAGACGGCGCGCCATCCCGAAAATGCGGGAGGGACGCGCCCGCTGCTGGGCTAGGCTCTCGGGCGGGCCGCCCGGTCGACTGTATCCCCAATCGCAGGTTCGTCGCATAGCCTACGAACGGGATTCTCCATTTCTCCGCCGCGGTTGATGATCGAGTTAGAAGATCAGAACGCGGAAACGCGCATAGGAGAGAGGGGAAAAATGAAAAAGACCGTGATTACGCTGGCCATCTCCGCATTGACACTGCCGATGTTTGCCAGCCAGGCACAGAAGACTACGCCGTCCAGTTCCCAACCGGCCAACCAAACGCAAACCCAGACGCAGACCAAGACTAAGACCAAGAAGCGCACGCACACGAAGCAGCACAACATGAAGAAGAAGGCCGAGAAGGCACCGACGGTGAAGTAAAATCGGCGCTCCCTGACAGCGCGAACCGGCCTTTGTGACGCGGCTGGTTCGCGCTGTTCTTCGAGGCAACCATGAACGCGCTCGCCGAGAGTTCCGTTGTGCCTGCCCGGCACGAAGCGCCTGTAGAAAACCGCCCTTCCGGCCCGCTGGCCGCAGCCCCCGAATCCAGATCGTCCTGGACGCGTGGCGCGGTGATCCTGCTGACCCTTATCACACTCGGGAGCGGACTATTGAACCTGGAATCGGTGATCGGGCCGGCCCTGCCCGAGCGCTACCGGCTGGTACGCGAAACATTTCCGCTCGAATTCATCAGGGCGTCGCGGTTCATCACACTGGTGACCGGTTTTGCGCTGGTCATCGTCTCGATCAACATCCGCAAACGGAAGAAGCGGGCCTGGCAGGCCGCCACGTTCTTAGCTGCCTCGTCCGTGGTATTCCACCTCACTAAGGGGCTCGACTATGAAGAAGCTACCGTCTCGGCGATTCTGCTCGCGCTGCTTTGGTGGGCGCGGCGCGCGTTCACCGTTCGAAGCGGTGCACCCGACTGGCGCTCCAGATTACTCGGGCTCACTGTTGCAGGCGCGCTTGCCGCCGGATACGGCGTGGCTGGTTTCTGGCTACTCGAACCGCGCGAGTTCGGCCTCGACTTCACGATCGGAGATGCTATCCGCCGTACATTCTTGATCCTGACATTCGCGGATCCCGGACTTGCGCCGAAAACGCATTACGCCGTTTGGTTCCTCAATTCGCTGCACGTCATGATGGCATCCGCGGTGGGGTACTCCTGCTGGCAGATGTTCCGGCCGGCACTCTACCGCTTCCACACGTATCCGCACGAGAGACAGCGGGCGGCGGGACTCGTAGCGGCGCACGGCCGTTCCACACTGGACTTCTTTAAGGTCTGGCCTGACAAGTCATTCTTCTTTACGCCGGGAGAAACGGCGTTCGTAGCGTATCGAGTGGCGAACGGGTTTGCGGTGGTGCTGGGTGACCCCGTCGGCCCTGAGGAGGAAGCCGCAGCGGCGATTGCCGGGTTCAGGCAGTACTGCGAGGAGCGGGACTGGGGCGTCGCGTTCTATCAGGCGATGCCGGATTTCATGACCCTCTACCGGGCGGCTGGATTCAACAAGCTCAAAATCGGCGACGACGCGATCGTGGACCTTGACCGCTTCACCATTGAGGGCAAGCGGGGCAAGGAATTCCGGAGCAAAGTAAACCAGTTCGAAAGAGTGGGTACCCGAACGAAGTACTACGAACCGCCCATCGACGCCGGTGTGCTCGCGGCCTTGCGAGAGGTCTCGGACGACTGGCTCCGCATTCCGGGCCGGCGCGAGCGCGGCTTCACGCTCGGCAGTTTCGAAGAGGACTATCTGCGCCGCACTCCGATTATGACCGCCGAGGCCGCGGACGGCCGGGTGCTCGCGTTTCTGAACGTTATCCCGGGAGGACCGGGGGAATCGACATGCGATCTGATGAGGCGGCGCAGCGACGCCCCGAACGGCATCATGGATTATCTGTTCGTGAAGATGTTCCAGTTGGCGAAGGAGCGAGGATACCGGAAGTTCAACCTGGGCATGGCTCCCATGTCGGGCTTCCAGGAACGCGAGGAGGCTTCCGCCCAGGAGCGCGCCGTTCACGCCTTCTTCCAGCACCTGAACTTCCTGTTCAGCTACAAGGGCTTGCGAGCTTACAAGGCGAAGTTCGCGACGAACTGGGAGCCACGGTTCGTCTACTACCACAATGTGCTGGACCTTCCGCGGTTAGCCCTGGCGCTCGGCAAGGTTTCGGCCATGAAGGAGCAGTGATGAAGGCATTCGGACTGACTGCGATTGTGGCGCTTGCGTTGGCCTCGGGCTGCGCCGCGCAGGGGGACGAGGCCCGGATCGTGTCCATCCGGGGAGTACCGCAGGACGTGTACCACTACGGCTCCGGCGGCCGGCATAGAGGGACGGTGATGTTCCTTCCGGGAGACGGCGGTTGGCGGGGGTTCGCCGTCAATGTCGCGGAGGAAATGGCGTCGTGGGGCTACGACGTTTACGGATTCGACACTAAACGTTACCTGGA
>DATMXS010000512.1:0-21486 GCA_035561355.1 Bryobacteraceae bacterium | reverse complement strand
GAGCCCGAGAGACACCGCCTTAGCCGGAGCGGCGGGCAGTGGCGCCGGCGCGCGTTCGAGCATCATCGGGCCCGCCGCCACTCCCCCGACGAATAGGGCCAGACCAAACGGAATCCACCACAGCCAGCCGCGCTCGGCCTTGTTGGGCTCAGGCTCGTCTGAGCGCCCGAACTGCGCTCCAAAGGGCGCGTGTTCATGCCGGACGGGCTCGGATACCGCAAGGCGTTGCGGCGGCGGATCCGGTTCGAACCGCGGTACGAGCTCCGGCTCGGCGGCCTCGATGCTCGGCTGTTTAGCCGGGAGAGGCGGCGCGCTGCTTTGCCGGGGCTGCGGCTCGGGCTGCAGTTCGGGCTGCGAGTCGGCCGGCAACTCTGCCTCCACCACGCGGGACCCGGAGACAACCGGACTGGCCGCGCCGGGGCGGAATGGCCTGACCTCGAATGGCCCGCCGGCCGGTTCCGCGCCCATCGACCCGTTTCGTGCAGGCACGAAGAACCCCGCGCTGATCGCGCCTTCCTCGGCTTGACGGGCAACCAGTGCAATTTGCCACCATTCGGGGAAAAACCGGGCGTGCAGATCCAGGTCGCGCTCGGAAAGGCTTAACCCGCTGCGTGTGTGCGAGACATACCAGCCAACCGGTTCCAAGCCCGCTAGTTCCGCATCTTGCGGCGCCTCCGCGAGCAAGGCCGTAAGTGCCTTCTCATCGCGCTCGGAAAGCACGAACGCAGGCCCGTAGGCGTGCTCACACGCGATCGGGCGGACATCCAGCACCCGAACCAGCCTGCCCTCGTGGCGGCCGAAAAGCACGCCACCCACTTCGATGCCTCCGCGGGCCAGCGCGCGGTAGGCTTCAAGCGTCCAATTTCGGATCCTTTCCAGAACCTCGAATGAGTACTCGATGGTTAACCCGGATCCCGGCGTCTGCCAGAGCCCGTGCCCGCCATCACCACGAGTTAGATTGAAATTCTGTGTCGCCTGCCCCACTGTCCCTCTATCGGTCCAATCGCACCGGACCATTACAATCGGAAGAGTGATTTCCGGTAAGATGAAGGCCCAGTTGGCTCAATTATAACAAGATGCCCTTTTCGGTCCGCACAGACAGGTCGGGGCTGGTCCGCTTCTCGTATCAACTACAGACGGCGACGCAACTCGCGCTCGACTCCGTCCGCACGCACAAGCTCCGCAGCTTCCTCACGCTCCTGGGTGTCATCATCGGGGTCGCAAGCGTCGTGCTCGTGGGCGCCGCCATCGACGGCCTGGGGCTCTACGCCGAGGAAAGCACCGCGAAGGTGTTCGGCAGCAACACGTACCTGATCGCGAACGTCACGCGCGCCGCCGGCCGCAAAGAGTTCTTCGACAAGCTACGGCGCAACAAGCCGATCCGCCCGGATGACGTCCGTTACCTCGAGGCAACCACCGGCGAGCGGATCCTTTACAGCCCGTTTCAGCAGCGTTCCGCCGACATCACGGCAGGTAATGAAATCTTCGAGGACGCGCTGGTCCAGGGCGTTGCGGCAGGCATGCCGCAACTGCGGGACATCAACGTGGTAGACGGCCGATTCTTCACCGAGCAGGAGGAGAGCCGGCGCCAATTCGTCGCGGTGATCGGGCAGGACATCGTGGCGAGGTTGTTTCCGAGCGTTTCTCCCCTGGGCCGCCTGATACGGATCGCAGGCATCGAGTTCCTCGTCATCGGTGTGCAGGAAAGGCTGGGGTCAGCCTTCGGCCGCAGCCTGGATAATTCCGTCTACATTCCATTTCCCGCCTTCACGCGGCTTTATGGGACGCAAGACTCGATCGCTGTGTTCGCCCGGGCGCGGCCGGAGAGCGGCTTGACGCTCGATGAGGCACTCGATACCACGCGCGTCGCCCTCCGTACGCGGCATCACACCCGGCCGCAGGACGCCGATAAGTTCGATACCACGACCCCGGAGGCCATCCGCTCGTTTATCGACAACATTCTGGGCATGATCTCGGCTGTGGTGGTGCCCGTCACCGGCATCTCGCTCGTAGTCGGCGGCATCGTGATCATGAACATCATGCTGGTGAGTGTGACGGAGCGGACGCACGAGATCGGCATCCGGAAATCGCTCGGTGCGCGGCAGGCCGATATCCGGCTCCAGTTCCTCATCGAGGCCGTGATACTGGCCGCGGTGGGTGGTGCCGTGGGCGTGCTTGTGGGCGCCGGGTTAACTCAGCTTCTCCAGGCGCTGTTCCAGATCAGCCTGAAGGTCTCGCTCGGTTACGTTGCGCTCGCCATTGGGGTATCGAGCGCGGTAGGGATCGTCTCGGGATGGTACCCCGCTGCCCGCGCCGCACGGCTCGACCCGGTTGACGCGCTGAGGGCGGAGTAGCGGTATGCAGATCACCTGGACCGAAAACGTCGCGATGGCGCTCACCGCCGTGTGGAGCCACAAATTCCGCTCCTCGCTCACGATCCTTGGCATCGTGATCGGCATCACGACCGTCGTGACAGTGAGTTCGCTGCTCACCGGACTTCGCAGCGGCATCGTGACGTTCTTCCAGGAACTCGGGCCGGACAATATCTTCGTGTATAAGACCAGCGGCGACCCGAGCAATCCAATGCCGCCGCCCAAGGAAGCGAAGCGCAAACCGATCGTGCCCGAATACGCCGACATCATCCAACGCTTCTGCCCTTCAGTCGAAGACACGATGGTCTCGATATTCATCCCACCGCTGATGGGCCGCAAGCTGCTGATGGTACGGTCTGAGGCGACGGATACAGACAATTTCGGCCTTGTCGGCGTCCAGTCCAAGGAATACGAGCTCATTCCGCGTGAAGTGATCGCCGGCCGGCTCTTTACCGAAGAAGAAGAGCGGCGGGCCTCCCGCGTCGCGCTCCTCGGCTTCAAGCTCGCCGAGACTCTGTTCCCGGAAGGCCGTGCTGTCGGCAAAACGGTGTCGATCGATGGCGCCGAGTTCACCGTGCTCGGCGTCTTCGCGAAAGCCAAGGGCGGCTTCTTCGGCGAAAACGGCGTAGACGTGCAGATCTCGATTCCGCTCAGTACTGCAGAGATGCGTTACCCGCAGATCGACCGGTACATGATCACCGCCAAGGCGCGCGCCGGCAAACGCCAGGATGCGTTTGACGAGGTGCAGGGTATTCTTCGCAAGATCCGCCGAACTCCGCCCGGACCCGATGACTTCTCACTCTCGACGCCGGATCAGATCGTCAAGCAGTTCGACAAGATCACCGGCCTGATCGTGATGATCTCGATCGCGATCTCGGCGCTGGGGCTGCTCGTCGGCGGCATCGGCGTGATGAACATCATGCTGGTGACGGTGACGGAGCGTACCCGGGAAATCGGCGTCCGCAAAGCGATCGGCGCGCGGCGTTTCGACATCATTTCGCAATTCCTGGTGGAAGCCATGACGCTCACGGGGGTCGGCGGCGTGGTCGGCATCCTCTTCGCCACCGCAGTCACTTGGCTGATCGGAGCTCTGGTGCCGGCATTGCCGTCACAGGTGCCGATGTGGGCGGTAGTGACGGCGTTCAGCGTTTCGGTCGCGGTAGGCCTGTTCTTCGGCGTCTGGCCCGCGGTGAAAGCCTCGCGGCTGGATCCTGTCGAAGCGCTCAGGTACGAGTAACCCTCAGTCCGCGTGGAAGACTTCCTGCATCGCGGCCCACCACTCGCCCGGCTTGCGCGTTGCTAACGGCCGCTGCATCGGGGCCGTCAGGCGCCACCACTCCTGCGTTTTCGGGTCGGCGGCCATCTTCTGCATGTCGGCGTCGTGATCCTGGCCGTGATACTCGTAGTACCCGAACAGCAGGTCGTCCTTGAGGTAGATGGAGTAGTTCCGAACGTTGCAGCGGTGGATCATCTCCAGGACTTCCGGCCATGCGGCCGCGTGACAAGCCTTGTACTGCTCGATTGCCTGCGGGTCCACTCCGATCACCCAACCGTAGCGTTGCATCGCGTCTATTTCTTCCCGGCCGGCATCAGTTCGCCGAGCAGTTCCTTCGCTCCGCTCACGTTCTCCAGCATCCAGAGTAAGTACCGGACGTCCACGTTCACGTTGCGCGCAATCTCCGGGTTATAGCCGAAATCGTTCGCGACGTTTTCCCATACGCGATCGAAGTTCAATCCGACGAGTTCGCCGCGGCCGTTCACGGTGGGGCTGCCCGAATTGCCGCCGGTCGTATCAGCGTCCGACAGAAAGTTGACCGGCAGATTGTCATAGCGCCCTCCCGCCGCCACATCACGCAATACCTGCGGCGCATTGAACGCCTCTTCACCGGTGTGCTTCTCCAGCACGCCCTTGAGTGTCGTCTGCGGAGTGTAGAAAACACCATCACGCGGGACGTAGCCCTTCACGTGAGCGAAGGTGACGCGGAGCGTGCTGTTCGCGTCGGGCGCGACGGGCTTGCCGGCATGCGCCAGCACGGCCTTGCGCCACTGCGGCCGCAGGCGCGCGCTCGCGCCATCCTGCCGGTCCTGCCGCGCCTTCAGTTCCTGCCGCTCGGTTTCGAGGCCGAACGCGAAGTCCAGCATCGCATCCTTCCGTGCCCGCAACTGCTCGGGCGTCTCCGCGAGCATCTGCAACCGCTCTTCGCGATCCGTGACCTTCGTCGCGGCGTAGAGCGCCTCGATGCGTGCCGGCACACCGCCCTGGACGAACGCCGCGTCCACTGCTGCAATCCGCTGGTCCGCGGGAAGCGCGAGTGCACGCCGAACCCAGGCAGCGAACAACGCCTTGTCCACTGGAATGTAGTAATTCTTCTGCTCGCGATCCAGGCGATCCTTTAAGCGCGGCAGTTGCCGGTCCATGTAAACGAGCTCGCGATCGGCATTCGGCTTCTGGCGCTCGTACGCCGATCGCACTACCGTCGCGGCATGGGACAGGCCGGCCGCACCCGCGGCGATCTCCGTCAGCAGATGGTCGCGTTCCCAGGTGCGCCGCTGCTCGCCGACGAGCCGCAGCAGTTCGTCCCGGGCCGCGAGTGCGCCCGCAAACTCCGGACGCATCTTCGCCCACTGCGCCACTTCCTCTTCCGCCGCGCGCTGCTTCTCGAGGATGCACCCGCGGTCGAGCCCCGCGATCTGGCCCTGCGCATTCTTATATCGGTTGTGCAGCCCCTTGAGGTTCGAGGCCACTGCAATGGTACCCTCCGGACTCGACTTCGTCATTTCCTCCATGGTTCGGATGTACTCGCCGTACAGGTCCACGCGGCGTGGGTAGAACAACTCGCGGCGTTCCGCCATCTCAGCCGCGGTGAGTGACCGGAAGGTGACTCCCGGGTAGCCCAGCACCATGACGAAATCGCCTGGTTTCACGCCATCGCGCGCAATCGGCAGGTGGAACGCGGGCTTGTACGGAACGTTGTCTTTCGAGTAGGCCGCCGGCGAGCCGTCGGGGGCGACGTACGCGCGTGCGATTGAAAAATCTCCCGTGTGCCGCGGCCACATCCAGTTGTCGATCTCGCCGCCGTACTCGCCCACGGCGCGCGGCGGCGCGTACACCAGCCGCACATCCGGCAGCTCCGTCGTATCGACGAGGACGTACTGCACGCCGCCGTCGAACGCTGCAACGCGGCAGCGCGCGAAGGCACGCTCCTCGCACTTCGCGACGATCTGCTTCTGCTTCGCGTCAATCGCCTTCTGCCGCGCGAGATCGTCCACGCCGGCAGGCACTGCCGCTTCCACCTCCCGCGTGACATCCGTGAAGCGGTGCGGGATCGCGATACGTACGGTCTTCGAAGGCAGTTCCTGTCCCTTGCTGCGCGCGAGGAATCCGTTGGTGATGATGTCGTTCTGCGGGGTCGCATGCTCCTGAAGGATGCCGAAGAGGCAGTGGTGGTTCGTCGCCACGAGGCCGGTTTCGGAGATGAACGACGCCGAGCAGCCGCCGATATTCACGGTCGCCGCCAGCAGCCCCGTCCCGGTCTGCGGATTCCACAGCTTCTCCGGCGGCAGCTCAAGCCCTAGCTTCTTCAACCACGCCGGATCGAGTTGAAGGACCTGCTGCGGGGTCCACTTCCCATCCACTGCCAGGAGCGGCAGCGCAAGCGCGAAAGCAAGAACGGATTTTCGGAACATCAGGCCCAGTTTACGACGCGTGCTCGCGAGGCGTTTGCGTCTACGCCTCGGAGCACTCCTCCCGTTGGTAGAATCAGCGCTGTGCTGTCCATTCCACTACGCGGGAGCAGGATCTCATCCATGAAACGGATTCGGGTTGCCGCCGCCATTGCGGTAGCGCTCGGCTTGGGCGCCGGCTGCGCCTCGAAGAAAGAAACGGGAGAAGCCAGACAGGTGACGAAACAAGCGTACGGCAAGACGGCCGATGGCCGCGACATCCAGCTCTACACACTCACGAACAAAAACGGGATGACGGTCGCCATCATGAACTACGGTGGCATCATCACGTCCATCAAGACGCCCGACCGCAGCGGCAAGCTCGACGACATCGTCCTGGGCTTCGATAGCGTGGACGGCTACTTGCAGACGCACCCCTATTTCGGCGCGCTCATCGGGCGATACGGCAACCGCATCGCGAAAGCGACGTTCACGCTGAACGGCACGGTTTACAAACTGGCTGCCAACGACGGCGCCAACCACCTCCACGGCGGCATCAAGGGCTTCGACAAGGTGCTCTGGGATGCGCGCGAATCCGCGGACGCTTCCTCACAGCGGCTCGAACTCAAGTACGTGAGCAAGGACGGCGAAGAAGGCTACCCCGGCACGCTCTCGACCACGGTGGTGTATACGCTCACCGACGAGAATGATCTGCGGATCGATTACAGCGCAACGACGGATAAGGACACCGTCCTCAACCTGACGAATCACTCATATTTCAACCTCGCCGGACAGGGCCAGGGCGACATTCTGAGTCACGAAATGATGATTGCGGCGGACCGCTTCACGCCAATTGATGCCGGCCTGATCCCGACCGGGGAGTTGAAGCCCGTCGAAGGCACGCCGTTTGACTTCCGCAAGCCTACGGCAATCGGCGCGCACATCGATGACGACGACGAGCAACTCGTCCGCGGCAAGGGCTACGATCACAACTTCGTACTGAACCGCTCCGGCAGCGATCTTGAACTCGCCGCGCGCGTAAGCGAGCCGAAGTCCGGTCGTGTGCTGGAAGTCCTGACGACGCAGCCCGGAATCCAGTTCTATACCGGCAATTTCCTCGACGGCACGCTGACGGGCAAGGGAGGCAAGGTCTATGAGCAGCGCTACGGCTTCTGCCTGGAGACGCAGCACTTCCCGGATTCACCGAACCAACCGAAGTTCCCGTCCACGGTGCTGAAACCCGGCGAGCAATACCGAACCACGACGCTTTACAGGTTCCCGAAGGCCCAGTAGCGCTCAGGAGCCAGGAACACGAAGCTAGAGCGAGGGAGTTCCTCGCTCTAGTCTCCCGAAGGTCCTTCGCCCCCTCACACCGGCGTTTGTTCAGCCCTTACGATCCGTGCTTGGATCGGCAGGTAGGCGGCTCCGTACAGGCCGGCTTCGTTGCCCAGGATAGCTTTGTCGATGCGGGTCGCGGAGGCGCGGAACACGAACGAGCGCTTCTTCACTTCCTCCAGCATGGCGGGTGCAAAGAAGTCCCATGAGCCGAGCACGCCGCCGCTCAACAGGTACAGCGGGAAGTTGAAGATGTTCACGAGACTCGCGAGGCCGATACCGAGAGCCTCGCCGAATTGCCGGAGCAGGAAGTGCGCCTTCTTATCGCCCGCAACCGCGAGGTCATAAACGTCCTTTGCGGATTCCACGTTCGCAAAGCCGAGCATGTGCGCACCCGCGATCAGGGCCGTGGCCGAAGCGTGCTTTTCAAGGCAACCGGTATTGCCGCAGCCGCACACGTTGCCATTCGGGCACACGGTGATGTGGCCCACCTCGCCGGCCATGCCGAGGAAACCGTGCACGACCTTGCCGCCGTGGACGATGCCTCCACCTACGCCCGTGCCCAGCGTCAGGAGCACGAGGTCATCCACGTCCTTGCCGGCGCCCATCCACTTTTCACCGAGCGCGGCCGCGTTGGCATCATTTTCGAGCAGCACGGGGGCTTGGAGGAGGCGCTCGATCTCGTCGCGCATCGGAAAGTCCTCGAAGCCGGGCAGGTTGGGCGATTGCTTCAGAACGCCGGTTTCCAGCACGATGAGGCCGGGTGTCCCGACGCCGATGCCCAACAGCTCACGCCCTCCGCTCGCGCGGAGCTTCAGGATTGAGGCTGCGATGTCGGAAACGACGGAGTCGCGGCCGGCGGCGAGATTCGTCGCGCCGGTTACCTTGTCGAGAATCTTGCCGTTGGTATCGATCGCCGCGGCACGTAGGTTGGTGCCGCCGAGGTCCACTCCGATTGCGTATTGAGCCATGCGATCCTGATGGTAGCAAATCAATATGGACTACAAGTTCTTTCCCGATCTCGCTGCTGAAGTGAACATCCCGCAGGACGGCATTTTGAGTCGCGTTTTGTACACGGACGATCACGTGCGGGTCGTGATTTTCGGTTTCGCGGCCGGACAGGAGTTGACGGAGCACACGTCAAAGATGCCCGCGCTCCTGCACGTACTGAGCGGCGAATTGAAGCTGAAACTCGGAGGCAAGGATGAAATGGAGGCGAAGGCGGGCACGTTCGTCCACATGGCGCCCAATCTTGCGCACGGGTTGCTCGCGAAGACGCCCTGCACGGTGCTGCTGACGCTGATCAAGGGCGGCGCAGCGGCGTAGAGCCACGCACGATGTGCGATTAGCACTCCCGCGGTAGTGCTGCTGAGACGAACGCGGCGCGCAACCTACAGCCGGTGCAGCACATCTCATAGTCAGGTGGGAGTGGCTATGGATATCGTGGGGGGCCGGAAGTACGTCGAGATCGCTGGGGATAAGCTGCATGAACTGCCTCCGCTATTGGTGCGTTCGTGCCCCGGGATGAAGCGGCCGGACAAAATAGTCGAGCTCGCGGAAATGATCCTTGAATCCGAGCACATGCTGGAGGAGGGGCCCGGGCTGGATGTGATGTTGGGGGAGGAAGTACAGCGCCGGAAGATGGATTTGGCAGTGAGCCTTGTCGAAGAATATAAGGCGCTGATCGCGCATTGGCGCTGGGGCGATTCGATTCTCGAGTGGATCCGGCACTGCGAGGCGACCTTTGAGATGCGGCCCGAACTGCGCGGGTTGCTGCATCCCGACGTGTGGCCGCATGCGGGAAGGACCAGCTTCGTCAACCTGCTCGAGGACAAGGCTGTGGCGGACCAAAGCGTGGATGTCGAGAAGGCGGTCGGAATGCGCCTGACCTTCCGGCACCCGCCACCGATCTCGTTCTTCTCCGATCAGTTCCTGTTCTATTTGAAGCATTCGCTGGCAGAAGTGGCCTACAGGAAGTGGTCGGAAATGAGCCCGCCGCCAATCGCGGCGCTGCCGCCCGAGCGGTTCCGGTTTGAAGTAGTGGATATGGCGTAGCGCGCTGGCGCTTCGTAGCGTGTTGCTCGTGGCAGGTCCTGACCGCGTACCGAAGAGAGTGTCGGATATGCCTCCGCCTCGTTGCGCGGAGGCTTTCGTTTCGTTGTACGACGCCGTGCCCGGAAACACTAGGTCCGTTCCGATAACATCAGCGTCTGCGACCCGTAAAGCGGGGGGGTTGACTCCGGCCCGCTCTTGTGTAAATATTCATAGTACTGAATAAAAATTCAGTACGGAGTGGCCATGCATGCGAGTCTGCCCATCGATCGATTAGTCAAAGTCGCCGCGCCCGATGTGACCTGCGACCTCGACCTGTCCAACGACGAGGTTCTCTATCTCCTTGACCTCGCCGGCAGCATGAAGCGCCACCCCGCCCGTTACGCTCGCGCACTCGCGGGCCGGTACCTCAGCCTACTCTTCGAAAAACCGTCTTTGCGGACTCGAATGACCTTCGAGCTTGCGATCAAGCAGCTCGGCGGCGATGCCGTCGTCTCCCAAGGCATGATCGGCGGACGCGACCCTATTAAGGATGTGGCCCGCAACCTGGACCGGTGGACTCAGGGCATCGTCGCCCGCGTGTTCTCGCAGGAAACGATCGAAGAGCTCGCTAAATGGTCGAGCGTGCCCGTCATCAACGCGCTCAGCGATCTCTGGCATCCTTGTCAGGGGCTGGCTGACGTCCTCACGCTCCGCGAGCATTTCGAATCGCTGGAAGGCTTGAACGTCACTTTCGTCGGGGACGGCAATAACGTGGCGCACTCGCTGATGTTATCCTGCCTGCGGCTGGGTGCGAATTTTGCCATCGCGACGCCTTCCGGCTACGAGCCGAACGCAGACGTCGTCGCGGAGGCCGAAGCCCTCGCCGCTATCTCGGGCGCATCACTCACGATCACGAAGGAACCGGAACAGGCCGTGATGGGTGCGAACGCCGTCTATACGGACGTCTGGACCAGCATGGGCGAGGAAGCCGAATCCGCCCAGCGCCTAAAGGATTTTGCGGATTTCCAGGTTAACGCGCCGCTCTTCGCGCTTGCCGCGAAGGACGCGGTCTTCATGCACTGCCTCCCCGCGCACCGCGGCGAAGAGGTGACGGACGCCGTCATGGAATCCCCCGGCTCCGTCGTGTTTGACCAGGCCGAAAACCGCCTGCACGCGCAGAAAGCGCTACTCTTGATGTTGCTCGAGTAGCCGCGAACAAACAAGCCACGAGCGCAAGCGAGTGGCAGCATCGCCGCGAGCCACAAGCCACAAACATATGAAAGCCAAGAAAGTCGCACTCGCCTATTCAGGCGGACTCGATACCTCTATCATCATTCCCTGGTTGAAGGAAAACTACGGCTGCGAGGTCGTCGCGATCTGCGGTGACATCGGGCAGGGCGGCGATGAACTCACCGGCCTCGAAGAGAAGGCGCGCAAGACCGGCGCCTCCGAAGTCTACGTCGAGGACATGCGTGACGAGTTCGTCACGGAGTACGTGTGGCGCATGGTTCGCTCCGGCGCCGTCTATGAGGACAAGTACCTGCTCGGCACGTCGATCGCGCGCCCGCTGCTTGCCAAGAAGCAGGTCGAGGTAGCTCTCGCGACCGGGTGTGACGCCGTTGCCCACGGCTGCACGGGGAAGGGCAACGACCAGGTCCGCTTCGAGTTGACGTACAAGGCGCTTGCGCCACAGCTCACCGTGATCGCCCCTTGGCGCGAATGGGACATCAACAGCCGCGAGGACGCCATCGAGTACGCGGCGAAGCACGACGTTCCGATCTCACAGACGACCAAAAAGATCTACAGCCGCGACCGCAACCTGTGGCATATCTCCCACGAAGGCGGCGCGCTCGAGGATCCGGCCAACGCAGCACCCGAAGAAGTCTGGATGCTCACCAAGAGCCCGAAGGACGCGCCCGACACGCCGGGCGAGGTCACGATCGGCTTCGAAAAGGGCATTCCGGTTTCAGTCAACGGCAAGCCCCTGAGCGGAGCGGCCGTGGTTGAGGAATTGAACGCGATCGGCGCGGAGCATGGCATCGGCCGGATCGATCTGGTCGAGAACCGGTTCGTCGGAATGAAATCGCGCGGGTGCTATGAGACGCCGGGCGGCACGCTGATCACGTACGCTCACCGCGAGCTTGAGGCGCTCACGCTGGATCGCAGCCTGCGGCACTACAAGCAGCGGCTTGCGCTCGATTACGCCGAGCTCGTTTACAACGGGCTGTGGTTCACGCCGCTCCGCGAGTCGCTCGACGCGTTCTTCGCCACTGCCAACGAGAGCACAACCGGTGAAGTGACGCTGCGCATGTACAAGGGCAACCTGGAGCCGGTAAGCCGCAAGTCGCCCTACTCGCTGTACTCACTCGACATCGCCAGCTTCACGATGGGCCAGAGCTACGACCAGCGCGACGCGCTGGGGTTCATCAACCTGATCGGTCTGCCGATCCGCGTCCGCGCCGCAGTAACGGGCAAGTAGCGCGGCTTCTCAGTTCGCAGGGCCGGGCATCACGCCCGGCCGTTCTCGTAGAAATCGCCGGCGGAGAGGCAGGAGCCGGGGTTCCTGCGTTGCTTGGGGCTGAATTGCGCTCCCCTGTATGATGTTCGCTGTCGCCAGGGGCTGAAGCCCCCCCTGTTTGGCATCCATCCCGGTCGGCACGAGTAAACTCGTGCCCTGATAGAAACCGATCATACTCGGATGCGCTCGGAACGTAGAAAATCAAGTACCCGGGCACGCTCGGCTATGGCCGAGCTGGGAGTTGCGGCCAAGAGTGACCGCGCTACGCAATCCTCGTACATGTCACAATGCGCACTGGCTCGGCCAGCAGTTCCGGCGCAGCCTTCTGAAAAGCGGTCAGGTGCGCTGACTGGAGATGGCGGTCCAGATGGCCCAGCGATGTCCAGTTCTCGTAGAAGAAGAAGCGCCGCGGCTCTTCCGTGCTCTGGTGGACGTCGTACTGGATGCAGCCGTCCTCTTTCCGCGTCGGCTCAACCAGAGCCAGCAGCGTCCGCCGCAGTTCTTCTTCCTTGCCCTGCTTCGCGAGCATCTCGGCAACAACGGTCAAGTGGGTCCAGGTCATAGTGATCGTTATGATCGTCGCATGAAAACTCGTCTCGCCACCCGAAGGTTAGCGCTATGCTTTTAGGGCATGCGCGCCGCACGCCTGGCGCTCGGCTGCATCGGTCCGCACATTTAGCTCTATGTCCGCACAAAACTACTACGAACGCATCTCAGAGGTTCTCGCGACCATCAACAGCACGCAGGCCGACGCGCTCGGGCGCGCCGGCGACGCTATGGCCGAAGCCATCGCCAACGACCACCGCGTGTATCTTTTTGGCAGCGGCCACTCCGTCATCCCTGTCATGGACATATTCCCGCGCTACGGCAGCTTTGTCGGCTTCTACCCGCTCTACGATCCGCGGCTCATGTGGACCAACGTTGTCGGACCGGGCGGCGCGCGGGAACTGCTGTGGCTGGAACGCCAGGAAGGCTACGCAAAGGTATTCCTCCAGAGCTATTCGCTCGAGAAGGGCGATTGCATCATCGTCTGGTCCCACGGCGGCCTGAACGCCGCGCCGATTGAGGTTGCGCTCGAAGCGAAGAAGCTCGGCGTCACCGTGATCACCGTCTCCTCGCACGCGAACAAAGCGATCGCGAAGCCGTCGCACTCCAGCGGGAAGGTGCTGTCCGACGTCGCCGACATCGCGATCGACAACTGCGTGCCGCCCGAGGATGCGCTCGTTAACGTCGGCCAGATAGAGAATGTCGCGGCAGGCTCCACTATGGCCGCAGTGTTCGTCGCGATGTCGCTCGTAGCCGAGTGCGCCAAGCAACTCAAGGTGCGCGGGAAACATCTTGTGACGTTCGTTTCGCCAAACGTTCCCGGCGTCGAGAAGGACCAGAACCAACAAGTATTCGAGGCATTCACCGCGGGCTTCTTCCGCCGCAAGTTGGGGACCGAAGGGTGACGCAAAGCCATACGGGCCGGCTTACGTGGTCGGCCTTCGCCGGCATGGCCGTCTTCGGTTTCGCGGCGGCCGTAACCGGCGCCATACTGCCGCGGTATGAGAACCTCGGCCTGGGTCAGGCGGGCAACCTCTTCTTTGTATTGGCGCTTGCCATGCTCGCCAGCATGCTCGTGCTCGGGCCTGTCATCGATCGCTTCGGGAAGAAGCCGCCGCTTGTCGCCGGCGCCGTGCTCGTCAGTGTAGCGCTGGTGCTGATGGCGAATGCCGCCGGGTATTCCGCACTGCTTGTCAGCGTGGCGTTGCTGGGCTTCGGGGGCAGCGCTCTGAACGGGGGATCCAACACGCTCATCGCGGACCTTCACGAGGACCCCGCGCGCAAGGGCTCCGCGCTCAACCTGCTCGGGGTGTTCTTCGGCTTCGGCGCGCTCGTCATTCCCTTCACCATCGGCGCGCTCGTAGATACGCTCGGGCTCGCGGTAGTTCTCTATTTGCCCGCGGCATTTACGGCGGGTGTCGCGTTGCTGTTCGCCGCGCTTCCATTTCCGCCGCCGCGGCACGCGAAAGGCGTCCCGCTCGCCCAAACGCTGAAACTCCTGCGCAACCCGCTCGTGCTGCTGTTTGCGTTCACGCTGTTCTGCCAGTCGGGGAACGAATTCGTTTTCGCGGGCTATTTCTCTAGTTACATGACCCGTGAGATGCACGTCCCGATCAGCACGGCATCATACATTCTCGCAGCGTTCTGGGCCACGATCATGCTCGCGCGCGTTATCGCGAGCCGCGTGCTCCTGCGCGCGCCCGGGTCCGCCGTTGTGCTCGTGAGCGCGGCCGGCACTGCCGCCGGCCTGGGACTGCTTGCGGTAGCGCCGTCCTCCGGTGTCGCAATCGCGGCGATTCTGCTGACGGGCTTCGCCACGTCGAGTGTCTACCCGACGGTGCTCGGTCTTGCCGGCGCGGCATTCGCAGAATACTCCGGCACGGTGTTCGGAATTCTCTTCTCGATCGCGCTCGTTGGGGGGATGCTGGTTCCCTGGGCCGTCGGCCATTTTGCGGAAGCGAACGGCTTACGCGCCGGCCTGATGTTGCCGCTCGCCGGCGCGGCCGGCATTTTCATCCTTCAGGCAGCCGCTGGGCGGGTGAAAAAAGCCTGAAGCTGGTCATCAACCCGGAGTCGCTCACGCGCGGCAAATCAGAACTGGGCGACCTTTCACCTTTTTGACGCGGTGCGTCATTTTTCTATTGACGTGCATGACGCATTGCGTTATAAATGCCAATAGAGGCGTATGGCCCGCGTTATTAAGCGTTACGAAAACCGGAAGCTGTACGATACCGCTGCCAAACGGTACGTGTCGCTTGAGGACATTGCCGGCTTGGTGCGGCAGGGCGAGGAAATTTCGGTGCTGGACAATGCCTCCGGCTCGGATCTCACTTCGTCCACTCTCGCCAAGGTCATTTCCGGGGAAACAGCCGGCTCCGAAGTGCAGCCTGAGTTTCTGCACCAGGTGCTCCGGTTCGGCAACCGGTTCGTGGCCGGGGGTGTAGAGGGCGTGCAGCAGGGGCTCGACCGTTTGATCGAAGCCTCGATTGAGCGGCTTGGTCCGGTCCGCGAGGTTCGAAAAGAAATGACGGGGGTTCGAGAACGGCTCGAGAAGCTGGAGCGCCTCGTTGAGCAATTGACGGCGGAGGAACGAAATGTCAACAACACCGAATCAACCGATGGACGATCCGGCGAACCGGCCGGAGGAAACCAAACCTAATTTTGATGCGATCGCCACGCCGGTGCTGTCCATCCTGCACCAGGTGTGGTTGGCCGGCCTCGGCGCCGCCACGCTTGCAGGCAAGGAGACGGCGAAACTCGTCGATACGCTCGTGGAGAAGGGCAAGGAAGTGGAGCCCGGCGTAATCGATCGCGGTAAGCAGATGGGCGCGGAACTGAGCGGCGCGGCCCAGGAAGTGGGATCGCGAGTGAAGGACGTCGCGTCCCGGGTCGGCAAGCGAGCCGAAGCCGCGGAAGCGATGCTCGATGAACGTGTGCGCGCTGGCTTAGAGCGTATGGGCTACGCGACTCGCGAGGACTTTCAGGCTCTCTCGAAGAAACTCGATGAACTCACCAACAAGATCGAGGAGATGGCGGCGAAGCGGAACCCGCGCAGACCCGCCGGCGAAGAACCGATGTAATCGCGGGCCCCGGGTGCCGGGCCCGCAGGAGCAAGGAGCAAGGATGGGAACATGCAGTCTGCGTCCCGCATGTGCCACTCGTTGCTTCTTGCTCCTTGCTTCTTGCTCCTCCCCTCTCTATACACCCTGCTCAGGTGGGTGTTGAAAGCCGCTAAAAATCCCGTTATAGTAGTTCTTTCCGATGTTCAAAACCTACGCCTATCACTTTAACTTTACGGGCTTTACCCGCTACGGGTAGAGTGGCGTTGGTTTCGCGACGGGAAAGATTAAAGAAACCAACCCACTCGGGAGAGTGGGTTTTTTGTTTTAAGGGGCCAATATGATCATTTCAATGCGGCTGAAAGCCACGCGCGAGGAAATTGACGCCGTCTGCCAGCAGATCATCGACTCGGGGTACCGCGTCCATACGATCCAGGGGGACGAGCGTTGCGTGATCGGCGCGGTCGGAACGGGGGACGTGACCGCATGCCTGGAGTCCCTTCAGGGAATGCCTGGAGTGGAGACTGCGGTGCGCATTTCAGCACCTTACAAATTCGTAAGCCGTGAGTTCCAACCGGAGAAAAGCGCCATTCGGATAAACGGGACGGTGGTCGGCGCCGGTGAGTTTATCGTGATGGCGGGCCCCTGCTCGGTGGAGAGCGAGCGCCAGATCATGGAGACCGCGGAAGCGGTGGCGGCGGCGGGCGCCCAGATCCTGCGAGGCGGAGCGTTTAAACCGCGCACCTCCCCCTACGACTTTCAGGGTATGGAAGAAGACGGCTTGAAACTCCTGCGCAAAGCCAAGGAGCGGACCGGGCTGGATATCGTCACCGAAGTGATGACCGACAGCGACGTCACACTGGTCGCCGAGTATGCCGACATCCTCCAGATCGGCGCACGAAACATGCAGAATTTTGCGCTGCTCAAGGCGCTGGGCCGCATCCGCAACCCGGTGTTGCTGAAGCGCGGCATGAGCTCCACCATCAAGGAGCTGCTGATGTCCGCCGAGTACATCGTGGCGCACGGCAACCCCAACGTGATCCTGTGTGAGCGCGGCATCCGCACGTTCGAGACCGCGACGCGAAATACGTGCGACCTCACCGCCGTGCCCGTTCTGAACGAGTTGACGCACCTTCCGGTGATCGTCGATCCCAGCCATGCCACCGGCAAGCGTAGTTTGGTGCCGCCGCTGGCCCGCGCCGCAGCCGCCATTGGCGCAGACGGCGTGATCGTCGAAGTACACCCGCAGCCGGAAAAGGCCGTGAGCGATGGCGCGCAGTCCCTCACCGTGGCGCAATTCCAGAAGATGATGCGTGAAATGCGGCCTTACATTGAGCTGTGGAAGGCGGAGCGGTCAGCCGCGGCGGTAGTCGCGTAGTATGTTGGGATAGTGAGACGCCGCTTTTCGCCGTGGCTATTGTTGCTGCTGATCGCGGCGTTGTGTGCCGCCGTGCTCGGTACAGTTGTGTACCTGCGCTCGCGCGCGGAGAGCACCGCGAAGCTGCTCGAAAGGCTGCCTGCGAACAGCACAGCCGTTTTCTACGTCGATATCGACGGGCTGCGGAAAGCCGGCCTGATGGAGATCTTCGGCGGGTCCGATATGGTCCGGGAGCCCGAGTATCGCGCATTTGTCGAGCAAACGGGGTTCGACTACGGGCGCGACCTGGACTCCGCGATCCTGGCCTTTCACTCAACCGGCAAGTACATGCTGCTGCGTGGCCGCTTCAACTGGGCGCTGCTGAAGCGCTATACCGAAACGCAAGGCGGCACGTGCCGGCACGCCTTCTGCCGTTCGGAGGGGAGCACGCCGGAGCGTCAAATCTCATACTTCCCTGTAGACGGGGAAACTATGGGGCTAGCAGTGAGTTCCGATAGCTGGGCCGCGACGCAGTTATGGGACCACCGGAAGCATACGCTGCGTGTACCGGACAAACCCGTATGGGGTATTCTGTCCTCGGCGGCTTGGAAAGACACCGCCACATTACCCGCGGGCGCCCGCGCATTCGCTCTCGCGTTGAATGGTGTGGATCGCGTGCTCTTTACCGCCGGGCGGGCTTCGGACGGCGTCGAGTTGACGATGAACGTGGATTGCAAGTCGGCTGGGCAGGCTGCGGGCGTTGTGCTGCGCCTGCGCGAGACAACGTCAACGTTGCTCGACCTGATCCGTAAGGAGGGACAGACGCCGAATCCGGGTGACTTGAGCGGCATCCTCACCTCAGGCGCGTTCGAGCAGCGCGATACCGAAGTGGTGGGCCGCTGGCCGGTGCCCCGCGCCTTCCTTGCGTCGCTGGCGGGAGGCGCACTCTGAGCGCGACGATTCTCTGCTGCGGCAACGTTGTGTTCGACATTCTCGTGCGGCCGGTTGAGGACCTGGTATGGAACCGGACGCGGTGGGTGGACTCCATCGATACCGCGATGGGCGGCAACGGCGCGAATACTGCGATCGCTGCAGCACTGCTGGGTGTTCCGGTCCGGCTGATTGCCCCCGTTGGAAACGACGATTTCGGCCAGCGCGCGCTGGAGCCGCTGCGGGCGGCCGGCGTGGACCTCTCCCTGTTGCGCCGCGTGGAAGCGGCAACGCCCACCACCGTCGTCCTGGTGCGCGCAAATGGGGACCGCATGTTCCTTCACCAGCCGGGCGCGAGCACGGACGCATTCGCAGAGCCGCTGGAGTTTCCGTCCAGTATCTCGCGCGGCGCCGGCTACTTTCATTTGGGCAACCCGTTCGCGCTGCCGAATATGCGCGGAAACGCCGCTGCGACGATGCGCAACGCCCGCCTGGCGGGGCTGGTGGCGTCGCTCGATACGGGATGGGATTCGCGAGGCCGCTGGCTGCAGGACCTGGGCGGTGCGCTGCCGCACACTGACCTGCTCTTCGTGAATGAAGATGAGGCCTTGCACCTGAGCGGGTGCGCCGGGTACCGGGATGCCGCTATGAGGCTCCGGGAACTCGGCGCCAGCACAGTGATCGTGAAGCGCGGCGCGTCAGGATGCGCGGTGTTCGGCGAAGCGTGCGAGTTCGAGACGCCGGCCTTTGCGGTGGAAGCGGTGGACACCACAGGAGCGGGTGATTGCTTCGCGGGCGGTTACCTTGCGGCGCTTGCGCGCGGTGCATCGCAGCCTGAGGCTGCACGCATCGCGAACGCGGCCGGGGCTCTGAACGTGCAGCACATGGGCGCGATCAAGGGCCTGAAGTCATGGGATGAAACGATGGCGTGGATGGAGTCCGCGCCGTTGTGTTCGCTCGCGGGAGCTTGAGATGAATACGCCGCGGGTACTCCACGGCGAACTTCTGGACTCATTGCCGCCAGGTGAAGAAGGCGTCGCGTCCTTGCGGGACCTCGTCTCAATCAACCGTTTCCTGGGCGGGCACCGGGTGATCCGCTCGGTTTTTCGGCGACTGGAGCGGAGCGATTCCCCCTTTTCTGTTGTGGACGTCGGGGCGGCATCGGGCGACATGGGGGCCGCGCTGCGGCGGGCCTTTCCGCTGGCGTCAGTCACCTCGGTGGACCGCGTTCCCTACCACCTCGCCGGCGCCGCCCCTCCCCGCGTTGTCGCGGATGTGTTCGCACTTCCCTTCCCTCCGCGCAGTTTCGATTACGTCACCTGCACGCTCTTCCTTCATCACTTTTCGGACGCGGCGCTCCCCGGCCTTCTCGGCTCGCTGCTAGGACTCGCGCGACGGGCGCTCGTCGTGATCGACCTGGAGCGCGGCCCGGGTGGACGGCTCCTGATGCCGGTCGTCGGCGCCCTCTTCAGGTGGAGCCCCGTCACCCGGCACGACGCGGCTCTTAGTATGGATTCGGCCTTCCGGGCCGGCGAACTGCGCGTGTTCGCCCGCGCTGCCGGCGCATCGGATGTCCGCATCCGGACGCATCGGCCCTGGCTCCGCCTCTCGATGGTCGCCCGTCCATAGCTGCTATTCTCAGAATCTGTGCGCTTCCTAACCTACGTTGTCGTTCTGGTAGCCGGCGTCGCCCTCGGCGCCTGGCAGCACGAGCCGATCCGTTTATCGAAGCTGTGGGCCACCGGCCAGAACAAGGGTTGCCCCTTTAAGCGGTCCCTTGACAGCGCCGAGGCAATGCGCCAAAACGCGGCGATCAAGGACCGCATCCTTGCCGCCAGCAAGGAACTCGAGAAGGACCCGGCAGGCTTCCATCTGTGGCAGACGCCGAAAGGCCGCTTCTGGGTGACCAAGGGCAGCGATTGGGACTTGCCGTGGAACCTCGCCGAGATGGAGCGCAACATCTACGGCCTGGACGGCCACGGCGTGCGACAGGGAGACGTGGTTCTCGATTGCGGCGCGAACGTGGGCGTGTTCGTCCGGCAGTCACTCGAGCGCGGTGCGAAGAAGGTGATCGCGATCGAGATCGCGCCCGATAACATCGAGTGCCTGCGCCGGAACTTCGTCAACGAGGTTCAAGCGGGTCGAGTGGTGATTTACCCGAAAGGCGTCTGGAACAAGGAAGAGATGCTGACGCTCAACCTGCCGGAGAACCAGGCCGCCGCCAGTGTGGTGATGAAGCCGGAGACGGCGCAGCAGGGCCCGCAGGTGCCGCTCACCACGATCGATAAGCTCGTCGCGGAACTGAAGCTCGATCGCGTCGATTTCATCAAGATGGATATCGAAGGCGCTGAGGTGGAGGCGCTGGAGGGCGCGCGTGAAACGCTGAAGCGCTGGCGTCCCCGGATGGCGCTCGCGGCCTACCACGAGCCCGCCGACCCCGTTGCCATCCCGAACATGGCTCATGCCGCCGTGCCGGATTACAAGGTGGCGTGCGGACCGTGTGCGGACGCTGGAACGTTTATTCGTCCCGACGTCTTGTACCTGTACTGACGGCCTTCATCGGGCGGCGAGAGGCAGGAGTACACGAACCGTGGCGCCTTTTCCCGGCTTCGAGGTGACGTCGATCGCGCCTCTGTGACCGCGGACGATACCGAGCGCGGCCGGGAGCCCAAGCCCGCGGCCCACTGCTTTTGTCGTGAAGAACGGGTCGAAGATGCGGGCCTTCGTCTGCTCGTCCATGCCAGCGCCCGTATCGCGGATCTCGAGCGAAACATAATTGCCGGCCGGAAGATTGGCCCCGCCCATGGATTTGCTCAGGGCGGCCTCAGTCATCGTCAAGGCTCGCGTCCGCAGCATGATAACACCCCCGCCGGTGCCAATCGCTTCGGCGGCGTTCAGGACAAGGTTCATGACAAGCTGCTGCATCTGCGTCACGTCCGCTTCGATGCACCCGAGGTCCGGCGCGAGGTCGAAGGCCAGGCGCGTCCGTTCGCGGACCGACGCTTGCAGGATGCCGGTCATTTCCCGCAGCAGGTCGGAGAGATCCACAGGCTCCAGGACGAAGCGGCCCTGCCCCGAGTAGGCCAGGATCTGGCTCGTGAGCTGTGCCGCGCGGATGCCGGCGCTCATGACGTTGTGGAGTAGTTCGATGGCCTGGCTGCCTGCCGGGAGCAGGTCCGCGGCAAGGTTCGCGTTGCCGATGACGCTCACCAGGAGATTGTTGAAGTCGTGCGCGATGCCGCCGGCCAGCAGGCCGATGCTGTCCAGTTTCTGCGTGTCGAGCAGCCGGCGCTCGAACGCCTTTTGCTCGGTGACGTCCACCGAAGCGCCCGTAAGGCCCACGATTTGGCCGGAGGCGTCCCGGAGCGGCTCGAGGTTGTACATGAAATCGCGGCGCTGTCCTCGCACGGTCAGCGATATTTCGCCCTTCAACCCGGCGCCGGTTTCGATCACGCGCCGCTCCAACGCCATCAGCCGCGCCGCCTCCTCGGCAGGAAAGAGCGCCTCATCGGTCCTGCCCACGACGTCGCTCTCCAGAACGGCGCCGACCGTGTTGTACTGCCACGTGTACCGCAGTTCCGAATCCTGCTGCCAGACGAAGATGCCGGAATCGCGCAGGGCGACCCGGAATCGCTCCTCGCTGAGGCGGAGGCGGTCCTCGGCCGCATTCTT
>DATMXS010000511.1:0-21128 GCA_035561355.1 Bryobacteraceae bacterium | reverse complement strand
AGCTACTACATGTGGTGGCGCCTTTCCCGCAAGCGAACGTGGGGCGCTGTCGCGCTGAGTCTGGGCGTGCTTGCATGCGGGCTGTTCGTGGTCGGCCTGCGACTCATCATTGAGTGACCCTGCACGCTCGCGCCGAGCACTGTCGTACCGGTACCCTCGGAAGGAAATTCAGGACTTGTGGTTCTTGTGAGGCGCCCGGGCGTCGACCTAAACTCGTAGGAGTTCTCACGATTCCGAGGAGATCCAGCTGATGATCATTCAACGACTTTCGGCACTCTTTGTTGCGTTTGTTGTGTTCGCGCTGGCGCCTGCAGCATGGGCGTCACCAATTCGCTTTACAGGTGAATTCGATCCTGCAAACTGGACGTTGACCTTGGCTGCTTCCAATGGCGGTGTGGACGTCTCCGGCGCTCCGCTGTTCATTACGGTTCTGGGCACTGATGGTTATGACGACGCCGTAGCTGGTGATACCGAGTACACAATTACGGTACCGCAAGACATCTCACTGACTTTCTGGTGGCAGTACGCGACGCATGATCGGGACGGTGCTAGATACGACCCGGCCGGTTACGTCCTGAACGGTGGACGGATCCAGTTGAGCGGCAATCAAGGCGGCATTTCGCAATGGGGCGAGGTAAGCCTCGATTTGACTGCCGGAGACACGTTCGGGTTCTGGGTTTCCTCGGACGACAACTTATACGGCCCGGCGGAGATGACGGTTTCCGGAGTCCCGGAACCGGCGACCGTTGCAGTGGTTGGACTGGGCCTGTTGGCAATCGGGTTCCTCCGGCGCAAGCGCGCGTAAACTGCAGGGTTCCTACTTGATCTGAAACGGGCGGGTGCTCCCAAAGGCCTCCGCCCCTCGGTCCGGCCGCACCACTGCGATTACGCGTCAAACATCCGTTTTCGCCAGTCCTCGGCACTGTCGGCGCGTCACTCGCTGACCGCTCGTCTTTGCTCGCCGAGACCGTCCGCCGTTCATGACCCTATCGCGGTATATTGGTCGAGAAGTTCCTGTCCGCTTCTGTTGCCCTCGTTGATGCCCGGAGAAGAGCGCCATTTTGTTAACGGTCTCTCACGGGCGCATTCCGTTCACCCCGTGTCTACACACGCAAGAGATGATCGGCATCTCGCGTGGCAGTCAGCAGCAGCGCAAGAGGCCGCGTGACAGGACCGATACGTAGTGGATCTATGTTCAGCAATACTTTTGACACCCTGGACTCGAACGTCAGGCGCATCCTGGATCGGGCCGTCTGCCCGTCGCCGGACTTGACGCGGGAGCTCCTCGAAAATAGCTCGCGAGGGGAGCTGGGCCTTTCGGAAATCGCTCAGTTGCTGGAAATTGCGGCCGATCCCGCCGCCGATTCGCAGTTCGAATTGCTGCGCGCGTTCACGGAGCGGCAGTATCGAAACAACGACGGCAACCTCGTGCGCTACATCGCACCGATCTATCTGTCGAGCTTCTGCGTGGACACCTGTGGGTACTGCAACTTCTCCGCGACCAGGCGGAGCGCGCACAGGATCCGGCTCAGTTTGACGGATTTGGAAGCCGAGTTGGCTACGGTGGTGGGTTACGGTCCCCGCGTGATAGAACTCGTGCTGGCCACCGATCCTGAGTTCCCCTGGCCGGTGCTGGCGCAGTATGTGGCGAAGACCTCGGAGTTTCTCAAAGGAGAAGCGGGCTCCGGCGTGCTCCTGTGTTCCGACTACCTTCCACTCGAGGCGTATTCCGCGCTCAGGGAAGCCGGGGTGTGGGGCATGGTGCAGTGGGATGAGACGCTGGATCGCGAGGCCTACCGCCGCTGGCATTCCGCGAGTCCCAGGAAACGGCACGTCGAAGAGCGAATGGACAACCATGAGCGGGCGATGGCGGCGGGGCTGGAGGTGGCCACCGGAGCGCTGTTCGGATTGGCGGACCTTCGATATGAGGTGGTAATGCAGATCGCCAAGGCACGCTTCCTCGAAGCCGAGTACGACCGGAAGCCGTTCGCCTTCGGGACGGCCCGCCTGAAGCCCATCGGCGGGCGTGAGCTCCATACGGTCGCGGATGTTTCCGACCGTGCATATGAAACTGCCCTGATGGTTTACAAGATCGCCGAACCGGCTGTCGGACGCTGGCTGCAAACCCGGGAAGCGTTTGAGACCAATATTCGAAACATGCTGCACGGCGACGCCTTTACGTATCGCTGCGGCGAGGTCAGGCCCGGAGGGCACGGCTCCCCCGGCTTCTCGCCGAAAGAGATGTCGGGCAGCCAGTTCCTGGTGCAGGATTTGACGAGGGAAGCGGTCGAGCGGCAGTTGAGTGAAATGCGTTTCAGCATCGATTACACATGGATCGGCCGCGGGGCCGGCGTCGGCTGCGGCGCCATCGACGCCTGCACACCCGCGTAGGAAGACGGGATATGTTGCGAAAACTCTTGAAGTGCAAGATCCACCGTGCGACGCTCACCAGCACCGAACTGCAATATGAGGGCAGCATCAGCGTGGATCAACGTCTACTGGATGCGGCGGGCATCGTCCCCTACGAAGCGGTCCACGTATGGAACATCAACAACGGGCAGCGGTTTGAGACGTACGCTCTGGCGGCGCCCGAGGACTCGGGACAGATCTGCCTGAACGGCGCCGCGGCGCGTCTGGGCCAGCCGGGAGACAAGGTCATCATCGCTACGTTCTGCTGGCTGGAGGACAAGGCGGCGGGCGAATACGCGCCTGAGATCATCGCGGTGGATGACGTCAACCGAATCATCTGACCTTCTCTGTATAAGGCGGAGGGCGCCACCGGGACCTCCTGGTTCCCGTACATTGAGTTTCCATGCATGCGTGGGGTCTCCGACTCCGTGGAGCCGTCCGCGGTCTCGCGCTGTCGACCCGTCCACATCCGCTAGCCCTGCGGGATCTAGTACTGGGGGTACTGCAACTGGTACCGTACGTTCCAACGTAGTCTTGAAATTAAGACCTCTTCATGGCAAGTTACTTGAAGGGGTATTCTAGTGCTCAAGCCTCGTTGTGTCACGGTCCGACTGCCCGGTTCACGAAGGCGTGGGTTCGTGCTTATCGCCCTATCGCTGTCGATCTTCTTCCTGCTGGGCATGGTGGGGCTTGCGGTAGACGTCGGCAGGATGTACGTCGTCAGGAACGAATCCCAGTCCTTCTGCGACTCAGCTGCGATGTTCGCGGCGAACGAGTTGAACGGCACGGCTGATGGCGTCACGGCCGCGCTGAACAAGGTCACATGGGTAGCCCAGGACGCGAACGGGCCGCTCAAGAGGCTGGAATTCAGCACGAGGCAGTTTCAGAACGTAACGACAACGTTTGCGACGGCTTGGGATGCCACCAATTGGGTCGATGCGGTGACTGCCGCCGGCGATCCGACAAACTACTACTTCGTCCGAGTACAAACACAGAATCCGGTCGGCCTTTGGTTCCTGCCCGTGCTGGTGGGCAGCACCTCCAGCAATGTAGCGGCCTCCGCCGTGGCTGGCCGCTCTGCCGAAAGCCAGATGGCAGAGGGGCTCGGGCCATTCGCCCCGTTCCAACTGCCTACGGCGGGGGCGGTGTGCACGGCCGCAGAACTCGCTGACTGTAAGTTAGATCCGAACGACAGGTTCGGCATGGTGAAGGGCGAGTGGTACACTCTACGGTGGCTGGCCGGCAATCTCGATCCGGTGAAGGACCTTCCGAAGTTCTGTCCTGGCGACAGATGTCCGTGCATGTTGAAGCTAGCGAATTTGAGCGGCGCGGCGTCCGCCGGATACGCCATGTACGGAAACGCGTCTGATATCCGAGAGGCTATCGTCGGCACCCCGCCCTTAACTACGCCAATTGGTGAAGGATCCGTTCTGGATCTCAAGAACGGCCAGGTGGCGACGGAGATGGGCGCCTTGAACGACCGCGGTTTGCAGGATTCCGATCCCACGTCAAACTACTACGAGGACAGTTATCCTGAATATCCAAACCAAGCCAGAACACCGCACAAATACGCAGGCAACGGCCGCCGCATTATCGTCACGCCGATTCAATCGGCAGCCGGAGCCATGACGGCTGATAAGAGCAATACCGTCGTAGGTTTCGCCGGGTTCTTTCTGGGGCCGGCTTCTGACATCCAGAATAGTCAAACATACCGTGAAGGCCATATGTCCACAATTGGCGCCTGTGGGCAATACCTCGGTGCCTTCACAATGGGTGTGCCTGGATCAGGAGGAACGGGGCCCGGTGGGCCCAATGTCTACACTCTGAGGCTCTACCGATGAGACAGCATCGAAAGTTTAGACGTGCCGGTTCAGTCCTTGTCGAATTTACGCTTGCCGTTCCGCTGCTGACGCTTCTGTTCCTCGGAACATTTCAGTTCGGGTGGGCCTTCTTTCTGTACAGCGAGTTGGAAACGTCCGTTCGGGCCGGCGCCCGGTACGCATCAGTCCGAGCGTATAACCCACCCACTCTCGCAGCCGGAGCCGACCCGAGCACGGCGGATGCGGGCTATAGGGATGCGATCCGCGACACCGTCCGATACGGCGATATCATGACCAAGGATATGACGGTCGTGCCGAATCTGCTTCCGGAGCAGGTGCTCATTACCATGCCTGATTATAATGTTGCGCCTACCGGCCCGAAGCGCGTCCGCGTCTGCATCAACGGTTACTCTGTTGGCTTCTTTTCGCCGGTTCAGATGACGAATAAACCCTGTGTGGAGTTCCCATATGTCGGCAATTTCGCCCCGATCAGCTAAGCGGAACCGTCGCTGCCGTTCAGGAGCGGTTATTGTCGAGGCAACTCTGACAATGATGCTGTTCCTAGCGTTCGTGTTCTCGATTTTTGACTTCGGCTTCGTCACGTACTCCCATCACACCATTCAGGAGCGTGCCGCCGAAGCCGTGCGGTACGGAGTGGTGCGGCCGATCTCGATCCCGTCCGGCTGCGTTCCGGGCAGTGGAGCGTCCGGCACCGAAGCGGCGATGGTCAAGATGCTGTTGTACGGCGCTCCGGATGCAACGAGCACAGGAACAGGCCTACTGGGCATGACTGCCGGAAGTATCCAGATTTGCCGCGACTACGCTCCCTTCGCGGAGGAGCGGCTGCGCCTGCGGGTTGCCGGGTACAGATTCCCCATGATCAACTACTTCGTTCCGGGAATGCACACGGCGAGGACATTCACTGTCAGCCTGCCGATGGAGTACGCTCCCCCGCCGCCGTCAGCGTCCTAAGTCGGACGGACCGCCCGGCGGGCGGCACTGCGATCGCATCTTACCGCACGCCGTTTTTGGTCCTCGAGTTGCGGCTGGTTCAGGCGAACGATTGCTAACTTTGGTTAGTACCGCCCGTACTACTTGTACCATACGACCGAAGACAGTCTTGCACCCCAGGCCCCGTCATGGCAGCTTCATAAACGGGGTTTTACATGTTCAAGGCTCTTTCTGTCACTCTCCGGCCCCTTCGCATTCGTATCGGCTGCGAACGCCTTCAGAGGCGGAGACGCGGCTTCGTCGTGATTGCGTTCACGCTTTCGGCGGTGTTCCTCCTGGGCGTCACCGGCCTCGCTTTCGATGTTGGGCGGATGTACGTAGCCCGTAGTGAGGCGCAATCGTTCGTCGATTCCGCCGCTCTCCAGGGCGCTCTCCAGATGGACGGTACGAAGGAGGGCCTGGCGGCCGCCGTGTCGGTTGCCCAATCGAACCTCGACGACCGCAAGCGCTGGGCCTTCAATACGGCTTCGTTCGCCGCTCCGGATGTGACCTTTTCGACCACTGCCGGTTCCGGCTTCAAGGACCTCGCGTCTATACCCAACCCTCCAATCGGCTACAAGTTCATCCGCGTTGCGGCCAAGGTGAACGTACCCCTTACGCTGCTGCGGGTGGTAGTCACGGCGAGTGGCTCGGACGTCGCGGCTGGGGCGGTCGCAACTCAGGTAAAGCTGAAAACAATCGCAGACGGTGTGTTTCCGTTCGCGCCGATGGCCCCGAATCCGGCTGCTACGACCAGCATGAGCACCTGGGGTTTTCAGGAAGGAGTGCTGTACACGCTCCAGTGGGCTTCGGTCCCGGATATCGATCACCCCAACACGACGTGCCCCGGAGACGCGAACGCCGGAATGATCGCGCGCTTCAACATAGACCAAAATAACCGCGGATTCATTGTAAACCAGGCGTCTGCGTCCGAAATCCAGACTGCCATCATCAACGGAACGACTGACTACCCGATCTCCGAAGGCGACACGTTGATGACCGCGGGCACGAAGGAGACTGAAACCAAGTTCGTGAATAACCGAGTGGATTCGGACCTCGACCCGTCACACCTGTTCGCGGACTATCTTGACCTGGAGCACATGAGGCCAATTACCGGGAATTCCACGCGCATTGTGATTATCCCGGTGAATTCCGGCCCCCCCGATCGGTTGATTCTGGGGTTTGCGCGTTTCCTGCTACAACCGTCGCCCTTCAACGGCATGGGCGGCAACAAACCTCTGTGTGGCTGGTACATGGGGTCAGGGCTGCTGGGCGGCGACGGCAAACCGGTCGAGGATGACGGCATATACAGGGTAGCCCTAGTACGATGACCAAGGAACGTCGTAGTTCGCACCGCGGTAGCGTTCTCGTAGAGTTCACAATTTGTGCGCCGCTACTCATAACCATCTTCCTCGGCGCCTGGCACTTCGGGTACGCGTTCTGGCAATATAACGCACTCGAGCAGGCGGTCCGCGCCGGCGGACGCTTCGCCTCGGTGGCAAAGTACAAGTCGCCCGAGGGAGTACCGCCCGATACCGCGTTTCTGACCGGGGTCAGGAACGTTGTTGTCTACGGCAAGCCGAACCCAGCGGACGTGGATAAGCCGATCGTCGCCGGGCTGACGCCCGAGAACGTCTTCGCGGAAGTCACGTTTTCAAAGAACCACCCCAGGTTTGTCAGGATCTGGGTAAACGGCTTTACCATTCCCGGCCTGTTTTCGACGATCACGATGCAGGGCAAACCCTCGGTGAAGTTCCCATTCGTCGGCGCCTATCAACCACCCGTGTCGTAAGGAAGCACCGATCATGTACCCAGCCACTTCGAAGTCACGCCGGCGGCGCCGGGGCGCCGCGATGATTGAGGCGACCTTGATTATCATGCTGTTCCTGACGATCGTGTTCTCAATATTCGATTTCGCGTTCGTCACGTTCCAGCATCAGACGCTGCTTCACCAAGTACGCTCGGCAGCAAGATATGGCGTCATCGCGGATTGGCCCTGCGAGACTGCGGATTGCACGGACGAGGCGGCGGTGACGGCCGTGAAGAACATGGTTCTCTACGGCAAGCCGGAGGGGGGCACAACCCCGATGTTCGGCTTGAACGCGTCAATGATCGAAGTTACTAAACCGGGGGTTCGCCATTCGGTCGCCGAGCAGATCGTCGTCAAGCTGAGCGGCTACAAGTACACCGTCCTCACGCCTGTGATGGCGGGTGTCTACACCGGGAAGACCATGACAGTGTCGCTGCCGATGGAAGAATACGCTCCCTAAGGCCAGTGACTCCGTCGCCACTGGCGGCGCGCCGGCAGCGCATCCTCGTTCTGGTCGCGCGGCGCGCCCCCACTTCATCGCCTGGTTCGCCAGTTCAGTTCACCCCTCGTCTTTGCTACCCTGCGATGGATACCTATGCTCATCACGCGGGAAAAAGCGCAGCTCATGAGCGCGTCGGAGATCGACCGCACTCTCGTTCGCCTCGCTCACGAAATCCTTGAGAAGAGCGAGGACCTCGATAAACTCGCGTTCATCGGCATTCGCCGGCGCGGCGCCCCCATGGCCACGCGGCTGGCCGCCAAGATCAAAGAGATCGAAGGGCTCGAGGTCCCGGTCGGCATCCTGGACATCACCCTATATCGCGACGACCTCACCACCATCGCCACCCAACCCGTCCTCAACGCCACCGAGATCAATTTCCCGGTCACCGGCAGGGACATTATCCTCACCGACGACGTCCTCTATACCGGCCGCACGATCCGCGCCTCTCTCGACGCCCTCTTCGACCACGGGCGGCCTTCGCGCGTCCAACTCCTGGTCCTCATCGACCGCGGCCACCGTGAGCTCCCCATCGAGGCCCGCTTCGTCGGCCGCAAGGTCCAGACCACGAACCGGGAGATCATCGAAGTCAAGTTCAAGGAGGTTGATGAACTCGAGAAAGTCCTCCTCGTCGAGCGGGTGGAAGGCTGACGCCATGCCCGGTTTGCTGGGCATCGAAAATCTGGAGCGTGCCGAAATCGAAGCCATTCTGAACCGGGCGAAGGACTTTCAGCCCGCCCCGCGGGAGAGCTTCAAGCGCCTCGATTCGCTCCGGGGCCGCATGGTGGTAAACATGTTCTTCGAGGCGTCCACGCGCACGCGGACAAGCTTCGAAATCGCCGCCAAACGGCTCGGCGCGGACGCAATCTCCATTACCGCCGCGGGTTCCAGCGTCTCCAAGGGCGAATCGCTTGTCGATACTCTGAACACTCTCGCAGCCATGCGGCCCGACGCCATTGTGATGCGCCATGCCGCCAGCGGCGCGCCCCACTTCCTTGCCCGGTATCTCCCGACCCCCATCATCAACGCCGGCGACGGCACGCATGAGCACCCCACTCAGGCCCTGCTCGACGCCCGCACCATCCTTGACCACCGGCCGTCACTCGAAGGGCTCCGCGTCGCCATCATCGGCGACATCGCCCACAGCCGGGTCGCGCGCTCCAACGTTTACCTGCTCTCGAAATTCGGCGCTTCCGTCGTGCTGTGCGGCCCGGCTTCGCTGGTGCCGCCCGAACTGGCCCGCATCGCGCCCGGAGTCACCATCACCTATGACATCCGCGAAGCGATCAAGGACGCCGACGTCGTCATGATGCTGCGCGTGCAATTCGAGCGCCTGCATGAGCCCGCGTTTCCTCCGGGCGAGTACTTCTCCTTTTTCGGCCTCCGCCTGGAGCACATGGACCTCCTCAAGCATGACGCGATCGTGATGCATCCCGGCCCCATCAACCGAGGCCGCGAGATCGCGTCCGACGTGGCCGATTCGCAGCGTTCCGTCATTCTCAACCAGGTCGAAAACGGCGTCGCCGTCCGGATGGCCGTGCTCGAGCGCATTTTGGGCGCCGGCAAGGAGAGCAACTAAACCATGCCGAAGCTCCTCATACAGAATGGCCGGGTGATGGACCCCGTGACGGGCCGCGACGAAATCGCCGATGTCCTCATCAAGAGCGGCCTCATCGTCCGCATCGGGCAGAACCTGCACGCTACCGGCGCCGTTGCGTTCGATGCCACCGGGCTGGTCGTGGCTCCGGGATTCATCGACATGCACACGCACCTGCGTGAGCCCGGCTTCGAGCACGCCGAGACCATCGCATCCGGTTCAAAAGCCGCCGCCGCCGGGGGCTTCACCACCGTGTGCTCCATGCCGAACACGCACCCGGTGAACGATGACGCCGCCATTACGCGCTACATCCTGGAGCGCGCACGCAGCTCGGGTGTGGTCAACGTTTTCCCGATCGGCGCGATCACCAAGGACAGCGCCGGCGAGGAACTCTCCGCCATCGGTTCCATGCGTCAGGCCGGCTGCGTAGCAATCAGCGACGATGGCCGTCCCGTGATGAACTCGCGTGTGATGCGGCGCGCGATGGAGTACGCACACGCGTTCGATATCCCCGTCATCGATCACTGCGAGGACCTGCACTTGAGCGCCGGCGGCGACATGCACGAGGGCTTCTGCTCCGTAAAACTCGGGCTCGGCGGCATTCCGTCCGTCTCTGAGGATGTGATGGTGGCCCGCGACATCCTGCTGGCCGAACTTACCGGCGCGCGGTTTCATGTCGCGCATCTCTCGTCCAAGCGGTCGCTCGAGATGGTCCGCGAAGCCCGGGAGCGCGGGTTTCCCGTCACCTGCGAAGTCACGCCGCACCATATGGCGCTCGCGGACGAGGACATCACTCCCTACGACAGCAACTTCAAGATGAAGCCGCCTATCCGCAGCGCTTCGGACCGCGATGCGGTCATTGAAGGTATCGTCTCCGGAGTGGTGGACGCGATCGCCACGGACCACGCGCCGCATCCTGGCTCAGAGAAGATGCAGGAATTCGAGCGATGCCCGTTCGGCATCATCGGGCTCGAGACCGCGCTCGCCGTGACGCTCGAAGCGCTCGTCCACAGCGGCAGGATCAGCCTGATGCGCCTTATCGAGTTGTACACAGCCGGTCCGGCTCGCGTCTTGAAGCTGAATCGCGGGCGGCTTGAGCCCGGCGCGCCCGGCGACGTGACGATCTTCGACCCGAGCCTCGATTGGACCTACGACGTGTCGCACTCATTCTCCAAAAGCTCGAACTCGCCGTGGCACGGCACGCGTTTCCGTGGCGGCCCGGTGGCCACCGCCGTCGCGGGCCGCGTCGTGTGGCGGCGGGACGACGCAGGCATTCGTTCATCGGAGATCGAGTAGCGTCACGGCGGCGCGGAACGTAAGCTGCCCCTGCCTGCACGCCAATAGTGCATCCTTAGATGTAACAGGAGAGTGAAAGTCCGTGCGAACATACGAGATACGCACCACCGGCCGCCGGCGGCCAATCCTTCTTGTCCTCGGCATAGCGCTGGTCGTTCTGTTGCTGTTCGCGCGAACCATCGCGTCCTACGTCATCGAGTATCAGTGGTGGCGGGAGATGGGCCAGGTTCCAACGTGGCTCGATATGCTGCTCTATACCCTGGGGCCCCGCGCCATTGGGATCGTGCTGGCATTCCTGATCCTGTTCACGGCGCACGCCCTCGCGCTGAAGTTCGCGGGAGTCGGCCTCGGCCGCTATAAGGTGTACGCGCGTCTGTCATCCCTGGCGCTGCTGCTGGTCTCCACGGTGCTCGCTCTTGCGTCCATCGATCCGTGGACCGTCACGCGCTTTTTCGGCGCTCGCAACCTGCCTGCCGAATCCGCGCGCTGGGCCGACCCGGTTTTCGGAAACCCGCTCCGATTCTACCTTTTCGACCTCCCGTTCTGGTCGCTGCTGCTTGGCTACGTGCTCGCGCTGACAATAGTGGCGGCACTCGTGTACATGGTGGCGGCGCGCGGCTGGCAGCTTCGTGACCGGCTGAGCGAGATTCGCGACGGCGCCATCGATTTCGAACTATTCGACCTGCGCGGCGGCCTCGCCTCACGCTTTCTTCGCTTCACCGCCGCGGCCGCGCTCATCGCCCTGGCTCTTCAGTTCTTCCTGGGCCGTTACAATCTGTTGTTCAACGACCACCGCTTCATGGTCGGCGTGGACTACGTGGACGAAACGATCCGGCTGCCGCTTCAGTGGATCGCGATCGGAAGCTCGATCCTTGCGGCCGTGTTCGTCATGTTCGGCCGTTGGAAGTGGGTGCTCATCGTGCCCGCGGTGCTGATCATTCGGGCCGTGGTGCCGGCGGCCGTAACCGCCGCTTACGTGCGCCCCAACGAAATCTCCATCGAGAAGCCGTACATCGAGCGGCATATTGAGGCCACGCGGGCGGCATTCGGACTGGACCGGCGCGCGAAAGACGTAGACTCCGAGGCCAAGCTCGAATCCCGCTTCGATCCCGCTCAGCACAAGGCGCTGCTCAGCAACGTGCGCCTTTGGGACTGGCGCGCGTTCCATGACACCGTCACCCAAATCCAGGCGCTGCGACCCTACTACACGTTTTCCGACAGCGACGTCGATCGCTACACGGTGAACGGCGAGTTGCGGCAGACGCTGCTCTCACCCCGCGAGCTCGACATGCGCCAATTGCCCGAATCGGCGCGCGCCCGCTGGATCAACCCGCACTTCATCTACACCCACGGCTACGGCCTGGTGATGGCGGAAGCGAACCAGATCACGGCGAATGGGTTGCCCGTCCTCGTCGTACAGGACGCCCCGGCGCGCGTCAACGCCCCCGGGCTCAAGCTGACCAGGCCTGAGATCTATTACGGCGAGGTGGTGCACGAGCCCGTATTCGTCCACACGGCACAGCCGGAGTTCAATTACCCCTCCGGTTCGGATAACGTGTTCGCAAAGTACGAGGGGCACGGCGGCTTTCCGGTCTCGTCCTTCGGCATGCGCCTCGCCGCCGCGCTCGACCGCATGGACTTCAACATCCTCCTGACCGGCTACCTTACACCGGAGAGCCGGATGATGATCCGCCGCGACGTCCGTGAGCGGCTGACCACGCTTGCCGGTTTCGTGTCCTGGGACCCCGATCCGTACCTCGTGCTGACGGATGCGGGCCGCCTTATGTGGACCGTGGACGGTTACACAACGTCCAACGCCCATCCCTACTCCCGGACGGTTCAAGCCGCCGGCATCGGCTCGGCCAACTACATGCGGAATGCCGTCAAGGCCACAGTGGACGCGTACGACGGCACTGTCCGCATCTACATCTTCGATCCTTCCGACCCGATCATCAGCGCCTATCAGTCACTATTCCCGAAGCTGTTCAGCCCGGCCTCCGAAATGCCTGCCGACCTGCGTGAGCATGCTCGCTACCCCGAGGCGATTTTCCGCGTCCAGGCCGAGGTCTACCGCATGTACCACATGCTCGATCCTCAGGCGTTCTATAACAACGAGGATATGTGGGACGTTGCGCGCATGTTCCGCGGCCAGGGCGAGCGCCCGGAGCCCATGTCGCCTACCTATATCGTCGCTGCGCTGCCCGGGGAGACCGAGCCCGAGTTCCTGCTCACGATTCCATTCACGCCCCGGAACAAGGACAACCTGATCGGCCTGATGGTCGCGCGATGCGACGGCGAGCATTTAGGCGAGATCATCATCTACGAACTTTCAAAACAGGCACTGATCTATGGCCCCATGCAAATCGAGGCCCGCATCAACCAGGACCAGGTGATCGCGAAGGACCTTTCCCTGTGGAACCAGCAGGGCTCGCAGGTTCTGCGCGGCCAGATGCTGGTGCTGCCCATTGTGGACACGTTCATCTATGTACAGCCCATCTACATTCAGGCGAGCGAAGCGCGAATGCCGCAGCTCAAGAAGATCGCGCTGGCGATGGGCAACCAGTTGGTCTACACGGATACATGGGACCAGGCCGTCGCCGCGCTCGCATCAGCGATGGGCACGATGACAGTCGCCGCGCCTCAGGCTACTCCGGAAGCGAAACCCGGGCAGGCGCCGCCGGCAGGCCCGCCCGCTGCGATTGTTCCGGCAACTCCGCCGGACGTCCAGCAGCGGCTCGATTCGATTCGCGACCACCTGAAGCGGTATCGCGATTTTGCCTCTCAAGGCCGCTGGGCCGAAGCCGGCAAGGAGTTGGAGGCGGTAGAGCGCGAGGCGCAGAGGTAGCGCACGCGCTCGCGGGAACGGGAGGGGCCAGTGAAACAGGAACGGGAGAAGACAGCCGCTGCCGCCCCGATTACCGTTCAGACACGGCGTGGCGGCGTCGAGTGTGCCCGATCGGGCGATGGACCCGCGGTGCTCCTGCTTCATGGAGCGATGGGCGGCTACGATCAGGGGCTCATGCTCGGACGCGCTACAGTCGGCTCGCCGGGCTTTCAGTTCGTCGCCGTTTCACGCCCTGGCTATCTGGGCACACCGCTGGCAGCGGGCCGAACGCCTGAGGAGCAAGCGGACGTCTGCGCCGACGTGCTCGACGCGCTCGCCATTCGGGCGACAGCGGTCATCGCGATCTCCGGCGGCGGCCAGTGCGCGCTTCAATTCGCTTTGCGCTATCCGGACCGCTGCTGGGCTCTGGTAATGGTTTCAGCGTGCAGCGCGCAACTGAACGTCCGGCTGCCGTTGCGGTTTTACGTTATGAAATTGATGGCACGCATTCCGCCTCTGGTTGCGGCGATGCGAGCGAAGGCGGTCACCGACCCGGACCGTGCGGCTCGCCGCTCCATCCCCGATCCGGCGCTGCGGGCACGCACACTCAATGATCCTGATGCGGGACCGCTCCTGAGAGCGCTGCAGTTGAGCGTTATGGATCGGATGGTCGCCAGACTGCCAGGAACACAAAACGACATCGCACAATCGCGCTTGCCGTTCGCCTATCCGCTGGAGCAGGTCATGACACCCGCACTGGTCGTGCACGGCACGGATGACGAGGCTGTGCCGTTCGCGCACGCAAAGGCGCTTGCCGAAAGGCTTCCTGCGGCGGAACTGTTATGCGTGCCGGACGGCAGACACGTCAGTATATTCACACACCGCGACCTGATTCGGCCGCGAGTCAAGCGATTCCTGGATGTTCATGCCCCATCAGGGCTGATGCCCGCGGCGACACTCTGACCACTGGCGGCGTCCGGGGCGCCCGTGCGGGGATCGCGTGAACGATGACGCAGTCCCTCGCCGGTACCTGCGTGATCCCCCTGCGGAGAGGCGGCGAAGCGTACTATACTTGCCCGTCCGCAGTCGAGCGAACCAGGAGGAGCGCTGAGACCAGCCGTGTGTCGGAGCCTCATCGCAGCGCTTTGCGGGGCGGCGGTTATCACAGCTCAACACCGCGCGCCGTTCCCGATCGCGATCGACTACCCCATCGACGGCACCGTGTTTCCGCCCGAGCTCACGCCGCCGGCTTTTCAATGGCGCGATGCCGCCGACGGCGCCACTCATTGGACCATCGAAGTAACTTTCGCTGACGGCTCACCTGCGCTCCGGATCCAGACCTCGGGCGATCGGATGCGCATCGGGGACGTCGATCCGCGGGCAATTGCGGAAACCAACGAACTTCCGCGACTCAGTGCTCAGCGAGCCGCCGCGCGGGTTTGGCGGCCTCATCCCCAGACTTGGGACGTGATTAAGAGGCAGTCGATGAAAGGGCCGGCTACCGTCACTATCAGCGGCCTGGGCGGCAACGAGTTGCTCTCCAGCGGCCGCATCAGTATCCGCACCTCCCGGGATCCAGTAGGCGCTCCGATCTTCTACCGCGACGTCCCGCTCATGCCGACCGAGACGGAGAAGGGCGTCATCAAGCCGATCATTCCGAGCGCGCAGCCACTGATCGCCTGGCGCCTGCGCGACATCGGTAAACCCGCGAGCCGGCTTCTGATGGAGCGGCTGCCCACCTGCGCCAATTGCCACTCCTTCTCCCGGGATGGTAAGACGCTCGGCATGGATCTGGACGGCCCCCAGAATGACAAATCGATGTACGCCATCGCACCGCTCGCGCCGCATACGTCCATCCGCGACGAAGATGTCATCGTCTGGAACACGTTTCCGGGCATGCTCCCCGGCCGCCGGACCATCGCCTTTATGCCGCAGCTTTCGCCCGACGGCCAGTATGCGACGGCCACGCTCAATGAAGAGGTCTTCGTCGCTAATTTCAAGGACTACCGGTTCCTCCAAGTGTTCTATCCCACTCGCGGTATCGTAGCCTGTTACAGCCGCGCGACGGGGAAAATCCAGGCGCTCCCCGGCGCTGACGATCCGAGCTACGTGCAGACGAATGCGGTCTGGAGCCCTGACGGCTCCTATCTGGTTTTCTCGCGTGCCAAGGCAACGGATCCCTACCCGGAGGGCCGAAAGCTCGCTGAGTACGCAAACGATCCGAACGAGCCCCCAATTCGTTACGACCTCTACCGGATTCCGTTCAACGGCGGCAGGGGAGGCAAGCCGGAACCCATCGCCGGCGCTTCGCGCAATGGCATGAGCAACAGCTTCCCGAGGGTCTCGCCGGACGGCCGCTGGATCGTTTTCGTCCAGTCTCGAAACGGGCAGCTCATGCGTCCCGACGGACAGCTCTACATTGTGCCTGCGGAGGGCGGGCGGGCGAGACGGATGCGCTGCAACACCCCGCTGATGAACTCCTGGCACAGCTTCTCCCCGAACAGCCGGTGGATGGTGTTTTCGTCGAAGGGCGAATCGCCCTACACGCAGATGTACCTCACCCACATCGACGAGAAGGGAAACGACACTCCCGCAATCCTGATCGAGAACGCGACGGCCGCAAACCGTGCGGTGAATCTGCCCGAATTCCTCAACGTCCCGCCCGGAGGCCTGCTCGATATCGAAGTGCCTGCGGCCGAGTTCTATCGCATCGTGGACCGCGCCTGGACGCTGGCGCAGAAAGGCGATCCGACCGCCGCAATCGCCGAATGGCGTAAGGCATTGGCGATGAGTCCCGAGGACGCCAAGTCGCATAACAACCTCGGCGTGCTGCTCACACAATCAGGCTTGATAGATGAGGCGGCGGCACACTACCGCGCCGCGCTCGAGGCCAAGCCGGCTTACGTCGAGGCACGCAACAACCTCGCCGCCGCGCTCGTCCAGCAGGAGAAGTTCGGAGAAGCGGCCGAGCACTTGCGACGAGCTCTCGAGATCAGCCCCGCTTCCGCCCAACTCCGGGCCAATCTGGGACGCGCCCTGGCCGGCCAGGGAGATATAGACGGCGCGATCGGCGAATGGCGTAGGGCCGTGCAGGCGAATCCGCTATTTGCCGGGGCGCATAACGACCTCGGGACCGGGTTATTCCGAAAAGGCAGGCTCGAAGACGCAATTGCGGCGTTCCGAAAAGCCATCGAGATCGATCCAGCGTTCGTCCAGGCCCGCCACAACCTCGACCGCGCGTTGGCGCAAAAGGCTGCGCAGAAACGCTGAAACTGCGCTCACGCCCTGTGGATTGCAAGTCCTCGGGGGCACTGCTGAGCATGAAATATGATGTAAGAAGGATGCGCTTTCTGGGGCTGGCGTGCGACTACGATGGGACGATTGCTCATCACGGCGTTGTTGACGAAGGCACTATTGCGACGCTCGAGCGCTTGCGCGCGTCCGGGCGCAAGCTGCTGCTGGTCACCGGGCGTGAACTGGATGACCTGCTCTCCGTCTTTCCACGGATCGAC
This sequence comes from Bryobacteraceae bacterium, assembly GCA_035561355.1. Classification (GTDB taxonomy): domain Bacteria; phylum Acidobacteriota; class Terriglobia; order Bryobacterales; family Bryobacteraceae; genus DATMXS01. The sequence goes on along the minus strand of DATMXS010000511.1, from coordinate 4,371 downwards.
CTCTTCGACCGTGTAGTTGCTGAGAACGGGGCGTTGCTATATCAGCCCGCGACGAAGGAGGAGAAGCCGCTCGGCGAGCCGCCTCCAAAGGAATTTATCGATCGCCTTCGCAGCGCCGGCGTCGCCCCAGTGTCCGTCGGCCATGTGATTGTCGCAACCTGGCAACCGCACGAAACCACCGTCCTCACCCTGATTCGGGAGTTGGGGCTCGAACTCCAGGTCATCTTCAACAAGGGGGCGGTAATGGTGCTCCCGACAGGGGTCAATAAAGCCAGTGGGCTTTCTGTGGCATTGGACGAATTGGCCCTCTCGCCACACAACATGGTCGCCGTGGGAGACGCCGAAAACGATCACGCGTTTCTCAAGATCTGTGAGTGTTCGGTTGCGGTCGCCAATGCTCTGCCCGCGCTCAAACAGCGCGCTGACATCGTAACGGAACAGCCACACGGCGCGGGAGTGGCCGAGCTGATTGAGAAGCTCATCGCCAATGACCTGCGCGAGTTCGAGCCGGCCCTCAGCCGCCACAATGTACTGCTCGGCCATGACGAGAACGGCGGCGAGATCCGCGTCAAACCGTATGGCGGCAACATTCTGGTGGCTGGACCTTCAGGCACCGGGAAGTCAACTGCAGCAATCGGACTGCTCGAACGACTCGCGGAGTGCGGGTACCAGTTTTGCCTGATGGACCCGGAAGGCGATTACGAAGAGCTTGCCGGAGCCGTGGTTCTGGGCGATAGCCAGCGCCCGGCGAGCGTCAATGAAATCCTGCAACTGCTCCGGAAGCCCAGCCAGAACGCACTTGTAAAACTCTATGGGCTGCCCCTGGCCGACCGCCCCGCGTTCTTTGCCAGCCTGCTTCCGCAAATCGAGGAACTTCGCAGGGCCACCGGAAGGCCACACTGGTTGATGGTGGACGAGGCGCACCACCTTTTGCCCCGTACTTCGGATCCGGCCTACTCACGCGTTCTCCAAGCGCTCACCGGTATGCTCCTGGTAACGGTGCACCCCGAAAGCGTCGCGCCGGCCGCGCTCGCTTCGGTGGGAGTTGTGATCGCGATCGGCGAAGATCCTCGCCGGACGTTCCGCGGATTCGGGAAAGCCCTCGGCGTGGACGTGCCCGCCGTGGAGGAGCATCTTTCGCCCGGCGAAGCGCTTGTATGGTTCCGGTCATCGGGCGCCGCGCCGCAGCGGATCAAACCCGAGATGGCGTCCATCGAACGCCGCCGCCACCGCCGCAAGTATGCCGAGGGCGAACTGCCGCCGGATCGCAGCTTCTACTTCCGCGGCCCTGAAGGCAAACTCAACCTGCGTGCGCAGAACCTCATCGTCTTCATGCAGATGGCCGATGGTGTGGACGACGAAACCTGGATGCACCATCTGCGCCGGGGCGACTACTCACGCTGGCTGCGCGAGGCCGTGAAGGACAGTTGGATCGCCGACCAGATAGAGAGCATCGAGCAGCAGCCCGATGAGTCGGCGGCTGAGAGCCGCGCCGCGATCCGTAAGGTGATCGACGACCGGTACACGGCGGCGGCCTAGAGCGTGCGCGCTTGACGTGGCTGCCACGCAGACGGGAATATGATGCCTGCCACTGATGACGGGATTCCACCATGAACTCCGGGACCGAGCGCGTTCGGCGGCCGGCGCTCCGGCGCTGTTGGCCCCGGGCAGAGACCCGCTCACATTCGGCGGAATGCTGCGGCAGGCGGAGGCGGTAACTGCAACCCTGAGAGGCGCGGGCGTACGCGGATATGAGGCGGTTGCAGTGGTACTGCCGGATGGCCCGGAACTCATCACCACGTTCCTCGGGGTGACTGCGGCGGCTGTTTGCGCACCCCTGAACCCCCTCTTTCGCGAGGCGGAGATCGAGTTCTGCCTGGCTAGCATCGGCCCGGCGGCGGTCATCAGGGACCCTGCGCTCAATTCGGCCGCAGCTACAGTCGCGAGGCGGATGAACATTCCCGTCTTCGAGGCTACAGGCGGCGCCCTCAAAGCGGACGTGCGCTCGCCAGATGGTCCGCCGCACAAGGGCATGCGGCATCCGGACGGCGCCGCGCTGCTGCTGCACACCTCGGGCACGACGTCCACGCCTAAACTTGTTCCCCTGACTCGCGCAAATCTCCGGGAGATGGCGGGCAACACGCAGCGCATTCTCGGGTTGACGGCCGCCGACAGGTTCTTCGGGATGATGCCGCTTTTCCACCTGCAAGGGCTGATGAGCGCACTAGCACAGCTTACGGCCGGCGGCAGCGTCGTGTGCACGTCCGGCTTCAACGCGGAGCGGTTCCTTGATGGGCTCGAGGAGTTCCGTCCGACCTGGTACACCGCGGGCCCGGCGCTACACAGGGCGACGCTGGAATCAGCGCGGACGGGGCAGGACGGATTCGCGCGGGTTCCGCTACGGTTTGTCCGGTCAATCGGGGCCGCGATGCCCCCGGCGCTGCTCGGGGACCTGGAGACGGCGCTTGGCGTGCCGGTACTCGAAGGGTACGGGATGACCGAAGCGGGGGTAATCACCAGCAACGCGCTGGGTCCCGGCGAGTACAGGGCCGGTTCGACCGGGAGGAGCGCGGGCCTCGAGGTAGCGGTCATGGACGGGGATGGCGCGTTCCTGCCGCCGGACCACGACGGAGAGATCGTCGTGCGTGGACCTGCCGTGATGCTGGGGTACGCGGGTCCGCAAACAGACGGCAACACGTTCCGTGACGGATGGTTCCGTACGGGCGACTTGGGGCGACTCGATGGAGTCGGGTTCCTGTACATCACCGGAAGGCTGAAGGAAATCATCAACCGGGGAGGCGAGAAGATCCTGCCGGGGGAGATCGACGACGCGCTCAAGGGCCACCCGGCTGTGGAGGAGGCGACTGCTTTCGGCGTACCCCATCGAACGCTCGGCGAAGATGTGGCGGCCGCGGTCGTGCTGCGGCGGGGCGCCGAAGTCAGTGAGGGCGAACTTCGGAGCTTTGCGGCGTCGCGGCTAGCGGAGTTCAAGACACCGCGGCAGATCCTCTTTGTCGAGTCCATCCCGAAGAGCGCAACGGGAAAGCCGAGGCGGGCAGCCCTGGCCGAGCAGGTGCGGGCCGCGGGCATCCGGGACGCTTCGAATAGCAAGGCGGACCTGCCCGAGGCGGTCTTGACCGAAGCGGAACGGAGGATGACGGAGATCTGGGGGCGCGTGCTGAAGGTGGACCGGCCCGGTCTGCAGGACGACTTTTTCCGTCTCGGCGGCGATTCCTTCGCGCTGACGCTGCTCGTGACGGAGTTGGAGTACGCGTTCGGATGCGGCCGGCAAACACTCGAGGCGGCTGGTTTCTTCGCAGAGCCGACTATCGCGACGCTCTGCCGAATCGTCACGGCAATAGACGCGAAAGCAGCGGCGCCCGGTCCATTCGTGACGTTGCAGCCAAACGGAGATCGCATTCCGTTTTTCTGCTTTCCCGGGGCTGAGGAGAGCCCTCACGGGTTCCGGGCGCTTTCGGCGCACCTCGGCCCGGACCAACCGTTCCACACAGTGCGCGACCCCAGGCAGCCGGCCGAACGCGGCCTGTATACGGTGGAACAGGCGGCGGCAATGTTCAGCGCCGCCATTCGAGAAAAGCAGCCACGTGGACCCTACATCGTCGGCGGACACTGCTACGGCGGGATGCTCGCGTTCGAGGTGGCACGCCAACTCCAGGCGGCGGGCGGAGATGTGAGGCTGGTGGTGATGATGGAGTCAGCCGCGCCGGGATACCCGAAGGTCCTCCGGCACTGGCGTGATTACCTGCGGTACACACGCCTGCTGCCGCGGGCGGTAGCACACGTCAACTTGAGGATTGGGCCGGCGGATGTGGCGGCGCATCTCGCCTTTCTAGGGAAGCTACTGGGCAGGAAGGTGCATGCCGCCGTTCGGCGGAGAGCCACGGCACACCGTGAGCTGAAACCTTTACTGAAGCCGCCGGGGGATGTGTATGGGACGAACCGCGAGGCGGCGCGAATCTACGAGCCGCAACCGGCGGCCTTGAAAGTCGTGCAGTTCATAGCGGCGGGGGAAGACCACCGCACACTCATTCTGGATGACCCGCGGCTCGGGTGGCAGGATGTGGCGGGCGGCGGATTCGCCGTCAGAAGCGTGCCCGGCAAATTGATCGGTATGTTCGGCGAGCCGCGCGTACAGACCCTCGCGGCACAGTTACGCGAGTTGCTGGATGCGGAGAACGCAACCGCGACAGGTTTGCGGGCGAAGTGAGTTCGCGCTACTGATCGGCGGCGTCCACCGCATGCGTTTCCCCCAAGCCTTTCTGCGAGGCGAAGGTCAAACACGATGCGGCTTCGCACAGGCGATTCCCACGACTGAACAGAGTCGTCCCAGTGTTGCGCGATACATCAACA
>DATMXS010000510.1:0-2073 GCA_035561355.1 Bryobacteraceae bacterium | reverse complement strand
GCAACGGCCGCCAGGCGCGGTGTCGTATTCAGGCCGTAATCGATGAAATCGTACTGGCTCCCGGACGGCTGGTGTTCCGGAAACTCCCGGTGGTGACTATCCGACGATGTGAAGCGGGGCTTCCCCGGGTTATGAAAAGGCCCGAACTGGTTGCGAGGCGTCGATACGACTCGCACCGCCACCGTGTGGCGCCCCGGTCCGGCGCTAATCACAGCACGGTAAGGAGGCCATTGCAGGAGGGCGGCCGGCTTCCCATCCAAGAGAATCTCAGCCATGCTCCCGTGCCAGTTCTCGAGGTCCACCTTGATACTGTCGTGCCCCGCGGGAACGTCCACGGCGGCTGAGTAGCGTACCGAGCCGCCATAGAACGGGTAACCCTGCTTCGCCCAGGATCCCAGGTTGAGAGTAGCCGGCGCGCTAATACTGAAGCCAGGTCCGTCCGCCGCAACCGTGAACCTGCCACGGATATATACGTTCTCCAGTTCCATGCGAACATCGAACGGATTCGCCACAATCTCGACTACGTTATCGCCGGTCTTCGCGAACCGCTCGATGCTGACCGACCGGAGGTGCTGATCGAGCCACGGCTTGGCTGCGCCAAAGTCTACAGCTTGCCCATTCACCGTGACGCGGTAGAGTTCAGGCGCTTCAACCGCCAGTTCCATACCCTGCAGCGCCACGGCGTCATCCACGCGAAAACGGAACGTCGCGGTGAAACCGGATTCGGGACCGAACTTGTTCCGGTCGAACACGTGGTTGTGGAACTGCACCGCGTTGTCCCAGGCCGGCTTCTCAAATCCGTGACCGCGCCAGATCCGCTGATTCGCACGGAGAGCATTGATGCTCTTATACACGGCGCCGTTCACCTTCAAATCGCAATAGTCAATGGCAAGAACGTTTGGTGACTCCACTTCAACCGTCCAGTTCGGCGCGGGAATAGCGGTGGCGAGAGGTTCCGGCGCGGGGCGAGCGGAACGGCCGGATTGCTTGATCAGGAGCAAGGCTGAGCCGGCCGGCGCGAGATCGAGATCAAACGCGACCTTCCCCTTGCCTGCGGCCGCGAACACGCCTTCTGAAGTTGTGCCGGTCAGCGCATCCCAGATTTCGACCGCGCCTCCGTCCGTCTTCACGCGAGCCCGGACTGCCGCCGGCCCCGCGTTGTTGAACATCGCGAGACGCGTGCCGTCGGCCAGGTGTCGTTGCAGCAGGCCAACCCCCTTCGGAAGTTCGCGATCGAACTCCATAAGCGGCGGCAGCCGGCGTTGTATTTCACTCAGCAGGCTCTCCCGATTCTCGACGACTCGTACCCGTGCGGCGTGCCGGCGGAAGAGATCCGCAACGAGGTCGGAGGCCCTCCCATCGACGTATTGCGGCGCCGGTCCGAGTGAGACAATCTCTCCGCCTGCCTGGAGGTACGCGTCCAGCAGTGTAACGGTCTGCCGGCGCAGGTTCGTCATCTGTTCCGGAAGGACAATCAGGTCGTAAGACGCCTGCCCGACCTTCAGCTTGCGCTGTTGTGCGTCGCCGAGCCACTCGAGAATATACTCATCGCCGAAATCGTAGTCCACCTGGTGATCGGCAAGGAACTGAGTCAGAAGCGCGTTTGCCCGGCGCAGATTTTCCAACTCCGTCTGTGGCCCGTGGCGACGAGCTGCAAGGAACCCGCTTGTCGTTGCCGGAATCACGAGGACGCGGTTCCGCGCCACGCCCTGGCTCAGCGCATAGCTGAGCCGGTGCAGGTGCTCTCCGTGGGGCCGGTAGTTCGCCCACCATTCGGCCACATCACTGAAGCTCTGCGGGTAGTCCCGTTTGCGTGCACCGCGGACGGTTCCGTAGCTGAGGTGCTGGTCCACGGAGTTGATGCCGTGTACGATCAGCCAATCTCCCATCCGCTTGTAATACTCGAACGTGCTGTCGAATCCCGCGCCGCCGTATGCCTCGACGAAAGCCCTTTTCCCCATCTGGTGTGCGACGCTCGCGACTTCCTTGATCGTGAAGAGCATGTGAGAGTCGACACCCTCTCTCCACAATTGGTGGCTGCGCAGCATGTCGATGCCCGGCATGTGCACTGTC
>DATMXS010000509.1:0-3780 GCA_035561355.1 Bryobacteraceae bacterium | reverse complement strand
CCCCTGAATCGAACCGGGAACTGCGGCCGGTCGTCTCCCTCGCTTTCCATCCGAGGGACGGTAACGTTATTTACGCCGGGACCACGCACCTGCCCTGGCGTACACGGGACGGCGGCAAGACCTGGCAGTCAATTCACTCCGGCATGCTCGACGATTCGGACGTGTTCAGCATTGCGGTCGAGGCAGCGTCGCCAACAAACGTGTACTCCAGCGCGTGCAGCGGGGCCTACCGCAGCGTGGACGGCGGCAGCACCTGGAAGCGGATGCCAACGCCGCGCGGGGCTTTTCGCACTTATCTGGTCAGCCCGGACCCGACACGCTCGGGCGTGGTCTTCGCCGCCACCAGCGCGGGCTTGCTGCGCTCGGCGAACCGGGGCGCTACCTGGCAGCGGGTATCGCAGCACGCGGTGCATTCGATTGCATATGACCCTGTGAATCCCGACAAGATTTACTTTGCTTCGGTGACCGGAGGCCTGCTGGTGAGCCGCGACGGCGGCAACACGCTGTTGGAATCCAACATCGGTTTTTCAAACCGGAATTTTGCGGGTATTACGGGTTCCGGGGACGTTCTCTACGCGAGCAGCGTATATGAACCCGGCAGCGGGGGCATCTTCCGCACCGATGACGGCGGTGGCACCTGGCGGCGCATGGCGAGTCCCGCCGGTGAGAATATCCTTGTGCTGGCTGCCGCGCCGGACGACCCCGACTGCGTCTGGGTAGCGGGATACCGCAGCCTGTTCCAATCGACCGACGGGGCCAAGACGTGGGTGAAACAGACGCTGCCCGCAGGCATCCAGGCCATCACGGCACTCGCCGCACTCTCCCGCAAATCGCTGCTGATCGGTACGGCAGGCGGCCTTTTCAGCCGGACCGGCAGCTCCTGGAAAGCGGTTGAACTGCCCGGCGGCCGGGGCGCGGTGGAACTGCTGCAGACTTCCGGCAACGGCGCCCTGGCCGCCGTGACGGCCGGGGGCGTGTTCCGAAGTGAGAACGGCGGGACTTCCTGGACCGCGTGCGGACAACCGCCTGCAAAGGTCGCCTGGTACGGCCTGGCGCTCGATTCCGGCAGCAAGGGCGCCTTGGCGGCGACTTCACAAGGCATGCTCCGCTCGACCGACCGCTGTGCCTCCTGGAGTCCGGCGCGCGGCGGTCTTAATGTGGCAACCATCAGCGCGGTTGTATCGCACCCGAAGCGCGCGGGCGAGGCGCTCGCGGCACAGTTCGGGACGATCTTCTATACAACTGACGGAGGCCTGTCATGGCGCGCTCTCGGCAACCGCGGCCGCAACGGCGCCTATCCATCCGCATTGTTCGTTCTTCCTGGAGCCCCGCAGCGCCTGTTTGCGTTGTTTCCGCGGCGCGGCATCCTCTCAATTTCCATCGAACCTCAGAACAGCATCACAACAGGAGAACACTAGTCATGAAAACTTCGCGCCCTGTAGTCTTCAGGCGCCGGGGGGCCATCATTGCACTTGCAATGGTGACTGCGGCCGTTCCTGCTCTCTCACAGACCGGAACTTCCACGCAGCAGCCCGGAAGTCCCACTCAGCAGACCGCAGCTCCCGCGACAAACGCAGTGATCCCGGGGGAGTACGCGAAATACGAATTCGGCCTGTTCGGCGGTTACCAATGGTTTCAGATGTGGAACGGCGACGACGACGGCCGCGTCAGCAAACTCGAGAACGGACCGCTTTTTGGCGTTCGCGCCACTCAGGATCTCTGGAATTACTTCGGGCTCGAAGAGAGCTTCGGGGTAGGGTTGAATGACCTGCTGCTTCTGCCGTCCGGAGTCAACCAGTATGCGAAGGCGACCGCACGGAACTACACCTTTGCGGTAAACCCGATCATTTATTTCACGCCGCGCCAATCGAAGGTACGCCCGTTCGTCACGGTCGGCCCCGGAGTGACCTGGTACGTGCCGGACAAGCAGCCCGATCTGGTCGCGGGCGCGGTTGCGCCTCTGTTCGACTTGAAGACCAGGTACGGGCCCTCGATGAACTTCGGCGGCGGCCTCAAGATCAACGCTTCGCGCCGCGTGGGTTTACGCATCGACGTGCGCGACCTATGGACTCGCGGGCCGCATTTCGGCCTGCCGGATTACCCGACGGCGCCCGGCGCCTTGTATAGCCCGGACCTGGGCTCGCAACATGCTTTGCAAGTGACGGGCGGCATCACTTTCCGCTTCGGCCATGCCACCGAGGAAGCCCCCGCGCCTCCTCCTCCTCCGCCTGCGCCGCCGAAGCCGGTCGCCAATGTCCAGGTTGGAGCGATTTCCGGCGCACGCGATGTGTGCCCGGGCGAAGAAGTGAAGCTGTCGGTTGAGGCGAGTGGCTGGGCCCCGGACCAGACCCCCACTTATCAGTGGACAGTTAATGGCCAGCCGGCGCCGGGCGGCGACGCCGCGACGTTCACCGTCCCGACCACCGAGTCCGGAGCGAAGACCATCGCAGTTACGGTCAGCGTTCCCGGAAGTTCGAAGACTTCGGATCCGGTGACGGTCAACGTGAAGCAGTACGCTCCTCCGACCGTGGAGTTCGCGCTCGCGCAGAACACCGTTCCGGCAGGCACCAAGGTGCCGCTGAACGCGACGGCAAAGGCTTCGGAGTGCGGCGGCACGGCCACCCTGGCCTGCACTTCGAGTGAAGGCAGCATCTCCGACAACACCTTCGATACGAGCACGGTGGCATTTGACCCGGCTGCCCGGCTGAAGCAACAGTCGAAGACGGTTCAAGTCACCTGTACCGCAACCGACCAGAAGGGCGGAACGGGCAAAGGAGTCGCTGACCTGACCGTTACGCTGAGTCCGGAAGCGCGGCGTCTGGATGACATCGTGTTCCCGGCCCGCAGCGCTCGCGTGAACAACTGCGCGAAGCGGCTCCTGCTGGAGCAGCTCACGCCGATGTTGCGCGATGACCCGAACGCCACAGTGGTGCTGGTCGGCCATCGCGACGAGCGCGAGAAGGGCCGGGCGGCTGCGAATCTGGATCGGATGCGCACCATGAACACGGCCGCGGTACTGAGCGCCGGAACGGGCATCTGCCCGCAACTGGAACTCAGCCGCGTCAAGGTCAAGTGGGTGGGCGAGGATCAGACTTCGCCGGCCAAGCCGATGCTGTGCGGCACCTCCACCGAAGTGAAGGAGCGGAGGGGCCAGGGCGTGACCGAGTCCGACCAGCGGGCCCAGTACCGCCGTGTCGAGGTTTGGATCGTGCCGGGTGGCGCTCAGATGCCTGCCGAACTGAGCGGTCTTCAGGACGCACCGGCGGCAGACGTGCAGAAGCTGGGCTGCCCGAAGTAAGGGCGGCATAGGTAAGTGGCAAAGCGGAGGCGCCGCTGTTAAGGCGCCTCCGCTAGCATCTCAGCGGTCGCTGATGAGGCCGGGCGGGGCTCGCGATTCCAGGGGCTAAAGCCCGCCTATTTTTACTGAATCCGTCGGCACGAGTGAACTCGCGCCCTGATACAAACCGATCATCCTCGGATGCCTCCATACAAACCGATCCGTCCCGGAGGGGGTCAAATCAGACTCCAGGCCCTATCTTCCGTCTACCCGGGCCACACCCTCGTCCTGCATCGCGCTTCCCGGTAAGCCCCCGGCCTCCGTTTCGATAGGATGGGATTAGACGGTCCCGCGTGGGGATGGGGGATGGCGAAGGCTGCCAGGAGTCCTGGGACAAATCCGCTGATCGAGCGGTTTACCGTATCCGCGTACACGATTCCAACCGATTTCCCCGAAGCGGACGGCACCTACGCCTGGGACCAGACCACCCTCGTTCTGGTGGA
>DATMXS010000508.1:0-2747 GCA_035561355.1 Bryobacteraceae bacterium | reverse complement strand
TCAACGGGCCTTACGAAGAGTATCTGGGCGCAACAACAACGACCGCCGCAGCCGACTGAGGTAAGTCGCGGGTTGAATCGCGAGTCGCGGGTCGCGAGGCGAGCGAGAGGAAGTGTCAGACCTGAGCGAAGCGAAGGATCTGCTTTGTGCCGCTACTGGAAGAGAAGCAGATTTTTCGGTCGGCTCAAAGGCGGCGCCCTCAGGACGACGCCCAACCTCTCGAATTGAAAGGCTAGCGTGGCCTTTTCGATTCTGTACCGTTCAGGGCGTAAGGCCGTAGGCAGTGACCTGTCCCTTGCCTGCGACGTACGCCTTCCAATTCACAATTGTCTGAGTTTGGAACCGCACAGAAATCGGCACGGAATTGCGTGTGCCGCACTCCCCGGCACTGGCGGAGTCGCTGCTGACGGCGGATCTTATGGGCGTGTGCCCTGAAGAGGTACTGCTGGCCGGCATCTCGGGCGAGTCATACAACGCGGGCTGCGAATTAAGCCCAAAGGTTCAGGCGGCAGTGGGAGCCGCGATGGAAGCCGTGCTGGCCCACTTGACGCGCCTCGCGTCACGTACCGGCTCAGGGCAAATTCGCAGTCTCCTGAAATCTGGTGGACGCAATCCGCCGCATTCGCCAGCAAACGATCAGTTCTCTCGACCTAAACTTCCCATAAGAGGGAAATCCCATCCGTCTCTCCCAACGCCGCCCTCGCGGCGTTTGTGGCGTTGGGGTGGGCGATGAAAACAGTCGGGCGAAAAGATCGAGGATCGCGATTACTGGTTGGTAATCATCAGAGGGTGAGCGATTCCTTAAGAATCGTAGCCGGGACCGCCAGGCGCGCCGCACTCTTTCCACAGCTTTTCCCAATTCCAGATCCCGTACGCCACCTCTTTCGGCAACGGGAATCCGAGCTGATGCGCAAGCATACACACCTGCCCGCGATGGTGGGCTTCGTGAGAAAGCATGTAGCACAGCATTTCCACGCCAACCGGCCAAGGCCGAGCCCAGCCGTCTCTTCGAAACTTCTCGACGCGGCCGCCAGAACCGCCGAGCGCTTCAGCGAGCATCTCCGCGCAGCGAGCGGCGCTCTCGGCCAATCCCGCGCGGGCCTGCTGTGGCGTGCAGTGCGCGCGGTTGAGCTGTCGTGGAACGTTTAGGTGCGGAGCTGTAAGCCTGACCCACTTGGAGCGGACATTGTGCATATGCGTGAAGATCGCCGCAACGGTGCGGGCATTGCCGGGCGGTTTGGCTCTCCAGGCGGTAGGGTCAAGATGTTCGATAAGAACCTGGTTCATGCGATCATTGGCGGCAAATATCTGGACTGCGGCTCGGCCTAATTGACTGTGAACCTTGTTTTGACGTGTGGTCACGGCTCCCTACTCCCTGACCTATATTACTTCCGCACCGTCGGCCATCCGCATTTCCAGCTGAACCGGAACAGCTCTTACCGTCCGACCAGTTCCAACTTGGCAGAATCGCCAAATACACGCACTTCATAGCCCCAACACTCCATCGTGAGTTCGACCTCACCATGAACGTCGAGTGGAACAGGAATCGTGTTGTCATAGACAGCCGCATTTAAGCGGAAATGTCCATCCGCAAGAACATATTCACCGCCCCATGCCGCCCGGCTTTGCTCCGAAAACTCTCCTTCGATTCGGGCGTTGCCGATGCGAATCACTGCCCCTTGGCGCCATCCGCCATTCATGTGTTTATTCACTGGATAAATGTAAACGCCTGTGAAATGGATGACGGCGGTGCCGCCCTCCAGCGTGATTTGGTCTATGGTCGAGTCATGGATTTCAATCTCACGTTCTTGCATTCGGGGATTATCTCAACAATAGGGATAGTTGGCGAGAACAGGCCATCTCACTCCCTATCCAGCAAATCTGGATTGCTTACGAGATGGCGATATACCAACAGTAATCCGCTTGAGCATCAGCGAGATGCACTACGTAGACTGGCTGCTATGGCCAATAGACGTAACAGACCGTCATCGCTGCACCAGCGCGAAGCGCCACCAGGGAAGTCTTCCGCGACTCTTAAGCACTCCACACGCGCCGCTTCAACATTGCCGTTCTTGAACGTGACGGAAATGAAGTCGTCCCAGTCTCATGGCCCACAGCTTCCAGCGACGAACTTCTCAATGGTCTCGGCGACTTCGTTTTCCGTGGGTTCACGCCGACTGAATAGCTTCTTCATTGGAATATCAGGCACGTACGCACTCTACCGCTCACGTTGATAGTCGTCCAGATGGATTGTTGGCGATATCAGGCTTCCCAGCAGTAATCCAAGTGAACTTTGAATGAAATCCCTGTACTGTGGGCCGCCATTCAGCGCCCTTTCCTGAGTACACGGCGGGCGCAGTTCCGTGCTCTGGTGGCGCAGAAGGGATCCTTCGACTGCGCGACTTCGTCGCTTCGCTCAGGAGGACAATTCAGGTTAGCAATCCTGGCAGCGCAGGTCCCGCCGCCTGACTATTCTTTCAACTTCCGGCGCTCGCACGCGGTAACGACGTTTGCAGGATCGAGCGCCTGCTTCTCCTCATGCACTTCCACGATCTTGCCGGACTTGTCGATCAGGTAGGTCGTGCGCTTCGCGGCTTTGTACTCGTTGCTGTAGATGCCGTAGCGGCGCGTAGTTTCTCCGCCCCAGTCGCTAAGCAGCGGGAAGGTGACGCCGATCTTTTCTGCCCATGCTTTGTTAGCGTAAGGACTATCCATGCTCACACCCAGAACCTGGGTGTCTGTTGCTT
>DATMXS010000507.1:0-7462 GCA_035561355.1 Bryobacteraceae bacterium | reverse complement strand
ATTGAGAACTGTTAATATAGAGCATCGGGGCTTATGCTTTGTATTACCGCTCTGCATGCGGCCCGGGCACCAACATGGACGAGGAACAAGAGTGACGGGAGCGGTTCTGGTTCTTGAAGACGAGGGTCCGGTCCGGAAGTTGATCGGGCTGGTGCTGAGACAGACGGGACGCGAGGTGATCAGCGCCGAAACCGGCGAGCAGGCGTTGGATGCTGCGCGCGAGCATGATGGACCGATCGAACTCCTGATTTCCGACGTGATTCTGCGTAACCAGAACGGGCCGGAGTTCGCGCGGCAGTTGCTTATATTGCATCCCGGTATGGCCTGCCTTTTCATCTCCGGTTACCCGGAGCAAGACTTGCAAAACCGTGAGCTACTGGAACGCGGACGGCTGAAGGCTGCGCAGGTTGCCTTCCTCCCCAAGCCGTTCAAGCCGGTGGAATTGCTGCGGGCTGTTCATCAACTGCTGAATCAATGAGGCGGCTTGACACCACAACCGCTTCTGAGGTGATATGCTACCCCCTATGAGGTCGGCGCTTCCCCTCCCCCGCCGGCCGGCACTGGACCTCAGATGGCTACGATTCTGATTCTCGACGACGAACCTAGCAACCTGGAAATCATGGCCGCCATCCTGAAGCGGCAGGGGCATTCGATTCTCACGGCGGAGAACGCCGATGAGGCGCTCTTTCATTCCCGGACGCACCCGAGTGGCATCGACCTCGTTTTGGCCGATGTTGTCCTTCGTGGCCGGACCGCGGCCGAAGTTGCGGGAGACATCGACCAGTACCGCCCAGGAGTGCCGTTTCTCTTCGTATCCGGATACTCGTGGGAGGCGCTTCGGCACGTGTTCGAGGGGGCGGGTATGACGGACCAGGCATTTCTCGCGAAGCCGTTCACGGTGGATCGCCTGGTGACAGAGGTCAATGCGGTTCTCGACGGCAGGCTGATGGCGTCTTCGGTGGGTGCGCTTTAGCGTGCCGCGCCGTTCATTATGTAATTGCGCCGGGCTTGCTGTCCGGCTCCGTTACGAAATCACGCCGTCCGCGCAACAAGGGCGTGCCGTTCGGTAAGGCGGCGCACGGCAGCAAACAATTCCTCGGGGCGGAACGGTTTCGCGAGGAAAGCAACCTGCTCGGCGCGGAAGCGGCGCACGGGCGCGTCGGAAAAGCCGGAGATAAACAGGACTTTCGCAACCCGCTTCGTCGCGAGGAGACGTTCGGCCAGCGTCGGTCCGTCAACGCCGGGCATGCTGACGTCACTGAGCAGCAGGTCAATCTTGTTCGACTCGCGAGATGCGACATCGAGCGCCTCTTCACCGCCGCACGCTTCGGCTACCGAGTAGCCTCGGCCTCGCAAGAGGTTAGCCACTAAGGTACGAACGCCGGGTTCATCATCCACCACGAGCACCCGAATCTGAACGCGCCCAGCCTGCGGTACCATGCGTTTCTCCGATGAGGTATGGTACCACGGGTAGTCCTCCCCGCAAAGGCGGTTACCGCGATTTTTCTGTGGCCGGTTTGTGCACTCGTCCGCGGCTGCACACGCTACCGGCGATTTGGGCGATGGCGGCCCGTTCAGGTGCCCTCCGCTTCGATAGAATGGGCTTTCTAACGGAGCCCTATGCACCTAGGCGCAGTCACTTACAACGTACTGAAGGATTGGGACGTCGAGACGATCATCAAGAACCTCGAGGCGGCGGGCTTCGAGGCGGTCGAGCTTCGCACCGAGCACAAGCACGGAGTGGAGCCCACGCTGGGCAAGGAAGAACGCGAACGCATCAAGAAGCGCTTCGCTAACAGCAAAATACGCCTGCTGAGCTATGGCAGCACCTGCGAGTTCCACTCGCCGGATCCGGCGGTCCGAAAGCAGAACATCGAAACCGGGAAGCGTTTCGTGGAACTCGCGCACGATACGGGGGCATGGGGCGTGAAGGTCCGGCCCAACGGGTTCCCGAAAGAACTCCCGCGTGAAGCGACGATCGAAAACATCGGCAACTCTCTGCGCCAACTGGGCGAATACGGCCAGAAGTACGGCGTCGAGATCTGGATGGAAGTTCACGGCCGCGAAACGCAATTGCCGGAACCCTGCGCCGCGATGATGAAGGTGGCGAATCACAAGAACGTCGGCCTGTGTTGGAATTCGAACCCCACGGATATTGTGAACGGCTCCGTTAAGCAGAGTTGGGACCTGCTGAAGCCGTGGGTGAAGAGTGCGCACATCACAGAACTGGCGAATCCGTCATATCCCTACCGGGAGTTGTTCAGCCTCATGCGGCAATCCGGATATGACCGGTACACTCTGATGGAAGCACAGGAGAGCAAGGAACCGGAACGTTTCCTTCAGTGGTACCGCGCTCTGTGGACCGAGCTGAACCGGCCGTGCGGCGCATAGCCGCACACATGATTGACCAGGACCGCACGCAACTAACACGCATGTCCTCTCGCATCCTTACGCTGGTCCTTGCGGCCGCACTGGCCGTTTGCGGAGCTGTCCCATCCCCGGAAGCGCACTTCGGGCACAAGATCGGAGCGGACCGCACGGTGCTCGATTGGGATCGCGTGGTGTCCTACTTCCGCGCGTTGGAGCACGACTCGGACCGCATCCAAGTCCAGGAGTACGGGAAGAGCACGGAAGGGCGCCCGCTCGTCGCGGCGTTCATCGCGGCGCGGGGCACGTTGCGGGACCTGGAGCGTTATCGCCAGATCCAGAAGCGGCTGGCAGATCCCCGCGCGACGCCTGAAGCCGAAGCGGCCCGGCTTGTGGAAACCGGCAAGGCGGTCGTGATGATCACCTGCTCGGTGCATGCGACGGAGATCGCCGCGACGCACGCGGCTGTGGAATACGCTTACCGGCTCGCGACGGCGACTGATGCGAAGTCGCGGGCAATTCTCGAGAATGTAGTCCTCATCCTGGTGCCCTCGCTGAATCCCGACGGCCTGGATCTGGTGACGAAGTGGTATCGCAAGACGCTGGGGACTCCGTTCGAAGGCACCACGCCGCCGGAGCTTTACCAGAAGTACACGGGACACGACAATAACCGTGATTGGTACTTCTTCACGCAGGCCGAAACGCGCGCCACCGTAGCGCAGCTCCACAACCGCTGGCATCCGCAGATCGTATACGACGTACACCAGCAGGGACCGAACGCCTCGCGTTTTTTTGTGCCGCCATGGGTCGATCCGATCGATCCGAACATCGACCCGATCCTGGCGCAGACGTGCAACATGATCGGCACCGGCATGGCGATGGACCTCACGGCCGCCGCCAAGACGGGCGTGGTGATCAATGCGATGTACGACTTCTGGACGCCTGCACGGCATTACCAGGCGTATCACGGCGGTCTCCGCATCCTGAGCGAAGCCGCGAGCGCGCGGCTGGCCACTCCGACTGCGATCACGCGCGACCAGATCTCGCAGGCGGCTGTTGGCTATCGTCCGCGAGAGCGGAGCTGGAATTACCTGGAGCCGTGGCTCGGTGGCGAATGGCGGCTGCGGGACATCATCGATTACGAACTGATCGCGATGGAATCGGTGCTGTACCAGGCCGCGACACGGCGGGCGGACATGCTCCGGAATTTCTACAGCATCGGCAGGCGCGCGGCTTCGCGGACATCGCCGTGGGCATTCGTGATTCCGGCGGCGCAGCAGGATGCCGGCGCCGCACGGCGGCTGCTCGAAACTCTCGCGTTCGGGTTAGTGGAAATAGAACGCGCCGCGGAGCCGATCGGCGAGCATCCGGCTGGTTCGTACGTAATCCGGATGCAGCAGCCGTATTCGAGCTTCGCGAAAACGCTGTTGGAGCGCCAGCAGTACCCGGATCTGCGCGAGTATCCGGGCGGGCCGCCGAAACGGCCGTACGACGTTACCGCCCACACGCTGCCGCTGCTGATGGGCGTGAAGGTGGAGGCAATCGAGCAGCCTGCCGGCGGGAAGCTGGAACCCGTCGGGCAATTCCGCTTTGATGGGCCGCCAGAGGGCGACACCGCGCGCTGGGCTGAACTGCACAAGCCCGGGCGGGTGGGCCTGTACCGGGGCTGGCCGCCGAACATGGACGAGGGGTGGACACGTTGGGTCCTGGAGGATCAAAAGATCCCATACCAGACGGTTCGGAATGCCGACATTCAGGCAGGCAACCTTCGTGCGCGGTTCGACGCAATCGTGTTCGCCGAACAGTCTTCCAGCGGGATTGCGAGCGGTTACCGGGCGGCAGCAATGCCGGAGGAGTACGTGGGTGGCGTGGGTCCTAAAGGCGCGGAGGCGCTGAAGCACTTCGCGCAAGAGGGCGGCACGCTCGTGTTTCTCAATACGGCCTCCGAGTATGCCGTGGAGCACCTGGGGCTCAAACTGAAGAACGTGGTGCACGGCGTGCCGAACCGGGAATTCTATGTCCCCGGCTCGCTGCTCAATGTGAAGCTGGACCCGTCGCATCCGCTGTCGGTGGGAACGCCCGCGCACATCGCGGTCTGGGCGGAGGAGAGCCCGGCGTGGGAAGTTCCGGAGGGCTCGCCTGCACGGGTGCTGGCGCGTTATGCGACGAGCGAGGTGCTGGCGTCAGGTTGGCTGCTTGGTGAAAAGTACATCGCGGGCAAGGCCGCGCTGGTGGAGTATCCGCTAGGCAAGGGACGCGCGGTACTGTTTGGGTTCCGGCCGCAGTACAGAGCTCAGAGCTGGCAGACCTTCAAACTCCTGTTCAATGCGTTCCAAGGCAGCAGGTAGAGCGGTCATTCTTCCCTGAGCAGCAGCATGAGTGTCAGCAGGATACGCTTGAGGCCCATGTCGCGGCCGTCGGGCTGATACCACTCGGAGTTGGTGTGTGCGCCGCCGCCCTGGCCGCCTGCGCCGATCGCGATCGCAGGGATACCGATGGATAACGGCACGTTTGCATCCGTGGATGCGCAGTCAAGGCGAGAGCGGATGCCGAGGTGTGCATCTACCGCGCGAACGTGTGCCAGCAGAGGCGAATCTTCCCTCAGCCGTCCCCCGGGCCGGGTGCCGATCTCTTTAATCCTGGCGGTGAGCTTCGAGCCCGTCGCGCGGCGGTTCTCCGTGTCGCGCGCCCGATCCACAACACCTGTGAGCGCGTCTACCAGCCGGTCAATTCGCGCGGGGTTCTCGGAACGGATATCGAGCTTCGTGCGGGCGAGAGCGGGGATGGAGTTGATGCTCACCCCGCCTTCGACAGTACCGAAGTTGAATGTACACCGTGGAATGCTGCCATCCGCCGACGGGCTCGCAAGCGGCCAGCATTCGGCCGTGAACTCCGTAATGGCCTGGCTGAGCGCGTGGACAGGGTTGGCGTTGCCGTAATCGGTCCAGCTATGGCCGCCCGCGCCGGAGAAGGAAATTTCGAACCGGCGGCAGGCGAGCGCCTGGGACGTGATGTGGTCGAGCGACGGCCCATCCAGGACGACGTAGGCGCGGATGCGGCGAGCCAGGTCGGACTGCCGTGCGAGGTAGCGCATGCCGCTCAAGTTGCCCTCTCCCTCTTCACCAACGTTGGCGACGAGAACGAGGCCGAGCGCGAGATCGGACAGGCCGCGGCAGGCTTTGAGGGCCTGCGCGACCGCCAGCAGGGCTGCGAGCCCGGCGCCGTTGTCGGCGACACCCGGGCCGTGAAATCGGCCATCGCGCTCGACGGAGATTTCATCGCGCGAGCGAGGGGCCAGGACGGTATCGAGGTGCGCGGTAAGTGCGATGAGCGGCTTTGAGCGGTGCTCCTCGATGAGGACGACCACGTTGCCCGCCGGGTCTACCTGGGGAGCGTACCCCATCGCCCGGAACTGCTCGGCCATCCAGGCGGCTCGTTTCTCTTCCAAAAACGTGGGTGCAGGGATGCGGCAGAGTTCGAGATGACGCTCATTGATCCACGCCTTCTCACGCGTAAACCACTGCAAGCATTCGCGCGCACCGCGGGCTTGCAGCGCATCGTCAATGACGTTCACCCGCGAGCCGGTCGCCATGCTGCCAGTGTATCAGCGGGCCTCAGCGCAAACCTTGTAGAAGCGGACGCGATGCCGCACACGAGCCTTGAATGCCCACGTTTGCGGGTAGTATGTAGGAATGCGACTTTCTCGCGTGCTCGCCCTGCTGTGCGCCGTCACAATCTGGGCGCCGGCCCAGGTTCCGTGGCCGACTGCCGGCTGGCAGACCTCGACGCCCGAGGCCGAGGGAATGAGGACGGCGAAGCTCGAGGAGGCTGACGCGTGGCTGCGGCAGCGCGCGGGGCTCCTGCCGGGCTCCGAGGGCGGAAACCGGTACAGCTTCCTGGTTGTGCGGAATGGACGCATCGTCTTCGAGCGGTACTACAACGGCGCTTCGGCCGGTGACGCCCTGCACGTCGCTTCCGTGTCGAAGAGCCTGCTCTCCGGGTTGGCGGGGATTGCTGTCGGCCAGGGAATCATCAGCCTCGACGAGAAGTGGTTCGACACGTTTCCGCAGTACAGGCCTGCGGTGCGCGACCCGCGGACGCTCGAACTCAGCGCGCGCAATATCCTCATGATGACCGGGGGGCTGGAGTGGCGCGAGGACCGCGACATTGTCGCGACGCTTTTTTCGCCCGAATGGCTCACATACGTTCTCTCGCGCGGATTCATCGCGCCTCCGGGGGAGGCCTTCAATTACAGCACCGGGCTCTCCCACACCATGTCGGCTCTCCTTGCGGAGAAATCACACCTGACCACGCGCGAGTTCGCGGAGCGCAATCTCTTCGGGCCGATCGGTATGCGGATCGGCGATTGGTGGACCGACCCGAAGGGGTATCACGGCGGCGGCTGGGGCATGCACACCACGGCTCGGGATCTCGCCAAGTTCGGCTACCTCTACTTGCACGAAGGCGAGTGGAACGGCCAGCAGATCGTCCCGCGGGAATGGATTCGCGTTTCGACTTCCCCTCTGATACGCTCCGGCAGCGGAGACGACGACTTCTACGGTTACTTCTGGCGCATGGATAACCGCCGCGGCTTCTTCATGCCGGACGCGAGCGGGATGGGCGACCAGCACCTGTGGTACTCGCGCGACCTCGACCTGGTGGTGGTGACGACCGGCAAGTGGGACTACCTGTTCGAGACCGGCGACATGTGGCACCTGATGCACGATTTCGTAGTGCCCGCGGTGTTCAGCGGACCGCCGGCCGTGAACAGCGGCGGCGTGGTGAACGCGGCTGGAGGGCGGACCGTTGCGGCGCCCGACAGTTTCGTTTCGATCTACGGGACGAATCTTGCTCCTGTGCCGGTGTCCTGGGATTCCGTGATTCTCGACGGCGCTACGCTCCCGGTAGAACTTGGGGCTGTAAGCGTGAAGGTGTCCGGGAAGCCGGCGTGGCTGAGCTACTCAGGGCCGGATCAAGTGAACATCGTGGTGCCGCCCGACGTTCAGCCGGGCACGGCCGATGTGGAGATCACTCACCCCGGCGGGACGTTCAAGACGACGGTAACGGTCGCGCCGGTATCCCCGGGATTGTTCGA
>DATMXS010000506.1:0-2762 GCA_035561355.1 Bryobacteraceae bacterium | reverse complement strand
CCAACGTAACACACGCAGTTTCGGCTTATCAACGCAATCCCCTTAACTATCATTCATTTAACTCGCTCACGGCGCCACCGCGCCCTCGGATCTACTTTGACTGCTTCGGTTCCCCGCTTCCTACCGTCCGCTCTCAAGTGTTGCAATTCTCTGTAGTCCGATTACAGCCCTATCAAGGTAGAATAGCGCCACCACCGGCCAGTTGTGGATCGCGTTCGGATCAACGGCCGATTGCGGTTCGGGTGACGGCCCTCCTGTGGGCGGCAAACGGCAAATACATCGCCCAGAATACCGCCAATGCAAAAGCCTCTCCGACGAGGATGTACACCGGCCAAGGCCCGAACGCATCGAGCAGCGATGCAGCCGACGGCTTGCGGCAGAGATACATGTAGTTCGTCCCGAACGCCGCGTTGAACGCGCCCACCCCTAGAGCCCACACATTCATGGACGCAAACGCCCGCCACGGCGCGCGTGGCCCCATCACGCCACTCCAGACCAGCATCAGAACAGCCGCGATGACGCCTCCGTGCGCCAGGAAGAAATATGCGGTTGGGTACGACCACATGGGCGCCCACAACTCCGGTGTCAGCACCGCCTGCGCGGTTCCTGCGATCCCGACGTAATAGGCAAGGTCGCACGCCCACGCGTTTAGCGAGAACAGGGCGACGATTGCCGCCCAGATCGAGAGATCACAAAGCTGAAGCGGCAGCCCCTCTGGAAAGCGGCTTCCCTCGGTGGCGAATCGCCACGTCCACCACACCGCCTCATTCGCCAGCAGCGAGCAGCCGACGGTGATGCGTGCCGCACTAGGCCACCTGCGGCACAATGCCGCGAGCACCACGCCCGCGACCGGGATGGACGCCAGGATGGCAATGTGCGCGGGGCCGAAAAGACCGAAGTCGGTGCTGGCAGCCACTCGTCTACAATACTCGTAACCTGCAATGGTTGCGCGATCGGTCGAGACGGGACGGCAGTGTCCCGGAAATGAACACTGGCTGGAGAGTCATTCCAGCCGCTTCAACCGTTTGCGAGTGGAAGGCTCCGTGCTTCGGATAAGGTCACATGCGTTGTGAAACAGCTCTGAGGGTGCTCCTGGCCGACGATCGCCCGGACGTCCTCGAGGCTCTGCGCCTGCTCCTGAAAGCCGCAGGCCACAAAGCCGATACCGCGGATTCCCCTACTGATGTTCTGGCCGCCGTGGAGGCCCGTGATTACGACCTGATCCTCATGGACCTCAACTACGCGCGGGACACGACGTCCGGCGCTGAGGGACTCGACCTTCTGGCGCGCTTCAGCGACATGCGCGTCGCGGCACCCGTGGTCGTGATGACGGCCTGGGGCAGCATCGATATTGCCGTTGAAGCCATGCGCCGCGGCGCCTGCGATTTCGTCCAGAAGCCCTGGGATAACGAACGGCTACTGGCCACTCTCGAAAAGCAGGCGCATCTCGCCGCTGGACGCCGCGCCACCGCGCGCCGCGATCGAAACGAATTCGAGATCGCACGTGAGGTCCAGCAGAATCTGTTTCCCCGCTCCGCCCCGCAACTCGAGACACTCGAGTGTGCCGGACGCTGTGTTCCCGCCCGAGCGGTCGGCGGCGACTACTACGACTTTCTCGATCTCGGCCCATCCGCCACGGGGCTGCTGGTGGCAGATGTCTCCGGCAAAGGCACGGGAGCCGCTCTGCTGATGGCGAACCTCCAGGGCTGCTTCCGGAGCCAGATCGAAACGTGCGGGCACAGCCCCCGCGCGATGCTCCGCGCCGTCAACAGACTATTTTGCGATTCGACTCCGCCCGAGCAGTTCGCCACCGCGTTCTTCGCTCGCTATGAAGACCGCACCCGCCGATTACAGTATGTCAACTGCGGTCACCCGCCTCCGGTGATCGTGCGCATTTCCGGCGAGATCGAGCGTCTCCAGCCCTGCGCCACTGTGCTCGGAGCGTTTCGCTTCTGGGAGTGCGAGGAGCGCTCGGCTGAACTCGCGCCTGGCGATGCCCTGGTCGTCTTCTCGGACGGCATCAGCGAAGCCGGCATCGATGGCGGCGAAGAGTTCGGCGAATTTCGGGCGATCCAATCGATTCGCGCGCTCGACGGCCTATCCGCTCCGGCCCTCGCGGCCGGGCTCATCGATGCCGCCTGTCGCTTCAGCCCCGATTACCAGGGTGACGATATGACGGTCCTCGCGGCCCGCGCACGGTAACAGCACCCTGATTACCCTGTTCTGCGTATAATCCTGAGGTGCGACTGGTAATCTTCCTCCTCTGCGCCGCTGCTGCTTTCGCGCAGCGCGTGACCATTCCCCTCGACGGCACCTGGCAGATCGAGGATTCCCTCGGCCCAAACGACACACCCAAACAGTGGCGTCACACCGTCCCTGTGCCCGGACTCGCCAACCTCGCCCAGCCCGGATTTGCGAACGTGGACGAATTTGATAGCCGCGAGGTCATCAATAACCGCATCCGGAGCAAGATTCTCCCGCCCGAGGCACTCCCCAAGACCGTCGGGAACCCCAAGCAGAACCGCACATATTTCTGGTACCGCCGCACATTCGCCGCCCCAGCCGCCAAACAAGTTGCCATTCTCAAGGTCGGAAAAGCGCAGTTCGGAACCGCGGTCTGGGTGAACGGGAAGAGTGTTGGGGAACACGCCGGCTGTTTCACCGCCGGATACTTCGACGTCACGCCCGCGATCCGCTGGAACACCGAGAACGAAGTGATCGTACGGATCGGCGCGCATCCGGCGGCCCTTCCGGCATCCATC
>DATMXS010000505.1:0-8604 GCA_035561355.1 Bryobacteraceae bacterium | reverse complement strand
TCGTAGAAATCGAACAGCACCCGGACCATCCCGTAAATGCCCGTCTTGATGACGATCCCGGACATCAGGGCGGAGACGTTGCTGGGAGCGACAGGATGGGCCGCAGGCAGCCAGATATGGAGCGGGATGATACCGGCTTTCACGCCGAAGCCCATCAGGAAAAGCAGAAGCACGATGCCGCCCTGCAGCGGCGGGAGTTCGGATCCCAACAAGTGGAAGGAAGCGAAATCGAGGCTGCCGCTAGCGGATGCCAAAAGGAGGAACCCGACGATCAACAGGCCCGTGCCGGCGTGGGACATGATCAGGAACAGCAGGCCCGCGTGCCGCGTTTCCTCCTTCTCGTGATCGGCGCTCACGAGGCAGTACGCGGATGCTGCCATCACTTCCCAAGCGATCAGGAAGAAGAAAGCGTTTGCTGCGGTGAAAACGAGCGTCAGGCTAAGCAGCAGGACGTTATAGAAGAAGGCGAGCACGCCCATACGGGTCCGCGACGCTGCCGCGAAGTAGCCGAAGGAGTAGACGGACACGGCCGCCGCCAGCAGCCCGAGCGCGAGGCTGAACACCGCCGAGATGGCGTCCAGGCGGAGTGCGTACTCGATCAGCGGGATTCCGGAGGAGTATGCGACCGTTTCCTGGCTCCGGCTGACCAGCGCCATTACCGAGGAGATCGATTGTAGGATCGCGCCTGCGACGGGCAGGGCGAACGCGGCGTTGCGTGCGCGTTTGAGGCCGGCCAGGACGGACAATCCGGCAGCCGCGCCGCACGCGTACAGCGCCAGTGCGGCTATGAGGAGTTGAATCGCGGTCGAAGGCAAGGTGTCTTGCTACCGCCCTTTCCTGTCGCGGGCTTGCGGGGCAGGCTGGCGCTGAGGCTCGGCCTCGACTTCATTGAGCATGGCGATGGCCTGCGTGAGATTGGCCTGGAAATAACGCCGCATGATGTCGAGCACCTCGGCGAGCATCGGGTCGCGCAGGGAATAGAAGACTTGATTGCCTTCCTTGCGGTTGACGATGATCTGACGGCTACGGAGAACTGCGAGGTGCTGAGACAGGTTGGCCTGCTCGAGCCCGACACGCTCCTGGATCGCCCCGGCGGAGAGCTCGCCGTTGCGCAACAACTCGACGACAGCAATGCGGCTGGGATGCGCGAGCGCCTGGAAGATGCTGGCTTTGAACGACCGTAAGGCGTTCTGCATGATATTAGGATATTAGAGAAAGCGAATATGCGCAAGCGGAGTCGGAGCTAGGAGCGAGCAGGAAAGGACCCAGGGGGACACGCCGGCAGCATGTCCCCCGGTGTACTAACGTCTACCGTGCGTGGACGCGATCCACGGAGAAGTCGCGGTTTACTCCGTGGCAAGCGGCGCAGGCTTCGCCGAGTCGCGTCGTGTTCGTGAGGGCGTGCGAGGCGGCGGCCTGGCTGCTGTGGCAACCCAGGCACGCCGCCGTTTCGGCTCCCACGGGATTGATGAAGCCCCGAGGATCCGTGACCGCCAACCGGTCATCCGGCAACGGCAACTGCTGTGAGTTATTGACGTGGCAGGTGTTGCAGTCCCTGCGGTCGCCAGGGAACGCCACTTCGTTGAAATTGTTTGCGTTTCCGCCGAACCCGAAGATCGTGAAGTCGCGCTGGAGTTCCTCACCCGTGTGAATCCGGTGAATCAGCAGCCGGAAATCGATGCCCTCGGGCGGCCCCTGATCGGCCGGCCGGAGGTCCTGATCCGTCTCGTTCGGGTTGTGACAGATGACGCACATTTCGATGGTGTTCCGATTGCCGCCATGCGCCATGAGATTGACATGGCAGACGTTGCACTTCTCAAGCGCGACAACCTGGCGCCTCGGCTGTGCGGTTGCGTCAGTGACGGGGAAATAGAAGACAACGTTCCTGCCCGCATCGCGGACAGTCGTCGGCGTATCGCCGCCTGTGTTGATCGGGGCGTTCTTATAGCCTTCGATGCCGACCGCCCAGGAACCTGTGGCATCCGCCGGCAGAGCGGTCTTCATCGTGTACGTATATTGGTCTCCCGTGTTTGTCTGGGCGCCGATGGCGTTCTCAGAGAAGAACTGGCCGTAGTCCTTGGTCGGGCCGCCCATAACCAGAGCCAGACGACTCATCTGCGCGGGCGTTATCGCGTTCCCCTGTTTGTCCTTGATGGTGAATGTGACGGTGGGAGTCTGGCCGGGCTGGCTGTTAGTCACGCTCGTGATGCCAAACACGACGCCGGGAAGTTGCTCCGACGACGTAGGAACGGTGTGGGCGCCGAGCACGGAGGTATCGAACTCCTGGAAGTGCGCGGCTGGGTGGCAACTCGAGCAGGTCTCATCGTTCTGCACCACGATGCCCCTGTGGTTCTCACCCGTGGCGAAGTTGACGTTATCGTGGCAGGAACCGCACGCGGCGCGCGACGGAGTCGTCGCGAACGCGGTGGCCCTGGGCAGCCCGGAATCCGGCTGGTGGCAGACAGCGCAATTGCGAATTTCACCCGGGAACGCCACTTTCGAAAAATCGGCGACGCTCTGCCGGAATCCGATGATCTGGTATGGCGTGCCGGCCTGTACGCTGGGCAATTGGTCGCCCATGTGGATCTTGTGCGTCATGACGTTCATGGCCACGGAGTTGCCGGTGTCGGGGTCGATCACACCCGGATAGTGGCACAGGACGCACAGGTTCAGGCCGCGCCGCTCATCGTGCGCCTGCAGCGGGTTGTGGCACTGATTGCAGGCTTCATTCTTAATCATGTCGTGCACATTGGTGACCGGTCCGCCGGCAGGCACCCAGGTGAACACGAACGAATCGTCATCCTGAATGGTTTCGACGTCGAATTCCGTCAGGTCCCGGTGCGCCCAAGCCCCGATGCTGTGGGTCGCGTTGCGATCCACATTCTGCGCCTTGGTGCGGAACGTATAGGCGTATTCGCCCGCGCCCGTTTGCTGGAATGTGCCGCCGGAATCCGCCGCCGGCTGCGTCACGCTATTGCCTGTGATGGGACTGGTCTGGACGGTCGTGGTATAGGCAGTGTAATCGCTGGCTCCGGCCGGAATATGCGACGCAACGAAGCGGACCGACACCGGACCGGGCGTATTCACACCGGCCATTTCGAGTGGCAGACCTCGCGGATCCGTGATCTTGAACCGCGCGGTAATCGTTCCATCTTCAGCGATATCGGCTCCGGTGATCGTGAGATCAATGCCGGGTCGAATGAACGCCTGCTGTTCAGGCGTAAGGTAGTAGGCTTTGTCGTTAACCGTGTACTGGGGAACGTCGGATTCGCTGATCAGTGCGGCAATGCCGGACATCCCCAGAACCGCGGCAAGGAGTTTCCAGTGCGCGATGAACCCCATGACTTCTTCCCCTCGATCGAGTGATCGTTACAACAATGCCCACAGCATACTCGAAAATGGGGAGATTCGGAACCGGTCTTTTCGGAGTCGTGCCTGCCGGCCGGGGGCAGCAAGGTGGCGGCGCGCCGCTGCCGGTGACTCGCGGCTGGGCCCTAGGCGGGCGACTTCAGCCGCGATTCTTTGTACACCGGAATGCGCGGTCATGTCCTTCGCGAGCGAACAGCAAGTGCCGCAGCCTTTCGGCCCTAGGGCTTTTTGGCGAAGGAGCGGACGTACGCGAGGACATCCTTCCTCTGTTCGGGCGTGAGCTTGCTTCGATGAGGACTCGAAGGAGTGCCCATCCTTACGGGCGCCATCCTGCGCACGCCGTGGAGGATGATTCCGTCCAAGTGCTCGTCGGATTTGTTCTGCACCGCCGGCGAGTTGAGACGTGGAATCCTCAACTTCCAGAAGGTGTCCGCTGCACCGCTACCCGCACCTTCCGCGCCGTGGCAGAATTGGCACGTATTTTCGTACACTGCTTTGCCGGGAAGGTCAGCCGCCGAGAGCCCCAAAGCCCCGAACGCAGCCGCGGCGATAGCAATCATTCTTACTTTCATGTGTCGTGATCCTCACCATCGAATGGAAGTAGCCCCGCGCTTGGATTGCCGGCCATGAGCCCCCGAGCCGCGACAGAATCTCAAACGCCTGTCTGGACTATACACGCGTTTGCGCAGAAGCCATCCCACACCGAGCAGAGTTTACAGGTGCTCGCAATCCACGTCTTAGTTGCCCGAATACGGTGTGCGATTCGCAACATACGCCGGCGGGGGTGCTGGATGACAACCGGCTGTGTGGATCTAACTCACGCTTTCTCGCCCTGCACCGGTGCGCGTGGACCACCATGCGAGCCAGATAAAGAGGACCTGCATTGGGAGGCGGAGCACGAGCGGCGTGGCAGGAGATCCGCCGAGTCGCAATCCCTCACGAGCCGCCTTCACGTTCGCAGCAAACATAACGGCGAAGAGGAGGCAGAGGCAAATTCCTGCGACGCCGCGGGTGCGAGGCAGGAGAATGCCGACCGCGCCGGCAATCTCGAGAATCCCGGTCACGAAAATCACAGCGCCGGGGCTGGGCACCCATTCCGGAACCATCCTGGCGAGGTCGTGGCGCATCGACGTGAAGTGCGCCGAGGCCGTGAAGAGAAGCATCATTGCGAGTGCCCAACGTCCCGAGTCGCGCCAGGACGCGAGCCGTTGAACGCCGGCCGCTCCTATCGCTCGGAGCACCAGCCAGGAACTCAGCAGAACGGCGAGGACGATCACTCTCTCGCAGGATACCTTCCGGCGAGCCATGGTTGAGCCAGATCCGCGCCCGAAGGCGCGTCCTAGAGTAGGAGCAGCGGTGCGGTCGTTCCGCAGGGGCATCAACTCACATCGCGGCATTTCAAACCAGGCCTCACGTGATCTCCCTTCCGGGAAACCGGCATCGCTCAGGGGTTAATATGTTCCGCTTTCTGTTGTCCGTCGCGTCGGCCGCTGTGATCGCGTGTGAGGTGTTGGCGTCGCCCATCGCGCTCTCATTGCCCCAACCGGGTCCCGTCATACTCGTTCTCGGCCCGCCCGGAAGCGGCAAGACGGTGAATGCGAAGAAGATCAGCGGGCGGTATGGCATTCCTGCCATTAGCATGTCCGATCTGCTCAAGGAGGCAGGCGGCTGGGGAAAGGCCGGCAGCAGGAAAACGTTGCGAGCACCGATTGAGAGCGGCGACCTGCTCAGCGACGAGGTCTCGGTCCAGCTACTGGACCAGCGCCTCGGGAAGTCAGACGCGAACAAGGGTTTCGTGCTGGACGGCTTCCCGCTCAGTGCGGGGCAGGCGGACCACCTTGAGAGTGTGTCGCGCGAGAGGGGCTTCAGGGAGCCTATTGTGGTGCACCTCGCCGTTTCCGACAGCACTGCCACACAACGCATGCTGAAACGGCGCCGCGCGGACGACAAGCCTGAAACCATCGAGCGCCGTCTGGCCGAGTATCATGCGCAAGCCAAACTGGTTCTCGAGCGGTACCCGCAGGTGGTCACAATCGAAGCAACCGGAACACCTGACGAGGTCTGGACGAGAGTCGAGCAGGCCCTCGACACACTGCTGCCGGATAGAGGGCGCTGACCGGAATGCAGACTATGAGCCGTTATAGGTCGGTAGGACCGGAGCCCGTATCCGAGGTGGCGTCAGCTGATGTGTTGCCCGGCGCTTCGGCGAGAAGGCTGCGCAGATCGAGCCGTCTGGAATACATGGCAAGCTCGCCACTTTGCTTCATGGGCCAGCTTTCCTTTGGACGATCCCAATAGAGTTCTACCCCATTGCTATCCGGATCGCGGAGATAGATCGCTTCGCTCACGCCGTGGTCGCTCGCGCCCTCGAGTTCGATCCGAGCGGCAAGAACTCGCCGCAGAGCCTCGGCGAGCTGGGCTCGCGTGGGGTACACGATCGCGATGTGATACAGGCCGGTGCTGCCGAGCGGCGGCGGTGATCCCCCCAAGCTCTCCCAGGTGTTCAGGCCGATGTGATGGTGATAGCCGCCCGCGCTTATAAAAGCCGCCTGCGATCCGAACCGCTGCGTCAATTGAAAGCCGAGCACGCCGCAGTAGAACCCGAGCGCCCGATCCAGGTCCGAGACCTTCAGGTGCACGTGTCCGATATGAACGCCGGGGTGAATGGGATCAATTACGTTTTCAGCCACGATACCGTTCTATATCTCCAGGTCTGGTTTGGCAACGCGGGAGCCTGAGCCATGGCGGGTGGCGTGACGATCCAGCTTCCGAGCGTCTTCTCGCTTGGGCTGGATCCGCGATTGCCGCAACGCCCGCGACGAATTGCGGTTCACCCGATGGTAGGTTTCGGCTACGGTTAGGAGTTTCACCGCATCGGGGCTCATGTGAACCCGGCCGGGTGTAGACTCTTGAAAAAGAGACGCGGTTTTGGTTTTAAGGCTGGCCGCGCTGACGGTTCGAGACACTCGGAGGGACAAAATGATCGCAGACTCCGTTGTCGAGGAGTTCCGCGGCTCGCTACGCGGACAGTTGCTTCTTCCGAACCAGCCGGGATACGAAGAAGCACGGAAGATTCACAACGCGATGATCGACCGACGTCCCGCAATGATCGTGCGGTGCGCCGGAGTCGAAGACGTAGTCTCGGCGGTCGGTTTCGCCCGGACGCACGGTCAGGTTGTGGCGATACGCGGATCGGGGCACAACGTCGCGGGAATCAGCCTTTGCGACGAAGGCATGGTGATTGATGTCTCGTCGATGAAGGGCGTTCGGGCCGATGCTGAATCGCGCACCGTCCGCGTCGAACCGGGGGTGACGTGGGCCGAACTCGCGCGCGAACTCCAACCCTTCGGCCTGGCCGCGACCGGCGGTTTCGTCGGGACCACGGGTGTCGCGGGCCTCACGGTAGGCGGTGGGCTGGGATGGATGGTTCGGAAGCACGGCCTCGCACTGGATAACCTGATCTCCGCGGATGTCGTGACGGCCGCCGGCCGGCTGCTGAAGGCAAGCGCGACCGAGAATGAAGACCTGTTTTGGGGCATTCGCGGCGGCGGCGGAAACTTCGGGATCGTCACGTCATTCGAGTTCAAGGTTCACCCCGGGGGAACGGTGCTTGCAGGACTGGTGCTGCACCCGGCATCCAAGGGGCGCGAGGCGCTGCGGTTCTGGCGCGATTTCGAATCTACGGCGCCGGAAGAAATGACCAACAGCGCGCTCGTCTTTACGGCGCCGCCGGGACTGCAGCTACCCGACGAACTCCGCCGTGAGCCGATCGTGGGAATGGGAGGCGTTTGCGTTGGATCCCTTGAAGCCGGCGCGCAGGCGCTTCGGCCCTTGCGCGGCTTCGGCCCACCTGCCGCGGATATTTACCGCGCCATGCCGTACGCCGAGGCGCAGACGATGGCAGACTTTCTGTGGCCCAAGGGTATCTACAACTATTGGAGTTCGAGCTACCTGAAATCACTCAGTGACGGGGCGATCGACACGGTCCTGAGTTTCTACGAGAAGACGCCGTCGCCGCGATCCGTCGTCGTGCTGGAGCACAACGGCGATGGCGCGATGAGCCGAGTGGCGGACGATGCAACCGCGTTCGGGCACCGGAACTGGCCTTATAACTTCCTGATCACCGCCGTCTGGACCGATCAGGCGGACACGGAGGCCAACATTCGCTGGACACGCGAGTTCCGGACGGCGATGGAGCCGTTCCTGGCGAGAGCGGCGTACGTGAACTACCTGGGCGACGTTGATGACGAGGGTGTTCGTGCGGCGTACGGTGCAAAGTATGCGCGTTTGGCGGCCTTGAAACACAAGTACGACCCGACGAACTTCTTCCACATGAATCACAACATCAGGCCGGCTCGCGCGCCCGGGGCGGCTGAGACGAGTTCAGCGGCGTAAACCGCGTCAGCTTGGCAGCATCCACCGGCAGAGGTGCTCGGCTCGCTGTCGATGCCGACGCCGCCGTTCAGACGATTGTTCTGCGTGGCGAGGACTCGACTGGTTTGACGGAGGGGCAACGCTGACGGCCCGCCTGATTCGCGTGAGCCGTTCTTTACGCGTGAAAGCTTAGGGAGGCACCCATGAACTCGACCAAAATGAAAAACTCTTTCCACGGCAAGTTCGAGCCCGGTTCGTCCATGCGCGACCAGGGCCAACCCGCGGGCCCGCCAGGCTGGACGGTCTGGACCGGCCGCGTTCTGAGCGGCCTTGCCCTGTTATTCCTCGCCTTCGACGCCGGCATGAAGGTGCTCGCGCCGCCGCCCGCGGTCGAAGGGACGGTCCGCCTGGGCTATCCCCCCAGCGTCCTTCTGGGCCTCGGAATCCTGCAACTCGTTCTTCTGGCGGTATACCTCGTGCCGAGGACCGCTCCCATCGGCGCGGTGTTATGGACAGGCTACCTCGGCGGCGCCGTGGCGAGCCACGTCCGGATCGGCGATCCGCTACTCACGCACACGCTGTTCCCGGTCTACGTCGCTGCGCTTCTCTGGGGAGGGCTTTGGCTGCGAGACGTCAGGGTGAACGCGCTGTACGCGCCGCCGTCCGGGCTCAACCGGTGATGCGGCCCGTTTTCAGTCGGAGAAATGCGTCGGCAACCGATGAGACACATGCACTTACCTGCCCTGAGCCATCGCAACACATTTCGTCGCGTTAATTCTTAAGGCGGAGCATCTAAAAATTAGATCCCAGGGGATCAGAGGGATTTCTATGGCTAAGCGGTTGTTTCTGATGCTGGCCGTG
>DATMXS010000504.1:0-9235 GCA_035561355.1 Bryobacteraceae bacterium | reverse complement strand
GAGTTGACCCGCCTCGATCCCGAAGCGGCTGCAGGCTGGGCGCTTCGCGGCTTGTGCGAGTTTCGGACCCGGCAGTATGACTTGGCCCGCGAGCATCTGAAGCGGGCGCACACGCTTACCACTGGCGGGGGAGAACTCCGCAGGATCGCTGATTACCACCTGGCCCTTCTCCTGATCCGGGAGGGCGCCTTCGAACTGAGCTTCGAAATCCTGGTTAAGGTGGCGCGAATGGCGAAGAACGATCCCGAGATCGCGTTCGCCTGCGGCCTCGCAGCGTTGCGCATGGCCGTACTGCCGGAGGAAGTCGCGCCGGCGGACCGCGACGTGGTTGCGGTGGCCGGCAAGGCATTCTTTGACCTCGCCACGCGCCCGCCGGCCGAGTCGAAGGCGGCTTTCGACACGCTCCTCGGGCGTTACCCCGAGTTCCCGAACGTGCACTACTTCTATGGCACCTACCTCGCCGTGCACCGGCCGGACGACGCCATCCCCGAGTTCCTGAAGGAACTTCAGGTTTCGCCCCAGCATGTCCCGGCACGCGTCCAGCTCGCGCTGCAACATCTATCGCGTGGCGAGACCGAGCAGGCGCTCAAGTGGGCCGCCGAGGCGGCATCGATCAGCCCCGACTCGGTCGGCACTCGCCTGGCCTTCGGGCGCGCGCTCATGAACGCCGGCAAGGAGGAAGCGGCACTGGCCGAGTTCTTGAAGGCGAAGGAGTTGGACCCGGCGAGCCCCGAGATCCGGATGTACGCTGTCTCAGCCTACCGTGCGCTTGGCCGTAAGGAAGAGATGCTTCGCGAGCAGAACGAGTTCGAGCGTCTCAAAGCACTGCAGAAGAACTGGCCCTGAGGGGCACACCTGCCCGATCCGGCGGCGCTCGCTGATCCGAACGCCATACTTAGACGCCCGGGGGGCGTCGATCCAGGCCCGGTACCCGGCTCGATTGAACTCTAGTGAATTTTAACTAGTCAAAAGATACTAGGGCCTGATATAGTCTTCCTCGGTACGCAACTCTCCTGGGAGAACTGCGACCGTGGGAGCCATAAGAATGCATCTACGATTGTTCAGGAGTGTCACGCGAGCGGGACTTCTCGCCGCGATTTTCCTGTGCAGCCTATCTCCCGGCTTGATGGCGCAAAACGTCAGCGCCACCTTGACGGGAACCGTCATGGATGCCACGACAGCCGTTGTTGGCAAGGCTAGCGTGGCATTAAAGAACGAGTTGAGCGGTGACATCCGCCGCTCGGTAAGCAACGCAGAGGGTTTCTTCAACTTCAGTGCTGTTCCGCCGGGGACCTATACGATTACGGTGGAACTCCAGGGCTTCTCCAAGTGGGAGGCCAGGGGTATCGTTCTCGACGCAGGTGACAGGCGGAACGTGACCGGCATCGTGCTGAAACCGGGCATGACGTCGGAGACCGTCACGGTCGAGGCCGCGTCCGAATACATCACGCCCGTGGACTCCGGCGACAAGTCGTCGGTGATCACCCAGAAGCAGCTTCAGAACGTTTCCGTGCTCGGCCGGAACGCGGCCGAGTTCATCAAGATCCTTCCCGGCATGGCAATCCCCGGTGACATCCA
The DNA here is from genome assembly GCA_035561355.1 of Bryobacteraceae bacterium. GTDB lineage: Bacteria > Acidobacteriota > Terriglobia > Bryobacterales > Bryobacteraceae > DATMXS01. The sequence goes on along the minus strand of DATMXS010000504.1, from coordinate 7,657 downwards.
GAACCGCGCCGCATTCACCGGCGAGGCGGAAGGCACCGGCACCGGCCCGGGCGGCAGGTTCGCTCCGGTCGGGCTGCGAAAGGAAGCGCTGGACATCACGGCGGACGGCGCCCACATCATCGATCCGGGCTGCAACTGCGGCCAGGCGGTGAACACGAACGCCGACATGATGCAGGAAATCAAAGTCATGACCTCGAACTTCGGCGCGGAAGCCTCGAAGGGCCCGGTCCTGGTGACGGCGATCGGCAAACAGGGTGGCCAGAGCTTCCACGGGGAAGCCTACCTGTATGCACGGCACCATTCGATGAATGCCAACGACTGGGACGCCAACTCGAAGGGCACCAATGCCCAGACCGGTAAGCCGAACGTCGCACGACCCCCAACGGCGTACTGGTATCCCGGCTTCCAGATCGGCGGTCCCGTCCTGATCCCGGGCACGAGCTTCAACAGGAACAGGGACAAGCTGTTCTTCCATTTCGCGACCGAGTACTACAAGCAGGACGTGGACAACGGCATCTACCGGTCGTTCGTCCCGACCGCGGACATGCGCAACGGCATCTACACCGCCGCGGGCCTGGCCGCGCTGGGCACGCAGATTGGCGGCGACATCCAGAAGGTGCCAAACGATCCCGATACCGGACTGCCGTTCCCGGGTGGCATCATTCCGTCCGCCAGGTTCAACAAATACGGCAAGACGATGATCAACATGTATCCGCTGCCGAACGTGGATTCTGCTTCGAACAACGGGTTCAACTACGTTCACAACTTCACGCGGCAGCAGAACATGCTCCAGATCCGCCCCCGGTTGGACTACAGCATCAGCGACAACACCAAGCTGTACGTCAGCTACAACCGCCAGCGCGACGACGGCCAGCAGACGCTCGACACGCTGTGGTGGAGGCCGGATACGTCACCGCGATACCCGACGGCGGTGCACCAGAAGTACGTTTCGGATTCGGTTTCGGTCAACCTCACCCACGTCTTCAACCCCACGCTGACCAGCGAGTCCGTTTTCACGTACACGTTCATGAACATGCCGCATACCCTCGAAGATCCTTCGAAGGTATCCCGGAAAGCTCTCGGCCTGGACTACAAGAAGATGTTCAATAACACCAGCGACCTGATGCCCGACCTGGTCGGTTGGAGCAACGGTGTTGCGAACATGATCCAGACCGGTTTCGATGTCGCGAACGGCACCGTGTACGCGAAGAAGAAGATGCCCACCGTCACCCAGAACATTTCGAAGGTCTGGAGCACGCACACGGCGAAGTTCGGCTTCTATTGGGAGCGCGTTTACAACGAACAGCCGAATGCCAGCCAGACCAACGGCCGGGCGTATTTTTCGCAATGGGCTTCCAACGACACCGATAACGCCTACGCCAACATGCTTCTCGGGATCATGTCGGGCTACGAAGAGACCAACTTCAACCCTATCCTCAGCATGCACTACAACGTTGCTGAAGGATTTGCGCAGGATTCGTGGAAGGTCAGCCCGCGCCTCACGCTCGACTACGGCGTGCGCCTTTCGCACATGGGTCCGTGGACGGACGCGTTTGGCACCGGGTTTGCAGTGTGGGATCCGGCCAAGTACAGCAACAATCCGGCCGACAAACTGAAGATGACGGGCGTGCAGTACAACAAGATCGACTCGTCGATTCCGCTCGGCGGCTATCCGAGCCGCGCTCTCTTCGTCAACCCGCGCTTCGGGTTCGCATGGGACATGAGTGGCTCCGGCAAGACCGTTGTGCGCGGCGGCTTCGGCCTTTACCACTACCACGACGAACAGAACGTGGTCGGTGGTGCGCTCAACATCGTTCAGGGCTCGTATACGTCGTCGCCCGGCACCACCGTGAGATTCGACCAGATCGGCAACTATTCCGGCGGAGCAGCGGCTCCGGGCGGAATCGCCGTCCTCGACAAGAATGACGACCAGCAGCCCCGGACGATGAGCTACAGCTTGACCGTGTCCCGGCGCTTGCCGTGGTCCTCGCTGTTCGAGGTCTCCTACGTCGGCAACAAGAGCGATTACCTCAGTAACTACAACAACAGCTTCGGCGGCCAGAACTACCTTCCCTGGGGCTATCTGTTCACCAAGCCGGGATGGGCGCAGAACTACGACAGCGTCGGCGGCGTTGACCAATTCCGTCCGATGGCGAACTACCAATCCGTCAGGCTGATCAACCACGAGATGTACTCGAACTACAACTCGCTCCAGGCAAGCTGGAACAAGCAGTCTGGGCGGTTCACGTTCATGACCAACTACACGTTCAGCAAGGCGTTGGGCATCCGCAACGAGAACGGCGGCAACGGCGGTGACGACGTCAACCTGAAGAACATGTACGGCGTGCTGGGCAACAACCGCACCCACATTTTCAATGCAGCCTACGTCGTCGAAATGGGCAATCCCGTTACGGGCAACCGTGTTCTGAAGGCGTTGGGCAACGGCTGGCAGCTTTCGGGCGTCACCCAGTTCCAGAGCGGCGTGAATCTCCAGGCCAACGCCGCGGGCGCGAACTTCAGCCTTTCCTCCACGATTCCGGCCGGGTATGTAGCCCCGGGCGGCGTCGTGAACCCATCGGATACCGGATCCAGTGCCAACAACATCAATGGCACTCCGGACATCGATCCGATGCCGATCCTGACCTGCGATCCGCGGAAGGGGCTGAAACCCGGCCAGTACATCAACGGCTCCTGCTTCGCGCCGCCGATGCCTGGCAAAAACGGCAGCTTCGTAATGCCGTTGATGGAAGGTCCGGCGTTCTTCAACAGTGATCTGTCGGTGTTCAAGAACTTCGTATTCTCGGAACAGAAGAAGTTGCAATTCCGGTTCTCGGGGTACAACTTCCTGAACCACCCGATCAACTCATTCGTCAGCGGCGACAACAACCTGAAGCTGACGTTCAATGCGGCCGGCAAGATGACGAACGACAAGTTCGGGTACACGAGCACCAAGCTGGGGCACCGCGCTATCCAGTTGGCCCTGAAGTTCTACTTCTAGGCCAGAGTCCGTTGGCGCTGTTCAAGGGGTGGCCTTCGGGCCACCCCCTTTTTGATGGGTTGCTCTGCTGTTGTAATATCTGCTCTTATGCTTTACCGCCCGGGGTTCGCCTTCCTCGTTGTGTCGAGCGTGGTCCTCGCCGCATCCGCACAGAAACCGGCGCGGAAGCCGGCGCCTCACTTCACCGCCCCCGCGGCGTTTGAGTCCGCCGCCGCCCGCGCGGCAGCGGCGCGCGAGGGCGGTCGAACCGGCGAGGCTATCGAGTTGTACCGCAGCGCCGTTGGTCTCCGGGCATCCTGGGCGGAAGGGTGGTGGCATCTGGGCACCCTTTACTACGATTCGGACCAATACACCCACGGCAGCGAAGCGTTTGCGCGCTTCGTCAAGCTGGAACCGAAGGCGGGTCCCGGCTTCGGCATGCTGGGCCTCTGCGAGTTTCAGCTCGAGCGATATAGCGGGGCGCTCGCGGCGTTCATGCGAGCCCGGCGCCTCGGACTGGGTGAGAATGGCGAACTCAGCCGCGTGGTCCGCTACCACGCTGCAATCGTGTCCACGCGGCTCGGCATGCCCGAAGCCGCCCTGCCCATTCTCGACCTGCTCGCCGCCGAAGATGCCAATCGCGGCGTAGCCGAAACGCCGGCCATGATCGAGGCTTTCGGCCTTGCCGGGTTGTGCAGGAGGCTCTTACCAGCAGAGATACCCGAGGACAAGCGCGAGCTCGTCCGGATGGCAGGCCGCGCGAGGTTGTACACCACCCTGAACAACCGGACCGAGGCGTTCAAGCTGCTCGACGCGCTCGCCGCTGCATATCCCGGCGAACCTGGGGTCCATTATCTCCGAGGTTCCGTGCTGATTTCCGAGAACGCCGCGGCCGCCGTCGAGGAGTTCGAGCGCGAGTTGAAGGTCTCGCCGCGCGATATCCCGTCGCGCCTGCAGATTGCCCTGCAGCACCTCGCCACCGGCGAGCATGAGCGCGGACTGCCCTACGCTGAGCAGGCGGTAGAACTCGCGCCCCAGAACTTCGCCGCCAGGACCGTTTTGGGCCGGCTCCTGCTCAGTCTCGAGAAGACCGAACGCGCCATTGCCGAACTGGAGCGCGCCGCGCAACTCGCTCCTGAAAGCCCGGACGTTCATTTTTCGCTCGGCCAAGCGTATGCTCTCGCGGGGCGTGCGGCGGACGCGGAACGAGAGCGGGCGGCGTTCCGCCGGCTGGACGCGCTGCGCCAGGCCGCGCTGAAAGACGCGGGAATTCCGGCGGATGAGATCCGGAAGCCCTGAGGCGTGCGGCCCGAGCGCCTGGTATCTGGTAGACTGGCAGGTTTCGCGATGTCCAGACGGCGTTACATCATCGCCGCAGTGGTATGTGTGGCCGTCTGCGGCGCTGCGGCAACCAGCACCATCCGCTTTGAAGAGGTGGCGGAGAAGGCTGGGCTCGTGTTCATCGCAGACAGTTCTCCGACCCCCAACAAGAATCAGCCTGAGACCATGATCTCCGGCGTCGGCTTGATTGACTACGACAACGACGGCGATCTGGACGTCTATTTCGTTAACGGCGCGGCCATTCCTTCCCTAAAAAAAGAAGGGGAGAAGTTCAAGAACCGGCTGTTTCGAAACAACGGAGACCTGACGTTCACGGATGTCACTGTGGCGGCCGGCGTCGCGGGCGAGGGCTACGGCATGGCGGTAGCCGTCGGGGATTACGATAACGACGGTCTGCAGGACTTATACGTCGCTAACGTGACCGCCAATCAGCTATACCGGAACCTGGGCGGCGGGAAGTTCGAAGACGTAACTGCCCACGCCGGCGTCGGCGGCGCCGTTCACAACGGCCTCAAAATGTGGACCGCTGCGGCCGGGTGGTTCGACTACAACAACGACGGCAAACTCGACTTGTTCCTCTCCAATTACTGCAAGTGGGAGGTCAATAAGGATCCCGTGTGCTTGAACGGCGGCCGCATCCGCGCCTACTGTCACCCGAACCTCTACGAGGCCCTGCCGAACACGCTGTACCGCAATAACGGCGACGGCACTTTCACCGACGTCTCCGACGAAACCGGCATCTCGAAGCGGCTGGGCAAGGGCATGGGGGTCGCCTTCAACGATTACGATGGCGACGGGTTTCTGGACGTCTTCGTCGCCAATGACAACACTCCCAATTCTTTGTTCCGCAATGCCGGTGGCAAGAAGTTCGAGGAGGTCGGGCTCGAAACCGGTGTCGCCTACACCGAAGCCGGCAAGGCCGTTTCGGGAATGGGGGCGGAGTTCCGCGACCTCGACAACGACGGACTGCCCGATATCTGGCACACCGCGACCGAGATGGAAACCTTCCCCCTGTTCTGGAACCGGGGCAAAGGCGTCTTCATCGACGTGACCGGACGCAGCGGGCTCGCGCGGCACACGCTCCAGATGTCCGGATGGTCCAACGGCGCTGGGGATTTCGACAACGACGGCTGGAAGGACCTCTTCGTCTCACGCGCCAACGTGCTCGACAACATCGCCGAATTCTCGACTCGGACGTATGCTGAGCCCGGCGCCGTGTTCCGCAACCTCGCCAGGATGAAATTCGAGAACGTGAGCGCCTCCGCCGGCCCGGATCTCCAGCACTCCGCCGTTCACCGCGGCGCAGCGCTCGGCGACATCGATAACGACGGTCGCATAGACATCGTCGTCTCCGTGTTGAACGGTAAAGCCAAGCTGTTCCACAACACCTCGGACAACGCGAACCACTGGGTGAAGATCAAGCTGGTCGGGACCAGGAGCAACCGCATGGGCATCGGGGCGCAACTGCGGCTGACCGCCGCCGACGGATCCGTGCAGTACGACATCGCAACCACCAGCACTGGTTATGCCGCGTCGAGCGATGCCCGCGTGCACTTTGGTCTGGGCGCTGCGGGCGGGGTCCGCGAACTCGAAGTGCGGTGGCCGAGCGGAATTCGGCAGGTTCTGCGCGATCTTGCGCCCGGCAAGGTTCACGTCGTTGAAGAGCGGCCCTAACAACGTGCGCGTCGGACTCCGCGTTTGCATCGCATGCATTCTTCTCCCCGCAGCGCTGGCGTTTGTGTCCATGCTGCCCGATAACGAGGTGCGCGCCGAGCCGGCACGCCCGCGCTTCACGGACGTCGCTCCGAGGTCGAACTTTTCCTACATTACGAATAACGACTTCACCGGCCGCAAGTACTTCCCGCAGCCCATGTGCGGAGGGATCGCCGTTCTCGACTATGACGGCGACGGCCGCCTCGACCTCTTCTTTACAAACGGGGCCAAACTCCCGTCCTTGAAGCGAACTCCGGCGCATTACAGTTGTCTGCTGCGCAGCAAAGGGGACGGTACGTTCGAAGACGTCACCCGCAAAGCGCGACTTCTGGGCGAGGACCTCGGCTACAGCTACGGAGTTGCTGCGGGCGATTACGACAACGACGGCCGCACGGACCTGTTCATCGCGAATGCCGGCCGGAACGTACTCTATCGCAACAACGCCGAGGGTGGGTTCACCGATGTGACGGACGAGTCCGGGATCGGCGGAAAGCCTGCCGAGACACTGAGTGTGGCTGCTGCCTGGTTCGATTACGACAATGACGGTTTGCTCGACCTCGTGGTGTCGAATTATACGCTCTGGACGCCGCAAAAAGACAAGGAGTGCCTGACCGGCGGGGTTCCTTTTTATTGCCACCCGCGCGAGTACGTTCCCGTGCCTCACCGGTTGTACCGCAACCGGGGCAAGGGCAAGTTCGAGGACGTCACCGAAAAGGCCGGTTTCGGTTCCGCTCTGGGCAAGGGCATGGGTATCGGGATTGCCGATATCAACGACGACGGGTGGACGGACGTTTTCATCGCCAATGACACGGAACGAAACTTCTTGTACGTCAACCAGGGCAACGGGACCTTTAAAGAGGACGGCCTGATGTACGGAGTCGCGTATAACGACACCGGCGCGACCGTGTCGGCCATGGGCTGCGATGTAAAGGACTACGACAACGACGGCTGGGTGGACGTCTTCTACAACAACCTCGTGACACAGATCTGGGCGCTCTTCCGCAACCAGCAGGGGAAGTCATTCCGCTACGTGTCCCTGCCTACCCAGGTTGCACGGCTCAGCCGCCCGCTCTCGGGCTGGAGCAACGGGTTCATCGACTACAACAACGATGGCTGGAAAGACCTCTACTCTTCAAACGGCCAGGTGGACGACATCCTTCCCGATGCCCGGCAGCACGACACGATGTTCGAAAACAGTGGCGGGAAGCGCTTCGAGGACGTGTCGTCGCAGATGGGTCCGGACTTTCTGCACATCGGCTACCAGCGCGGTTCGGCGTTCGCCGACCTCAACGACGACGGCGCGCTGGACCTGGTGGTCACGTCTTTAAACGAAAAACCTCGGATCCTGATCAACTCGGGCGACAGCGTACACCACTGGCTGGTGGTCGCGCCTCGCGGCCGCGCGAGCAATCGCGACGGCGTCGGGGCGAAAATCAAGGTGACGACGGCCTCCGGCCGTGTGCTGTACAACCACGTGACAACCAGTGTCGGTTTCATGTCGTCGAGCGACAAGCGCGTACACTTTGGGCTGGGCGCGGAGTCCACGATCCAATCGGTCGAGATTCGCTGGCCCAGTGGAATTGTTCAGAGGCTAGGGAACGTACAGGCCGATCGGATTCTCGAGGT
>DATMXS010000503.1:0-6295 GCA_035561355.1 Bryobacteraceae bacterium | reverse complement strand
GTCCCAACGGCTGCACCGCCTCCGCCTCCGGTCAAGGCCGCGGAAGTGAAGAAGGAAGTCCAGCGGATCAAGGTCGGCGGCAACGTGCAGCAGGCGAACCTGGTTCGGAAAGTCACACCGGTGTACCCACCGCTTGCGAAGCAGGCGCGCATTCAGGGTGTCGTGAAATTCACGGCGATCATCGGCTCGGATGGCAGGATCACCAATCTGCAAATGGTTTCGGGACATCCGCTGTTGGTAACCGCGGCGACAGAAGCGGTGAAGCAGTGGGTATACCGTCCGACCCTCCTGAATGGAGAGCCGGTTGAGGTTATTACGCAGATCGACGTGAACTTCACGTTGAGCCAGTAAAAACGATTTGGAATGCGCCCCGCGCGCAGAGGCCGGCTGTCCCGGACAGACCGCGCTCGGGACGCAGGCCATGTAACCGTCGGAAAAGACGATTTCAACTCGCAGGAGAAAAGGAAAGACAAATGGTACTGCAACTTCAGATGTGGGCAATTCTGTTGCTCCAGGAGGGGGGGCAGGTTGGTTGGGATCCCCGGTCCCTCTGGGCCCAGATGGGCTGGCTGGCACGGGCGGTCGTAATCCTTCTGTTCCTCATGTCTGCATGGTCGATCGGCGTCATGATTGACCGCCTGATCGCCTACAGCGCCGCCCGCAAGCAGTCGCGGCTGTTCGCCCCGGCAGTGGCCGGCGCGCTCCGTGAAGGTAAGCTCGACGAAGCGATCAAGGTGGCCGACCGCTACAAGAAGAGCCACTTGGCGAAGGTCGTCGTCGCGGGTCTGCAGGAGTTCCGCGCACATCAGATCAGCTCTGAGATCCCCGGTGAGGAGATCGAGGCATCCAAGCGCGCCCTCGAGCGCGCCGAAGCGATCGTACACGCTGAGCTGAAGCGCGGCACTTCGGGCCTCGCGACCATCGGTTCCACGGCCCCGTTCGTTGGGCTGTTCGGCACCGTCGTCGGCATCATCAACGCGTTCCGCAACATGGCGGCCGAAAAGTCGACTGGTATCGGCGCTGTCGCCGGCGGCATTTCCGAAGCCCTGGTGACGACCGCTATCGGCCTCTTCGTGGCCGTCCCCGCCGTCTGGGCGTTCAACGCCTTCACTAGCAAAGTGGAGGGGTTTGACGTCGAGATGAGCAACTCCAGTTCGGAGCTCATCGACTACTTCCTGAAGCGCTCTCAGCGCGTCGCGAAGTAGATCGGCGGGAGTCGAGTCAAAGGCCTGGCGAGTTGAATCGTTCTGTGGGGCCGTCCGCAAGGCGGCCTCACCCGGTTGCCCAGAAACGCCGGCCAGCGAAGGGGAAGCGAAATGGCAGAAAAGACGAAAAAGAAAAAGATGGCGGGGCCTGTGGCGGACATCAATGTCACGCCCATGGTGGATGTCATGCTCGTGATGCTGATCATCTTCATGGTCATCACGCCGATGCTCTCAAAGGGCATCAGTGTGGACCTGGTGCAGACGAAGAACCCGATCGGCATGGCGAATGCGGAGAAGGAAGACGCCATTGTGGTCGCGATTATGCGTGATGGCAAGACTTACCTTGGCACGACGTTGACCCCCGCCGATCAGCTCGGCCCGAAGGTCAAGGACATGCTGACCAACCGCCTGGACAAAACGACCTATCTCAAGTCGGACGCTCGCGCCCGGTATGAAAGGGTTGTGGACGTGGTGGACGTTCTGCGCGCGGCCGGTGTCGATCAACTCGGACTCATGACCGAGCAGGTCGAGGACAAGAATAAGCCTGCGGAGTAGCGGCGGTCCGGCTCGCGGTACCGCAGCGGACCGTGGCACATTAAGGATACAAAGGAGACACAAGTATGGGAATGTCAGTTGGGGGCGGCGGCAGCTTAAAATGCGACATGAACATGACCCCGTTCATCGACATTCTGCTGGTGCTGTTGATCATTTTCATGGTGATCGCACCGATTACTCCGAAGGGTCTCGAGGCGCTCGTTCCCCAGCCGGCCCCGCCCGGCGCGCCGCAGAATCAGGCAGCTGACCTGCGCACGGTGGTCGTGTCGGTAAACAGGGATTCGAGTCTGTTGATCAACGCGGACCCGGTGAATGAGCAGGAACTCGGGCCGCGCCTGGAGAAGATCTTCGCCACGCGTGCCGAGCGGGTTGTCTTTGTCAAGGGTGATCCGGAGCTCGAGTATCAGGTTGTAGCAAGGGTCATCGACATCGCCAAAGGCGCCGGCATCGACAAGGTCGGACTGATGACCGAAAAGATGGAGAGCGGCCAGTAGGCCGCCCGGTTCAACTGAGGGATGTGACGATGAAGCGCAAGTGGACTTTGATGATCGCCGCGCTCGCCGTTTGCGCGGCCGCGCTTTCCGGCACCGGCTGCCAGAAACTGAAGGCTCGCGACCACCTGAATAAGGGCGTCCAGGCCTATCGAAGCGCGAACTACCCGGCGGCCGTTGAACACTTTAAACAAGCCGTCGAACTGGATCCTGAGTTCAATACCGCGAGGCTGTATCTTGCCACCGCGTACATGAGCCAGTGGATTCCTGGCGCCGAATCGCCCGAGAATGTTCAGATGGCTAAGGCAGCCAAGGAGAACTTTTCCAAGGTTCTCGAAAGCAGCCCGAACGACCCGGTCGCCATCGCCTCCATGGCTTCCATGAGCTATCAGGAAGCTGGCGGCATTCAGGACATCCAGGCGAAAAATAACAAACTCGACGAAGCCCGTGAGTGGAATGAGCGGCTCGTAAAGACCGACCCGAAGAACAAGGAAGCATATTACTCTCTCGGCGTTATCGCCTGGGCGAAGTGGTATCCGGCTTACGGGAAGGCTCGCGCCGACCTCGGCATGAAGCCTGAGGACCCCGGTCCACTGAAGGACAAGAAGGTCCGCGAAGAGCTTCGTGCGAAGTGGTGGGACACCGTCCAGGGCGGCATCGCCAACCTGGAAAAGGCTCTCGAAGTCGACAAGAACTATGACGACGCAATGGCGTACCTCAACCTCCTCTATCGCGAGCGCGCCGATCTTGCCGACACACCCGAAGAGGCCAGAAAGGATGTCGATACCGCCGATAGCTGGCTGCAGAAGGCGCTCGATACCCGCAAGGCCAAGGCTGAGGCTGCTTCCGAAGGCGGCTTCGGTGCTGTAGCGCCGGCTCAGTAATAGTGGTGGGATGTCCGCCCCGAACGGGCCGGATACCCTACCTGTATTTACGCTATAATGTTTGAACGGGCGGTGTTCATTGCCGCCCGTTTTCCTTCTGATGTCGTTTGAGTCCACCGAGGCCGCGCGAGCGCCGGCTCCCGATCAAAGCGAAGTCGTTGACCGCTTGTTCCGGGAGTTGCAGGCCAAGGCTCGGGTCGCCCGCCCAAACGATGACCCCTCCGTTCTCGAACGTGCCTTTCGTTTCGCCCTCAACGCTCATGAATCCCAGTCTCGCGCCTCCGGCGAGCCGTACATAGTTCACCCCCTGGGGGTCGCTCATATCCTCGCGGATATGAACATGGACGTCGTGTGCCTGCAGACGGGCCTGCTCCACGATACGGCAGAAGATTCGGGCGCTACCATCGAACAACTGGCCAAGGAATTCGGTGACGAAGTCGCGCGCTGTGTGGACGGCGTGACCAAGTTGAGCCGCGTGAAGGTGTACTCCCAGGAGGAGCGGCAGGCCGAGAGTGTCCGCAAGATGCTCCTCGCCATGGTAGACGACATCCGCGTCGTGATCGTCAAACTGGCCGACCGGCTCCACAACATGCGTACGCTCGGCGTTCTCTCAGCGGAACGCCAACGGCGAATCTCGCAGGAAACTCTCGATATCTATGCCCCGATCGCCCATCGCCTCGGCATGGGCGCGGTCCGCGGCGAACTGGAGGATCTCGCCTTCAGTTATCTGGAGCCCGAGGCCTATACCGAGATCATGCACGCGATCGAATCGCGCCGCGCCGAGAACATCGGCTTCCTCAAGGAGATCAAGGAGACCATCGAAACCATCCTCCGGCGGGAGGGCGTCCCCGCGAGGATCGATGGTCGAGTCAAGCGGCCTTATTCGATCCACCAGAAACTCCGCCGCCAGCGAATCGGCATCGATCAGGTGTACGACGTCATTGCCGTGCGCGTGATCACCGATTGCGTCAAGAACTGCTACGCGGCGCTCGGCGTCATTCACAATGAGTGGCACCCGATTCCGGGACGTATCAAGGACTTCATCGCCATTCCCCGGCCGAATCTCTACCAATCGCTCCACACGTCCGTCATCGGACCCGGAGGCCAGGCCTTTGAAGTCCAGATACGCACCGAGGAGATGCACCGCATCGCGGAGCACGGCATCGCCGCGCACTGGAAGTATAAGGAGGGCAAGAAGGCGTCCGGCCAGGAAGAGCAGCGCATGGCATGGCTGCGCCACCTCCTCGAGTGGATCAGGGAGATGCGCGATTCCGGCGAGTTCATGTCCACCCTTAAGGTGGAACTCTACCGGGAAGAGGTCTACACCTTTACACCGCGCGGCAAGGTCGTAACGCTCCCCCGCGAATCCACGCCGATCGACTTCGCGTACTCGATTCACACCGCCATCGGCCACTCCTGCGTGGGCGCCAAGGTCAACGGGCGGATCGTCCCGCTGAAGTATTCGCTCCGAAACGGCGACGTTGTCGAGATCCTCACCCAGCCCGGTCACATGCCGAGCAAGGACTGGCTTTCGCTCGTCAAGACCTCGCGTGCGCGTAACAAAATCAAGAACGTGATCAACACCGAGGAGCGCGCCAAGTCTATCGAAATCGGCCAGAAGTACCTCGACAAAGAGGCTCGCCGGTTCGGGATCAGCATGGCCCGCATCACGCGGAATGACCTGGAGCGCGTCGCCGGCGAGTACGGATTCGCGAAGGTGGACGATCTCTATGCCGCTCTCGGCTACGGCAAGTTCTCGCCCCGCAAGATCATCCATAAACTCGATCCAAACGCTGCCGAGCCGGAACCCGAAGCACCCAAGCCAGCCCCCGCGGCGCAGGCCGACGGCGGCCTGCAGGGCGACCTCGTCCTCAAGGTGAAAGGGTTCAATGACCTGATGGTCTACCGCGCCAAGTGCTGCAACCCGATCCGTGGCGAGGCCATCGTCGGGTATGTGACGCGAGGTAAAGGAGTTGCGGTGCATTCCACGAACTGTTCGAATGTGCAAAACCTTATGTACGAGGTGGAGCGGCGGATTGATGTAGAGTGGGCGCCACGCGCCGACGAGCGTTTCCCGGTGAAGATCGTCGTTTATACGTCCGACAGGCCCGGGGTTTTGACTGAGTTGACCTCCGTCCTCTCGACCGAGAACAGCAACATCCGCAGCCTTGAGGCTCGAACGTCGGAGCGCGATGGCGCCGTTGTTGACATGACCGTCGAGGTCCGCGACAAGAAGCAGCTCGAGCGGATATTAACGACGATGCGCCGCATCAACGGCATCCGCGATATCGAGCGCCTTTGATCCAGAATGCTCTCATCCGACCCTGAACACATTGCCGTCTCGAAATCCGGTGGCATCAAGATTGATTGGAAAGACGGCCACCACAGCGAATACGGCTTGAAGTACCTGCGCGACGAGTGTCCCTGCGCGACCTGCGCCGGCACGCACGGCACGCCGCGGCCGAAGGACAATCCTTTCCAGATGTATAAGGCGCCCCTGAAGATCAACGAGGTGGAGCCGGTCGGCAGTTACGCCATCAGGATCAAGTGGAATGATGGACACACGACCGGGATCTACTCCTACGAGCACTTCCGGCGGATTTGCCCTTGTGCGGAGTGCGGGGCAGGACGGCAGTAGGGTGTGTGGCGCCGCCGCTTGCCGGTTCTGTTAACCCGTAAAAAAACAAAACCCCCCGGCGCGAATGGCCGGGGGGTGTCAAACTCAGGTTTTATGCGTCTTACAGCAGGCGGAAGTTCACTTCCACGGTCGCGATCACGGCCACAGCCCTGCCTTCTTTATGGCCTGGGCGGAAGCGCCATTTCTGAACTGCCTCGATGGCCTTCTCGTCCAGCCCTAGGCCGAGCGGGCGAACCACGCGGAAGTTCCGCGGCACACCCTGCTCATCGATTACGATCGAAAGCACCACCGTGCCCTGGAATTTAGCCTTCCGAGCTTCTTCCGAGTATTCGGGCTCGACGCGGTGGATCGCGACTGGCGCGGACACGCCGCCACCAACGCGGAAGACGCCGCCACCGAATCCGCCACCTTCGCCGGGGCCGAAGCCCGGACCCTTACCGGGACCGATGCCTGTGCCGGTGCCGTTTCCGATACCGCCGCCGGTGCCAGTCCCGTTCGAAGGCGGACCAACCTTAGCTAGCG
>DATMXS010000502.1:0-26584 GCA_035561355.1 Bryobacteraceae bacterium | reverse complement strand
GCCGACTGGCGCGCGTAGAGGTGCAGCGGGAGATTGGGCGGGCGCTGGCCGAGTGGTCCCGGCACGTGGAGATCGGCTTTGTGCCGGGGTTGCCGGGCGCAGCGCGAACGCTGTCCTTTCTCTTCGCGGTCCGCGGGCACGGTGACGGGTACCCGTTCGATGGCGCGGGAGGCACTCTGGCCCACACGTATTATCCGGCGCCTGTGAACCCTGAACCGATCGCGGGCGACCTGCACTTTGACGACAGCGATAACTGGCGAATCGGCTCGGAGATGGATGTCTACTCGGTGGCGCTGCACGAACTCGGCCATGCGCTCGGGTTGGGGCACTCAGACAGGCCGGGCACGGTGATGTATCCCTACTACGCCCGCCTCTCTGAGCTGACCTTCGACGACATCGCATCGATACGGATGATGTACGCCGCCCGCATTGCGGTGGAACCGGGGACACCGGACGGACCGCCAGCCAATCCTCCAACCCAGCCGCCTCCGGAGAAACCGAAGCCGCCGTCGGAACCGGGACCGGGAAGAGACACCGCGGCGCCCTTGATCACTCTGTTCTCGCCGGCATCGCCTTCGAGCGCGACGTATGATGCAACTGCGACCATCCGCGGGGCGGCGCAGGACCCGGGCGGGATAACGGAGGTGACTTGGAGCGACTCTCTCGGCAACGCAGGGGTGGCGATCGGAACGAAGCAGTGGAACACGGGGCCGCTGCCGCTGCGGATCGGGACGAACACGTTGACGATCCGGGCGCAGGACGCGGCAAGCAACGTGGCGTGGCGGTCCCTGGTCATCACCAGGAAGCGGCGATAGGCGGCAGCCCGTAAGCTGCCGCCCATGCCTGAAGGCGTCCGGGCCACGTCATCCGCGAACCCGGGGGTTCCGCCGGGCGCAATGCCCGGCCGGTTCATGTTACCCGCGAATGAGTTTCTCGAGCTTCGAGCCGGGAACGATGATGGTTTCGGAGCGTTCCGGACCCGTTGAGACTGCGCCGACTTCGACGCCGGTGCGCTCGCTCAAGAACGCGACGTAGTCCTTCGCGCGCGCAGGCAGGCCGGCCCAGTTCTTGGTGCCCGCGGTCCGGGTATTCCAGCCGGGGATCTTATCATAGATCGCCTCTACCTGCTCCATGCCCTGCGTGGTGGCGGGCATTTCGGTCAGGTCGCGGCCGCAAAGGCGATAGCCGGTGCAGACGGGGATCTGCTCGAAGCCGTCGAGGACGTCCAGCTTGGTCATGATCAGGCTGTCGAAGCCGTTGATCATCGCGGTGTACCGCAGAAGCGGGATGTCGAACCAGCCGCAGCGGCGCGGCCGGCCCGTGACAGCGCCGAATTCGTTGCCGACTTTGCGCAGGGTTTCGCCTTCGTCGCCGTGGGCTTCGGTCGGGAAGGGCCCGCCGCCGACGCGCGTAATGTAGGTCTTGGAAACGCCCAGGACCGCACTGATGCGGGTGGGGGCCACGCCGGTCCCGGTACACGCGCCGCCGGCGCCCGCGCTCGAAGACGTCACATAAGGATAGGTGCCGTGATCGATGTCGAGCATGGTGCCCTGGGCGCCCTCGAACAGCACGCGTTTGCCGGAGCGAATGGCTTCGTTCAGTAAAACAGCGGTATCGCACACCATGGGGGCGAGTTGCGCACCGAAAGCCAGGTAATGTTCGCGGTCGGCGGCGGCGTCGGCCGGTTCACCCAAAGAAAACGCTGCCCGGAGGATCTCTTTGTCGCCTGCAAGCGAGTCGAACAGAGGACCGAAAGTAGTGGGCTCGATCAGATCGGCGATACGGATGCCGCGGCGGGCAATCTTGTCCTCATAGCAGGGGCCGATGCCCCGCGAGGTCGTGCCGATGGCGAGAGCGCCCGGACGATTCTCCGACATACGCTCCGCCATGCGGTGGAACGGGAGGATAACATGGGCGCGGTTGCTGATGAACAGGCGGCCGGTGACGTCGATGCCGGCTGCGGCCAGGCTCGACAACTCGGCCATGAGCGCTGCGGGATCAATAACGACGCCGTTGCCGATTACGGCCTGCTTGCCCTCGCGCAGGATGCCGGTGGGAATCAGCTTGAGTACGATCTTGCGGTCGCCGATCCAGACGGTGTGACCGGCGTTGTGGCCTCCCTGATAGCGGGCCACGATGTCGAAGCGCTCGGAGAAGAGGTCAATGACTTTACCTTTGCCCTCGTCGCCCCATTGCGCACCTAAAACGATGATATTGCTCATTGTTGGGGGACCGAAAGATCAATTGTATCAACCGGGGTGGTCAAACGCGCCGAGCGCACGTTCGGACGTGGCCGGCCCGGCGTCGCGCAATGCCCTGCGGCGTTGAGAGCCCGCTCCCACGTTTACGCCGCTGCCGGCGCAAACACCTGGGGTTCTTTTTCAAGATCCCAGGCGAGGTGATTGATATAGAGGCGCAGTACCGGCTCAGGGTACTTGGTGTGGAACTCGTCCCATACGCGCTGGGGCCAGCCGTCGGTGAGGTATTTCGATGCTTCCAGGTTCTTGTCGAAAAAGCCGTCCTGGTTCGGGATGCCGAGGAAGTTCAGGACGTCCACGATCATCTCGAGGTGGCAGACGAGTACGGCCTGGGCGAAATCGCGCGCGAAATCCTCATCGCCTTCGTTCAGCCGGACCCAGAAACGCGGGGTGGCCTTGCGAAGCGATTCGGTGTTGAGCTTAGGCAGGCGCGCACGCGTTTTGACCGTCTCGTAAAGCTGGTACGTCTTCAGCTTTCCGATCGACAACTGGCGCACAAGCTGGCTGAACGTGTCCTCGCCGAGCGAGAGAAAGACCTCGGAAAGCTGCATCAGAATCAGCGTAACACGAGCCTCCAAGGAACCCGTGCCAGAGGGATGGTGTCCAACAGTACCGAATGTTGGTTCTGCTGTTGATCGCGATGCAGCTAGTGTTTCCGCCAAGGTTCACGTCCGAGAGCGTGCTGCCGAGTCGGGGCTCTCGGCCGGAGCGGCTCTCACCCGGGATGCTGGTTTCGATTTACGGAATGCACCTTTCGGGACGCGGCCTGGACGCGTGCGGGCAGGAACGCCCGCCGTGGCCCGAGGAGATGTGCGGCACGCGCGTGATGCTAGCCGGACGGCCCGCGCGCCTGCTGTACGTCAGCGACCGACAGATCAATCTACAGGTTCCGGAAGGAGTGCCTGGGGATGGCTCGGGCGAGATTCGGGTCCTGCGAAACGGTGTATCCGCGGCGGCGACTCTGCGGTTCGGCCCGGAGCGGGCCGTGCTCGAACTGGCGGAGCCTGCTTATGCGGGAATGCCGGTCTGGATCAGGGTCACGACGAGCTACCGGTGGCAGGGCGGGATCCGTTATCCCTTCAATGCCGAGCCCTGGAACTGGGGCACGCGCGACATCGAGGTGCGGAAGGACGGGCGGATGCTGGCGCCGCTGCGATTGCGCTCGAGCGGGGGCGTGGTGAGTGGATTCCCCGACGGGAGCGTCGCGCCCGGCGATGGCAGTCGGAAACACTCGATTCCGCTGCATACGCAGTACTGGCTGGATAGGCCGGGGACTTACGAGGTGCGATACAGGCACCAGTGCGTCTACCCGGAAAGCGGCGTGCAAGATGAATCCGAGTGGACGAAATTCACGGTGCTGCCCCCGACGGCAGAGCAGAAGGCCGCGTGGCTGGCTCGGATGGCCAAGTATCCGCGGTCGGAGGAAGCTTGGGTCGTGACGGATTACCTGCCGGACCTGCTCGCGTCGCGGGATCTCGCGACGCGAAAGATCGTCGAGAGCTACACTCGCAGTACGAACAACCTGATCAGCCAGTACGCACGGCATGGGCTGGCGTACTTCGAGGCGGCTCGACATTGACTCCCGCGGCCCCTTTCAAAGCACCTGCGCTAAGATCCAGCCATGACCCGTCGCACTGCGCTCTCGAGCGTTATCGCAGCCTGCGCTTCGGCACGCGCCGAGCGAAAGACGCTCGAAATCCGTGCCATGTATTCGAGCCCCAAGGCTTTTTGGGATACAGGGGCGCGACTCTCCGACTTCGGCGTCAACGCAATCTTCGTGCATGGCGGCTCGATCACGGCTGAGATGATGTCGCGCGCCGCCGCCGAGGGTGCGCGCGTGTTCGCCGAGTTCCCTACCCTGAACGGCAAGGGCTATGTCGAGCAGCACCCCGAAGCATGGCCCATCAATGTGCAGGGCCAGAAAGCCCCGGCGGCTACGTGGTTCCTGGGCGCCTGCCCGACCGAGCCCGGTTTCCGCGCCTGGCGGATGAAACAGCTCGAGACTTTGCTGGACCGCTTCGATCTGGCGGGCGTCTGGATGGACTACTTCCACTTCCACGCCCAGTTCGAAGACCCTGACGCGATCCTTCCCGAGACCTGCTTCTCGCCGACGTGCCTCGCGGCGTTCGAGACATCCACGGGGATTCGAATTCCCGCCGGTAGCACCTCAGCCCGCGCCTCCTGGATCCTGAGCCGGCATGACCGCGAGTGGCGCGACTGGCGCACCCGTCAGTTACTCGACTGGGCGCGCAGTATACGGGAGGTCGTCCGAAAGAAGCGCCCGCGCGCGCTGCTGGGGGCGTATCACTGCCCCTGGACGGATGACGAGTACAACGGAGCCCGCCGCCGCATCCTCGCGCTCGATCTCGACGCCCTGGCCGGCGAGGTCGATGTCTTTTCGCCGATGGTTTACCACGGACGCATGGGGCGCCGCCCGTCATGGGTTCGGGAGTACGTCCAATGGCTCTCCGCGAAGCTCGGCAAGCGCGTGAAGATCTGGCCCATCGTGCAGGCGCATAATGAGCCGCGCGAAATTCCGGCGGAGGAGTTCGAGCAGGTGATGCGCTTCGGGGCGAGCGGATCGGCAAGCGGCCTGATGATGTTTACGGCCCAGTCAGTCGCGTCGGAACCCGGCAAGATGGAGGTCATGCGCCGTCTCTACCGCGATTCGCGGTAGGGTGGCCCGGAAGGTCAAGGATTCCCGCCGGCGCAGTTATACTTTGTGCAAGGGGGCGGGATGCGACTGATTCCGGGACTGCTACTGATTTCGGTTGCCTGGTGCCAGGTTGCTCAGGAAGCTAATCGTGACTATGGGACGGCGGAAGGGCGCTCCAAGATGGTCGGGGTCCTGGAATCGCCTGCTCGGCTGGCAAATCTCAAACCGGCGGAACTTGTCCAGAGGCTAGAGGTTCGCCGCGGCTCGACAGTGATCGATCTGGGCACCGGCACAGGCAATATGCTGCCGGCACTGAGCCAGGCTGTTGGACCAGAAGGGCGCGTGATTGCCGAGGACATCCACCAGGACTTCATCGACCGCGCCCGTCAGCGCGCCGCGGCGCTCAAGAACGTCGAGTTCGTCTTAGGAACTGAAACCGACCCGAAGCTGCCGGCCGACACCGCCGATCTCGTTATCGTACTCGATGCGTACCATCACTTCGACTACCCGAAGCCCATGTTGGCCGCGATCAGGCGCAGTCTGCGGCCGGGAGGCCGTCTGGCCATCATCGAGTACCACAAGAGGCGCGGCGCGATGGAGGTCAATCCTGACTTCGCGCTAACGCACGTTCGCGCCGGAGCCGAGCAGGTGGTGCGGGAGGTCGAGGCTGCGGGATACAAGCTGCTGTGGCGCCGCGAGCACGCACCCGGGCGACAGTACATCGCGATGTTCAGCGTGCCCTAGACCGTCCGAAGGCAAGACCGCAAGACAGGTGGGATTCCGGAACGCCAGACAACATTCGTTTGGCTGCTATACAGGCGGCCGGCCGGCCGGCCGCCTGAGGAATGTGGGATTCGAGGCTCAGAACAAGAACTTCAGCCCGAACTGGATAATGCGCGGGTCGCGTGCATCGGTGATTACTCCGAAAAGTCCGTTTGTCCGCTGCTCTTCCGGATTTTGAAGATTTACCCAGTTACAAATGTTGAAGGTCTCGGCGCGAAACTGAATGCGCTGGCGTTCGCCCATGCGAAAAACGCGTGAAATGCCGAGGTCCACCTGCTTCGTCCCAGGCCCGATCACAACGTTGCGGCCGAGGTTGCCAAGCTGGTTCTTCTGGTTCTCCACGAAAGCGCTCTGCTTGAACCAAGCCGCAACCACCTCGCTGCGCGCCCGGCTGGGGCTGAGCTTCCAACCGCCGACAACATCCGGGCGATCGCCGGACGCGTTTCCGTCATAGTCGTTGTCGCGATTCGTGATGATGAACACCGGCGCGCCCGAGTAGAAGGTCGCGATCCCGTTCAACGACCAACCATCGAACAGAAACTGCGTTAGCCTGGCGGTTCCGCCAGGTCGGGGGACATCCCAGACCCACGAGACGGCCAGCAGGTGCCGGCGGTCGGTATCACCGAGCCCTTTGTTGAGGGATCGGCTCCGCGTGTCAGCCCATTCCGTCCGTGAACTGTACCAACTGCTTTCGTCGATTGCCTTGCCGAACGTGTACGAAGCCGATGCCGTGAAGCCCTTGCTGAACCGGCTCTCCACGCGCGCCTGGAGCGCATTGTAAGACGAATTGACGAAACCGCCGACTGCGCGCATCTCCTTGAACGATGGATAGAGAGGCCGGCGGAAATCGACGTTCGACTTGCTCGCATTGGCCGCCCGAAGCGGCGAATTGGCGTCGTATTGGCCGATCAGCTTGCGGCCGACGTTGCCAACGTAAGCCACTTCGGCGGACCAGTCATTGCTGATCTGGCGCTGCAGCGTGAGGTTCCACTGCTGGACGTAAGCGGTCCGCATGTCGAATTCCTGGAAACTGTAGTAGCTTACGTTGCCGAATCTGAGGTTGGCCGGATCGGACTTGAACGGGAAGGGGTTGCCCCCGTTGCGGGCGTCGTAGGGTTGCTCGAGCGTGGGGTTCCTTAGCGTCTCCCGGAACGTGTAAGGAGCGCTCACCAACTGTTCCTGAAGCGCATTCATGAAGCTGAAAGCATAGGAGATGCCGTACCCGGAACGGACGACGGTCTTGCCGTCGCCGGTAAGGTCGTAGACGATGCCGACACGCGGCGCAAAATTGTTGTAGTCACCGCGAACGCCGGCGCGCGGGATGCCATCATCGCAAGGAAAGACGATGCCCCGGGGAGCCTGCGGCACACACGAGGACTGCCGCCCCGGCTGCCACGCCACGAGCGCATCGAGCGGGTTTACCGGCCAGGTATCCAGGTCGTGCCGGACGCCGAGATTGAGTACGAGCTTCCGGGTGAGCCTGAATTTGTCCTGGACAAACCAGCGAAACCCCCAGGAGTTCTGGCTCTTATAGGTCTGCTTTTGAATGTCGGCGGTCGCGGCCCTCCCGAGCAGCAGGTCCGACATCGCATTGCCCGTCACCAAGCCGTCGAATTTGAACGCACCGCCTATCCCGGGAGCCGTCGAGACATCGTTCATCTTGAGCAGTGAGCCTTCAACGCCGAACTTGAGTTCGTGCCGTCCGCGGAGCCAGTCGAAGGTGTCGGCCACGACGTATTGATTGGCGTACTTGGGGCCGCCATTGGCGGTGCCGTTGTCGAACCAGCCAACCACCTCGAAATCCGGCGGCATTTTCGGGCCATCCGGCAGGGGCGTGAAGTTCGATCCGAGATCGGCCAGCGTGATGTCGTCGGGCATTACGTGGCGGTCGCCCGAACTGCGGGTGTACGTAGCCCGGAAGTGGTTGAGCTTGGTGGGGCCGATTGTCCAGAACTCGTGGATGTTGAGGTTGTGCTGCCTGCTCTTCATGTCGCGATACGCGAAGTCGAGGTCCTCCGGAAAGCGGTCGCGATCGACCTGGTCGCTGATGAAGTACGCACCCGAAAGCTTGTGCTTGTCGGAGATCACGTGGTCGATTTTGCCCAACATCTGATTGCTATCCAGGGGTTCGCTGCCGCGTTGTTCCAGCGCGTTCGGACCTCGCCCGGGCGTATTGGGCAGCGGGACCGCAAGATCCAGGTAACTGAGAGCGACTGGGCTGAGGCGGTTCGTTGGAATGATGTTGTTCGGAAATGGTTGGTTGTTGTTGGAGGGGTCGCGAACCACGATCGGCCCACCGCCGAAAACGGTCTTTGAAAAGTCGCCCCCGCGTTCGGCCGCGGTCGGCACCAGCGCCCCGTTCTCGAACTGGGATCTCCGCCGCCGCTGTCCCTCGAAGCTGGTGAAGAAGAAAGTCTTATCCCTGAGGATCCTTCCACCCATCGTGCCGCCGAACTGGTTTTGCACCAGCGGCGTGGTGTCGGGCTCGAAGAAATCGCGTGCGTTGAGGCTGCGATTCCTCAGGAAATTGAATGCCGTCCCGTGAAACTCGTTCGAGCCCGAGCGCGTGACGACGTTGACCACCGCGCCCACCGTGCTGCCGAACTCGGCCGAGTAGTTGCTCGTTATTACCCGGAATTCTTGGACGGCGTCGGGGTTAGGCACCACGTTGCCGTAGTTCCGGAGCGGCGATGTGTTGCCACCGCCATCGAGCAGCCAGTTGCTGTCTTCTTCACGCGCTCCGTTGATGCTGACCCTGTTCTCGAGGAAACCCTGTGCGTTGCCCGTCTCGACCTGCTGGGCCCCCGGAACGAGGCTCACGAGGCTCAACGTATTTCGTGTGTTGAGCGGCAGCTCGACGACACGCGTCTGGTTGACCAGGGCGCCCATTTCGTTCGTGGTGGCTTCCACGAGCGGAGCGTCCGCAACGACGCTGACACTGTCGGTCAGCGTGCCGACCGGAAGCTGAATGTCAACCCTGGCGTTGCGGTTCAGGGAGAGTTCGAGGCCGTCGCGAATGACGGTCTTGAATCCCTGTAACTCTGCACGCACCTTGTACATCCCGATTCCCAACTCGGCGAACCGATAATAGCCCGCCTGATCCGTCGTCGTCGTTCGGACTTCGTTTGTTAAAGTGTTCACCGCAGTGACTGCGGCTCCGGCGACCAGTGCGCCGCTTTCGTCGGTAATTGTTCCAAGGATGGACGCCGTTGTCTGCCCCGCGAGGGAAGCGGCAGCAAGCAACAGCGCTGCGGCGAGCATGAGCGCCTGCCGGCGTAGGAGGATGCGGTTCAGTCCTGACATTGGTTCACCTGCCTGAAGCTTTCTTCGGGGTGATTGTGGAGCATGCCGGAACACAGCGCCAGACTGTTACAGTCTCGTTACCGTAGCGATTGCGTAGCAGCACGAGAAACCGCGGAGATGTACAATGGCCGGCGTGGCAAGCGAACCGGAGCGGGCGAACCTGGGCGCCGCTGAGCTCCAACGGGTGATCAGAAGCGACGCGTTCCGGAACTCCGACAGCCTTCGCCACCTTGTGGCCTACCTGGGCGAGAAGTCGCTCGTGAATCCGGGCGAGGACGTCAAGGAATACACCATCGGCATCGAAGCCTGCGGGAAACCCGAGAGCTACGATCCGCAGAAAGACGCTTCCGTCCGCGTGCAGATGGGCCGGCTCCGCCACAAGCTCGAAGAGTATTACGCGACCGAAGGCGCCGCGGACCCGATCGTCCTCGAACTGCCGAAGGGACGCTTCGTGATCCTGTTCCATGAGCGGCAGCCCCGTTCCGCCGGCCGGCATCCGGCCTGGCATCGCATCCGGGCGGGCGCGAGCCGGCTGCGATCCATGCACCGGACCACCTTGGCGCTGCTCGTGCTGTTGATTGCCGCGGTCGCGTGGGCAGCTGTGCTGACCTGGAAGATCCGCGATTACGAAGCCCGCCTCGAGGTGTCCTCACAATCGGCGATCGTCGGCCGCTTTGCGCCGC
This sequence comes from Bryobacteraceae bacterium, assembly GCA_035561355.1. Lineage (GTDB taxonomy): Bacteria > Acidobacteriota > Terriglobia > Bryobacterales > Bryobacteraceae > DATMXS01. Next base: position 16,901 of record DATMXS010000502.1, on the reverse strand, counting down.
TGTGGGCGCCCTTCTTCTCGCACGCAGTGCCCACGGTCGCGGTCTTCGGCAGCCCGCCATTTTTCGCGAGCGGGAAGCACAGTCTCTTCGTGCGCCTGTACAGCCAACGCAACGCCGACGACCCGCGTTCCAGCCCGGAGTTCGGCACGATTGACGCCCGGATCGGGCCGCTTGCCGGTCCGCGGTACGACTATGCGTCGATGGGCGACGCCGTGGCGGTGCAGCGTTTGACCGCCTTTTTCGGCTCCGCCGGATTCGCGCTGCGCGCTTCCCCCGCGCACCTGGTCACATGGGACTCGATCAAGGACGGCAACCTTATCTTTATAGGCGCATGGCGCATGCATCCGCTCCTCCGCAAGCTGCCCATTGAACAGGACTTCGAACTGGGGGCGGACGAACAGATCCACAACCGCAATCGGAAGCCAGGCGAGCAGGAAGTTTACACGACCAAGTCGCATCGCGACGTCATGACTTACGCGGTGGTCGGGGCTTATCCGGGTCTGTCACACCGCCGGGAGGTGCTGGTCATCACGGCGCACAGCTCGCCAGGCGCAATGGCGGCGGTCGAGTTCATCACGAGCCCGGGCGGAATCGAAGTGATGAAACAGCGGATCGGGCTTTCCTCGTCAGGCTCTCGGAAGTACTTCCAGATGCTGCTGCGCGTCCATGTCGATAACGACCTGCCCGTCAAGACGGAATACGCCACCCACCACGTGACTCCATAGCTCCGGGGCTCGTGCGGCCTTCGCCGGGCCTCAGCAGCAGAAGTTGCACAGCAAATCCGGTCGGTAACGCTACCGTAACAAAACGAAGTTACAGCCGCACCGCGGCGCCGCGACCTTATGCTGAGCCATGGCTTACGATTGCGCGCTGCCGCAGGCACCAGCCTGTGGAGCGCGGGGCGAACTGAACGCCCGGCGCCCTACGCCTGAAACGTGCGCCACGGAAAAGGAACTCGTGATCATGCGAAATACGCTGCTGTTCGCTTTTCTCTGTGGACTCCCTGCCGCGCTGTTCGGCCAGTCTCCCGAGATGCCCCCGTCCGTGCTGCCGGCTGCGGCTATGAATTGGGATGAGGGCCCGGACCCGATCAAAAGCCGGCTGTTTCGCACGACCACGTCGCGAACACAGATCGACTTGGGAGGCTGGTGGGACTTCATCAGCGACCCCGATGACCGTGGCGAATCGCAGCGGTACTTCGGGGCGTTTCCCAAGCCGGAAACGAGCCTCTGGGTCCCGGGAACCTGGAACTCCTCCGCGCGGTATTGGAACTACGTCGGGCCGGGATGGTATCGCCGCCGGTTCGAAACCACGTCCGACGGCAACCTGCGAATCTGCTTCGGCAGCGTATTCTATCGCTCCAAGGTCTGGCTCGACGGCAAGCCGCTCGGCGAGCACGAGGGCGGTTACCTGCCCTTCTCCTATGTCGTGCCGGCGTCGAAGGCAGGAAGCCACACGCTCGTCGTGCAGGCCGACAACAGGCTGGACGAGCGCAGCCTCCCAAAGGAGAACGTGGACTGGTTCCCCTATGGAGGAATCGACCGGCCGGTCTACGCGGAGATCGTGGCGCCGGTCTTCGTCGAGCGCCTGCACGTGATTCCGGTTGGCGTGACGGCGCAGGCTGCCGATCTTAAGGTGAAATTAGCTCTGAGAAACCTCGGACCGGCCGATTCCGCCGAAAGGATCGCGTTCAGCATCGACGGAGTGGAGGTGTACTCTCGCACCCACTCAGCCACGCCCGGCATCTCGGAGGTGGTTTTTTCCATCCCCTTGAAGCAGCCGCGGCTCTGGTCCCCTGAGCACCCCAATCTGTACTCGGCCCGCATTGTACTCGGTCCCGGTCGCGATGACCAGATCACGCGCTTCGGTGTCCGCGTCGTCCGGGCCCAGGGCGGCCGCATTCTGTTGAACGGCGCCCGCATCAAGCTGAAGGGCGCCAATCGCCACGAGGATCATCCTGACTGGGGGTCCGCCAGCCCACCTCACCTGGTCCAGCGAGACATCGAGATCCTCAAGCGCCTGGGTGCGAATGCGGTCCGCGCGCACTACCCGCTCCCGGAGTTGTTCATGGACTACTGCGATCAGTACGGCCTCCTCTTCATGGCCGAAGCGCCGGCGTGGCAGTATTCCCCGGAGCAACTGCGGGACGCTAAAGTGCAGGAGAAGATTCTGAAGCACGTCGAAGAGATGGTCGCGCGCGACATGAATCATCCAAGTGTGCTGAGTTGGAGCCTCGGGAACGAGTGGCCTAAGCCGGATGCGTCCTACGAGATCATCCGAAGCCTGCTCGAGCGTGCGCGCACTTACGATGACACCCGGCTCATGACGCTCATCACCGGCGGCCCGCACGTCTGGCGCGTGCACGAACTGCTGGATGTCATCTGCGTCAACTGGGCGCGCTACCAGTGGTACGATCCGTTCACGACACTGGACCGCGCTGAGGGAGAGAAGAGCGTGGCTGAGCTGGCCCTGATACATTCCCGCTATCCGGACAAGCCCGTCATCCTCACCGAGTTTGGCGGGTCGGAATCGCAGGCCGGCTGGCACAACTGGGGCAATGTGAAGTGGAGCGAGGAATTCCAGGCGCGGAATGTCGCGGATTCCGGCTGGCACGCCCTCGACCAGGATTGGATTTCCGGTGGGTGCGTGTGGCAGTTCTCGGACTCGCGCAGCGCGCCGGAACGCTTCCTCGCAGGAAGGCTCCACGGTTGGAATGGCAAGGGTATCGTGGATGCTCATCGCAGCCCCAAGCTCGCTTTTTACGAGCTTCAGCGGGTCTTTCGCTCCGACGCTGTGCCCGCGGTCATCAGCGGTGGGCGATGAATAACGGCGGAGTTCCTTTCTCCGTCGTCTTCAATCCGAACTGGTGGTATCGCAACTACGGTATTTCGTTCGAGGAGTCATTTTATCTGGATCGCGAAACGCGCATCCGAAACGACGTCCTCATGCGGAAAGCGCTGTGGGAACGCTTCGGCGCCGGCCGGAGCGAAGTCGAGCCGAGGCCCATCATCGGCTCGCGCCACGTCGCTGGAGGCTTTGTCGTGCCCGCCCTCTTCGGCGTGGAAGTGAGGTTCGCACCGGGTCAGGCGCCGTGGCCGGTGCCCCGTAACCTCAGCCGCGAGCAGATAGGCGCGCTGCAGAAGCCAGTCATCGAGGATGCGTGGCCGATGAACATCCTGCTGCGCGACATGGACATTCTCGAGCGCGAGTTCGGCTATGTGACTGGCGATCTCAATACCGATGGCGTGCTTAACACGGCGCTGCTGCTGCGAGGACAGGAGCTGTTCATCGACATGCTGGAAGCGCCCGAGGTCGCGGCGCGGCTGTTTGACATCGTTGCCGATGTGCAAGCCGACGTCGCGCTCCGGGTACGCGCGCGGACCGGCACGTGCTCGGTGTCAACGAACCGCGGGATCCTCAACGCCGACCCGTCAACCTACCTGCATGCGAACTGTTCGGTCCAGATGGTTTCGCCCGGCGTATACCGCCGCTGCCTTTTGCGAATGGAAAAGGTTCTCGCCGGACAACTGCGGCCGTATGGCATTCACCATTGCGGCAACAATCTCCACCTGTTCGCGGATCTCTATTCGGAAACCGGGTGTGCGTTTATCGACGTGGGCTGGGGTTCGGACGTCGAGCGATCGAGCCGTGCATTTCCGGAAGCGTTTCTCAACCTGAGACTCAGCCCCGTGCGCATGCTTCTCGAAAGCGCGGCAGAGATCCGGCGGGATGCCGACCTGCTGCTGGCGCAAGCCGCGCGGCGCACCCATGTGGGCATCTGTGCAATCAATCTGGATCACGGAACGCCGGACGCGAACGTTCTCGCGATGATGGACGCCGCCCGAAGTGCAAAGGTGGAGCAGGTATGAAGCGCGCTGTCATTCTCTTCTTCGTGTCGTTGTGCCTCTGGGCAGACGAGCCTGCCGCGAAGAACGTCATCCTGTTTCTCGGCGACGCTGGCGGCATTGCAACCCTCCACGCGGCCAGCATTCACGCGTACGGCCGGCCCGGACAACTGTTCGTGCAGCATATGCCGGCCATCGCTCTCTCGGACACTTCTTCTGCTTCAGAGTGGGTCTCCGATTCGGCCGCCGGTATGACCGCAATCGTCACCGGCAGAAAAACTAACAATGGCGTCCTCTCGCAGTCCGACACCGCAGTACGCGGCAAGACCGACGGCGTGGCCCTCAAGACGATTCTCGAGTACGCCGAAGAGCGCGGACTCTCGACCGGCGTTGTCTCGAACAGCCCAATAGCATCCGCGACACCCGCCGCCTGCTACGCGCACGTGAACGATCGCAGCAAGATCGGCGAGATCTTCGCCCAGGTGCTCAAGCCACGGTTCGGCGACGGAGTCGATGTGATCCTCGGGCCAGGGAGGGCCGAGATTGCGAACGGGATTCAGGCGCTTGGACTCGATGTCGATGTGGAGCTCCGCAAAAAGGGATTCCGGGTCGATGCGACGCTGCAGCCTGTTCCTCCGGAAACGCGCCGCCTCGCTGTGCTGTTGGACGCGGATGACCTGGACCTCGAAGCCGCGACGAACACCGCCGTCGATGTGCTCTCGCGCAACCCCAATGGATACTTCCTGATGGTAGAATCCGATCTCCACACGGACAAGCTGGTGCGCGGACTGGAGCGGGCTGCCGCTTTCGACCAGATCATCCGCAATGTAGCCAGCCGCGTGAGCGCAAACACGCTGGTTCTGTTCACGGCCGATCATTCCTTCGACCTTCGTATCGCGGGCAAGTCGCCGAGAACCGAGCCACTGATCTCCGGTGCGGGGGCTCCATCCAAGAGTGTCGTCGTGCTCGGGCACCATTCCGCCGAGGAAGTGCTCGTCGCTGCGCAGGGGCCTGGGTCAAGCCGGGTCCGGGGCTTCCTGTCCAACACCGATCTGTTCCAGATCATGCTGGCCGCTTACGGCTGGAGCCCGGAGCAGCCGCCTTCATCAACTCCGGCGCCAGCGATAGTGCTGAACCGACCGTGTGATCACTTTTGATCGAACACCCCAGTCGAAGTCCGAATGGAACTGAAGCCGCCAACCCTACACAGCGGTGGAACGGAAATTGTCTCGCCATGCGACGAACGAAAAAAGAGCCTACCAACCCTAGGTGTTACGTTATTGGCTGGCTTGGGATTGGGGTTCGCCCCCGTTTTTACGCAGAACGGTGCTGCAACCCCGGGCCTACGGTTTCCGCAACTTCCGAAAGTACAGGCTCAGAGTTAACGTAATGTGTTCTGCATCAGTCAGGAACCGGGGCTGCCCCCGTTTTTGGCGTAGGAGCCTGAACAATGGTGGACCTGATGAGATTCGAACTAACGGCGGCCTCTTCCATCGCCAAAATCACGAAATGGCAGTCCCACACGCTCAGGGGCTCCATTTCCATGAAGCTCGCCGTCGAGTCCGTGTGCAACGACCAGGGCGAGCGGGTCTACAAGGTGAAGTAGGGCCAGCCAGCCGCTCCCATCTCCGCCACCGCGCGCTTGGGTGGCGGCTTTTTTACGGCCGTGGGGTCCAACCCGGCTTCGGTTCTGGTGTCGCTGACGGGCCGCCGTCCGGAGATCCCGGTCGTTCCGCTTGGGCGGGGTTGCCGCCTTCGAATAAGTCCTGCTGGACGGCTGGAATCGGCAACTCCGAAGTGCGCTTTACTTTCAGCCCAGAGCCTTCCCCGAACTTCCTCACGCCGTCGTCGTCGGAGTACAGGACGCGCGCGCCGTTCGTGAGGGCGATGGCCACGATCTGCCGGTCGAACTTCATCTTGGTTTTCGTGGTCTTCAGGCCCTCGCGAATATCGCCCTTGGCAACGGCGGCACGGAGCCGGGTCGCAAGTTCAACTGCGGCCCGTTGGTCGAAATCGCCGATGCGGATAAAAGCCGACACCCGCAGGGTGCTCAGCACCTCTTCCATGTCGCAGTCAGGAGTGGCCAGGACCTCCGCAAGTGCAGGAGATGGCACCAATACCTGTTCACCGCCATCCGCGATCTCCTGGACCAGGGCGTTGACGCGCTCCCGAGCGCGGTCGACGGGTGTTGCATCCGGCCCTTCCTGAAGCTCTGCATCCGGAAACAAGAGCACGGACAAGATCGTGTTGTCGAACGCGACCATCACTGCTCCTCTCGCAACTCGCGCAGAAAGGCCACGGGATTCGGTCGCCCATGGGGACCAGGGCCGAGCTTGGCCCGGAGATTTTCAAATAGCTTGGGGAGGGGCGTCTGGTCCAACGTGTCAAAGTCCCGAACCGTAAAACTGCGGAGCGCCCACTTCCCGGATTCCGACCGGGACCACATGCCAACGCCGCTCAACCGGACAGGTGGCCCAAACATGTGGCGGGCTAAACGCCGCGCGATGGCTTTCGTGGTGATGCAGTGCACCACGTCCTCGCCGGTCTTCAGGTGCACGTTGATGGTTTCGTCGCGCCCGCCAATCTGGATCACTTCGCCGTCCAGAGTGCCGGTCTGCTCCACCGGCCCAATACTATGCTCCACGACGCGCGTTCGACCAGGGAACTCAATAAGTTTCGCACCGCGGTGAACAATCCGGCCGACGGCATTATCCTCAGCCAGACGGTTATCGAGAGATTGATAAGCTTTCACTGCCGCCTTGGGTCCGTTGCCGTAACGGACTTCGTCCACCCGGCGCCGTACCTTGTTCTGAGCGATCGGCTCCACCCGGGACGCCAGCGACAGGCTTCCCGGCTTCACCGCCTCAAAATGGACATGTTCCTGGTGGCCAAGGAGTTCGGCAAAGTCAGCCATGTACTCCGCCAGACGCGCCATCGAAATGGTCGCCGGGGTGAGCGCGTCGATGTAAAGTTCGTAGACCTCATCGCCAGGCATAAAACTATTCTCCGGCCAGCAGTCGTATTATCACAAATTGCCAAAGTTCTGTTTCGGGCTGCGCCGACCGACCGCTGACCACCTCATTTTTGGGCTGACGGTAGAGAAGGCGTGCAATCGTTCAACGCGCGGCCGACTGTGGCGGCACATGGGCGTCATGTATAGCCGTGGCCCGTTTTTCTCACGGAGAGAATCGCTGGCAACGCGCCGCCCATCCTGCCATGCTGCCCCGACGCGCCGCTGGCGCGTCGTCCGGTTGGGCGCGATGCGAACCGGCTGCTGCCCAAGCCGCCCAAAGCTATTTGGAAGCCAAATGGACTCCAAGGTGTGGTTCTGATGTTGTGGTGGGCTGTAACTCTATGACGTGTTTGGTGGACCTGGTGAGATTCGAACTCACGACCTCTTCCATGCCATGGAAGCGCGCTCCCAACTGCGCCACAGGCCCACTGGGTGGGTAAAGTTCTCTAATAATATAGCATGGAGGCGCGGCCGGACCGCAAACCCCGATGCCCCAAGCCTCGCCGTCGCCGAACAATCTCAGCCGGAACCGGACCCGCGTTGGAGAATCGCTGGCGGATCCCTATTGAACCTTTCATTTCAACAGTATAGAATAGTAGTCGGATACTTGCCCCTGAGTCGTTATGAACGCTGGTCAGCTTCATTCGAGACAACGCGAAGTCCTGTACTCGATTATTGAGACGTATATCGAGACGGGCGAGCCGGTTGCTTCCCGGACGATCTCCAAGCGGCGCCGCGATTCTCTGAGCGCGGCATCTATTCGCAACGTGATGGCCGATCTGTCGGAAAGCGGCTATCTCGAACAGCCACATACGTCTGCAGGCCGTGTTCCGACTGAGAAGGCCTTTCGCGTTTATGTTGAGTCGCTTGCGGCCAGGCGCCTGCCGTCGGTCAACCTGGATCAGTTCCGGGCGGGGATCGCGGAATCCGAATCAATCTCGGACTGGGTGGAGCGCTCGTCCCACCTCCTGACCGAGCTGACGCGGAACGTCGGCATAGCAGCGGCGATTCCGGCGACACGCCAAACCCTGGATCACATCGAGCTGGTAAAGCTGGCGGACCGCCGGGTGCTGATGATTGTTGTGACGCGCGACCAGATCGTCCGCGACAGGATCGTCACGCTCGTGGACGACATCTCCTCCGACGAACTGCTGCACCTCCGAAACTACTTGAACGAGAACTTCGGCGGCTGGGTGCTGCAGGATGCGCGCAGGGAGCTGGGACGGCGGTTGGAGGCGGAAAGTGCCGAGTACGATGAGATTCTGCGGCGGCTGATGGTGCTGTATGGCAAGGGCCTCCTGGACATCGATTCGGACCCGGAATGCTCTGTCGAGGGCACGTCGAATCTCGTTGGCCTGGACCTGCACCTGACGCGCGAGAGGATGCGTGACCTGTTCCGCGCGCTTGAAGAGAAGAAGCGGATGATCCAGTTGCTGGACCGCTTTCTCGAGAACGTGGCGGGAGAGATCGGCATTCACGTCGGGCTCGGCGAAGCGCATCCGGCGCTGAAGCCGCTGTCGCTGATCGGGCTGAATGTGGTTCTGCCGGGCGGCATGTCCGCAAAGATTGCGGTGCTCGGGCCCGTGCGGATGAACTACGACCGCGTGATCTCGGCGGTGCTTCAGGTTGGCGCGGCACTGAGCGAAGCGGACATCTAGGCTTTGGTAGGCTGGAGTAGAGAACCGCTAATCGCGGAGGAGGGCGCGGATCCATTCATGATAGGGACCCGGCCTCCCGGCCGCGTGTTGCGGCTTTTTGAGAAGGTTTATTCCCACCGGCGCCGCTCAGGTGCCGGCCCATGCGCTATGCAAGACAACGAAACCGGTCTTCCCGAAACACCGGCCTCCGAAGCCGGCGTCGAGGCTCAATCAGATACCGTTGATGCCACCGATTCGACGGCCCTTCTGGCCTCGGTCACGGCCGAACGCGATCAACTTGCGCGCGAGCGCGCCGAGCTTTATGACCGGCTGCTTCGATTGACGGCCGAGTTTGACAATTTCCGGCGGCGCAGCCAAAAAGAGCGCGCCGAGTTCGCGGAGTTCGCCGGTACGGAAGTGACTCGCGAGATACTACCGGTGCTGGACGATTTCGAGCGAGCTTTGAAGGTCGAGACGCCCGACACGGAGTACGCGAAGGGCATAACCCTCATCTACACCCGCCTGCTCGAGGCGCTGAAGAAGTGCGGCCTTGAGCCGATGAGCGCGGAGGGACAGAAATTCGATCCGAACCTTCACCACGCAGTGGAGATGGTTCCGACGGACAGCGTTGAAGACCAGACGATTCTGGCCGAGCACCAGCGCGGCTATAACTTCAGAGGGCGGCTGCTGCGGCCAGCCATGGTCAAGGTTGCGGTGAAGTCTTGAGCACAGTGCAAAAACGAGATTATTACGAAGTCCTCGGGGTAACCCGGACCTCGACCGATCAGGAACTGAAGAGCGCGTATCGGCAGATGGCGCTCAAGTACCATCCGGATCGCAATCCGGGCGATGCCGAAGCCGAGGAGAAATTCAAAGAGGCTGCGGAGGCGTACGGGATCCTGAGCGACACGCAGAAGCGAGCCGCGTACGACCGCTATGGGCACCAGGGAGTAGCGAGCGGCGGCGCTCCGTCATTCGACCCGAACGCTTTCGCGGACTTCAGCGACATCCTGGGCGACCTGTTCGGCTTCGGCGATCTGTTCGGCATGCCCGGGCCCGGCCGCCGGAACCGGCCGCAACGCGGCGAGGATCTGCGGTACGACCTGGAGATCTCGTTCGAGGACGCCATGCGCGGGATGACTGCGGAGATCCAGGTCCCGCGTCACGTTCCCTGCCCGAAGTGTAACGGCAAGGGCGCGGAGCCTCAGGATCTTGTGACTTGCCAGGCCTGCCGCGGGCGCGGCGAAGTGGTGTACCAACAGGGCTTTCTCTCCATCCGGCGCACCTGCAGCCAGTGCGGCGGCATGGGCCAGACCGCACGCAGGCATTGCCCGGAGTGCAAGGGCCAGGGCGTAAAGAGCACCCAGGACAAACTGAAGGTGAACATCCCCGCGGGCGTGGATAGCGGGATGCGTCTGCGCGTGGCCGGCAAAGGCCAATCGGGAGCGAACGGCGGTCCCGCGGGCGACCTTTACGTCGCAATCACGGTTCAGGAACACCCGCTATTCGAGCGGCAGGAGAACGACCTCCACTGCACGATCCCGGTGAACATCGCGCAAGCGGCACTCGGAGCCGAGATAGAAGTGCCGACCCTGGACGAGCCGGAACCGTTCAAGATCCCCGAAGGAACCCAGAGCGGAGCGACGTTCCGGTTACGCAACAGGGGCGTGCCGGACGTGAACGGCCGCGGCCGCGGCGACCTGTACATCCACGTGCAGGTGAAGACGCCGGCCAAGCTCACGAAGGAGCAACGGAAGCTCATGGAGCAGCTTCGCGATACGCTCCCGGCGGAGAACACGCCCGAGGAAAAAGGCCTGTTCGACAAGGTCAAAGACTACTTCATGTAGACGGATTTTCCGAACGCGCTGACTGCGTGCGCGGCCCATTCGCTACGCGTTCGGCGTAGAGCGCGCCGTCCGGCGTCTCTTCGTGCTTGAAGAAGAGGAAGACATCGCGGCCTCCCGCGGTGATTTCGGCCGCGGTCTGGCGAAAACGCTCCAAATCCTCAGCAGAGTAGTCCGGTTTGCGAAGGCGGAAGTATGCGAAGCCTGCCGTGAGGACATGCGGGACCTCGAGTTTTTCAGATTCTGCCAGGCATAACGCCGCGCCGTGCCTCTCGAGGACCTCATAAACGTCATCAGCGAGCCAGGACTCGTGCCGGAACTCGAAGGCGGCCCTCAACTCGCGCGGGAGCGCGGCAAGGTAACTGTCCAGCAGCGGCGTATCGCGCTTGAACGTAGGCGGAAGCTGAAAAAGGACTGGACCGAGCCGGCGCGACGCGCGGAGCGGATCGATCGCGCGCAGGAACACCTCTGTAAACTCACCGGCGTCCTTCAGCTTCATCGAATGCGTGATCCGCATGTGCGCCTTGGGCGCGAAGAGAAATCCTTCGGGAGTACACGTCACCCAGTTTTCGAGCGTGGCGGCGGCAGGCAGGCGACGGAATGTGTAATTGATCTCGACGGCGTTGAGGCGCGTCGCGTAGTGTTCCAGGAAGCGTTTCTGCGGGAGATCCGCCGGGTAGAAGCCCGGTTTCCAGGCGGGATAGGCAAAGCCGGACGTTCCCGTGAAAAGCGCGCCGCTCATGGCAAGGCCTCCGCGATGCGCTTCTTGGAGAAGGGCGATACGTCGAATGCCTCGGCATACCGCTTCCCTGCTTCGGCGCCGCGGACGCGCGCCAGGGCTTCGTAGTATTCGAGGTAAGGGAAATTCGAGATGCCGCCGCGGATGAATTCGTACTTGGTGACTGCCTCCTTCCAATCGCCCAGCGAATCGGTCACGTCGACGTAAAGGTAAGCTTTGAAATCCTCCGGATCCTCCCAATTCTCGGCAAACCAGATGCCGCGAATGCCGCGGTGCGCCGGGTGCCCGGTATCCACGGCCGGGAGCGAGGCGAGCAACACGGCATCAGACACGAGCAGATGGGTGATGGAATGATCCTTGTGGATCGAGTTCTTCCAGTGTGTGAGGATGTGGGTCGGCTTCACTTGGCGGATGGCATCGGCAACCCAACGGCGGGTGGCTTCGTCATTTGGGAGTTCGCCATCGCGGTAAGGGCCGAACATCGCTTCGGCGCCCAGGATCTTCGCCGCCTCCAGCGCCTCACGCCGCTTCTGCGCGCCGTACTGTTCGGCGGAGAGTTTCGGGTTGCCCCCTTCACCGAGCGTGAGGTGGAGGAGCACGATGCGATCGCCAAGCTTGTGATGCTTCGCGAGCACGGCGCCCGAAGTGATCTCCATGTCGCCGCAATGCGCACCGATCGCCAGTATGGTGCGGTTCTGCGCCGGACAGGATAGGGCCGCAGCGACGAGCAGCGAGCCGAGGCGCAGCGATTTCGAGGTGATGGTGTGGCTCATTGGCGTGTCATGGGCGGCAGTTCGAGGATGAAAACGTCCTGCCGCAAGCTTCCGTTCCGCGACTCCCCAAGCGTCCCTTCCCAATTTGAAGTGAACATGAAAAACCTGCCGTCCGGGCTGACGTTGCCACGCGGGACATCCCAGAAGTTGCCGGAAGGCTTGCTGCGGTGCATCGCGAAGCGGAACACGCGCGGGCGCTTGGGATCGGTTGAGATTGCGATAATCTCGTCGTCCCACGGGCCGAGCGGGTTCTTGGCGTCAGCATAGCGCGTCACGCTGACGAACACCGGTGCCGAAGAATCGGGCCGCGCGTTGTTCCAGGAGGAGTGTTCGTAGCGTCCGCCGAAGTCCTTGGGTGGATCGGGCGCCACCAGCCGCGTGATGAACTTGAGGTCGGTGGGATCGAGCCGGCGCATCATCCACTGCGCCCAGTGCGGGAAGGTGCCGCTGTTGTTCACCATAAGGCCATATCCGGCGGAGTAGTGGCCGGCCCCCTCGGGGGCAACGTCGCCGAAATCGTTCGTCGCAGTATCCCAGATCACGAGGTTCGGGGCCTTGCCGCCCTGTCCTTTGCTGAGGATGACATAACGGCCACTCTTGTCGATATTCACGAGGTGCACGCCCCAGCCCATAGCAACTTTCAAAGGCTTGCCATTGAGGGTGCCTGCGCGTGTATCGAGAAGCGTCTTGCGGCCTGAGCGTTTGTCATAAAGCAGGACGTAGCGCCAGGTGTCCTGCATGCCGCCGAACGGGACGACGATGCGGTCATCGGCGCTGACGCTCAGCATGCCCGCGCTGCCCTCGAATTTGATCACCGTCTGGAGATCGACCAGGCTCCTGTACTTGCGCCTTTTGAAGTTGTACTCGAGAATGCGGTGTTGATCGCCGTTGCGCACGTCGGTGCCAATGCCGTAGATGATGTCCGGCTCGGCGTAGCTGAACGCGGGAGTCTCCTGCATCTCGAGGCGTTCGTCATCGCGAGCTTTCAGTTTGATCGGGTCGAAACGGAATGCGCGGGCTCCGCCGCACATGAGCACGAAACGGGTGCTGTCCGCGTTCCAGGTGTTCTGGAGCGCCGCGGCGGCGGTGACGCAGCCCGGGGAGTCTTCGGCAGTGCGCTCGTCGGTCACGCGGACGATGCGGTTTGCATACAAAGGGTCCTTGATGATCGAACCGGCCTTGCCCATTTTCGGCGCCGGCGGCTTGGGCCGGGGTTTGCGGTCCGTAACTGCCTGATATTCGATGTCGGCGCCGGAGAGCGTCAGCGCGACGGCAATCAGAAGACAAACTTTCGGCGACCACCTCCGAGCCCAGAGCATAATCTCAGTGTAAAGCCGTGAGGAGGGAGGAGTGAGGGATTGGGTGGCTTAAAGCACCAGGCGCGCATCGCCTTCGCGGCGCGTCAGTCGCGTGCGGTCGAGGTATTCGAGAAGCGGAATGGCGTACTTGCGTGAGATGCCGGCCAGGTCCTTGAATTGGACCACGGTCATCTTCTCGCCGCGGTGCGACGCGAGGCGGTCGCGAAGACCGTCAAGCGCGTCCCGATGAAATACGAGATCCTCGGAGATCTTCACCAGCCTGCCTTGGCGCAGCAGCATCTGAAGCAGGGTGCGTGCCCGCGCAGGCTCCAGGCCCGATTTGGACAGCGCTTCGCCTAGGGACGGAACGGCAAGTCCCGCCTCGCGGAACACAGCTTCCATCGCGCCCGTCGCGCGCTCTTCGTCCTCCTTCAGGACCACCTTGTGGGATGCGAGGCGTACTGCCTCGGCCTCCGCCACTACGTCCCGCGGAATGAGTGCGTCGAGCACGAAGGCCGGCGCATCGACGAGCACCGCCGCGCGTAAAGCTTCTTTCGGCATTCCCGGCGCCAGCGGGTTCGTTCGGTGAAAATCCGCGAGCGTTCTTCGAATCTCCGTCCGTTTCGCTTCCGCCCAGACCGGGTCGAAGAACCACGTTTGCGGCTGCCGGATCGTCGCGAGCGGCTCCAGTTCCGAGGCGAGCATGCCGGTGCGCGCGATCAGTTCGCCTAGCGAAAGGCCGTGCGGCGACTCCCGCACCAGCAGCGCAGCCGTCTCCGCGATGGAAGCGCCGTCGAGCGCCCTGAGCCGCTCCGGCCCGCCCTTCCGCGGTGGATCGATGTCTACCACAGCGCCGCCGCCGATGGTCACTACGGGCGAGAACATCCGGATAATGAACCGGTCGCCGGGCAGCATCAGCAGCGGCTCTTTCAACACGAAGCGCACATACGACGTCGCGCCCGGCCGCACCGGCTGGGCCGCGTCGAACAGGCGGACCTCGGCCTCCACTTCCGCTGTTCCCGTGTGGAAGTGAATCGGGGCGCGATGCTTTAGCGGCTTTGCCGATGCCAACAGATCCAGCCGGCAATCGATGCGGTCCACCGGTCGAAAGAGGCCCGGAGCCGAGAGCGTCATGCCGCGCCCGATGTCCGACGGTTCGATGCCGGCGAGATTGAGCGCGGTGCGCTGCCCGGCAACCGCTCGCTCCGCCGTGTCTCCGTGAACCTGCACACCGCGCACCCGCAACCGCCTGCCCGCGGGATGCAAATCCACTTCCTGCTCGCGCGAGACAGCGCCCGAAATCAGCGTGCCGGTCACCACAGTTCCGAAGCCGTGGATGGAAAACGCTCGGTCCACCGGCAGCCGGAAATGCCGGGACGTGTCCTTCACGGGAATGCCTCGCGCCAGTGCGAGCAGGTGCGCGCGCAATTCGTCGAGGCCCGCGCCGGTCGTCGAGCTCACGGCAACCGTCGGCGCACCTTCGAGGAATGAGCCCGCGACGAATTCTTCGGCCTCTAACTTCACGAGATCGACAAGATCCGCCTCGACGAGATCGGCCTTGGTGAGGACGACAGCGCCCTTCGAAATGCCGAGCAGCCGGCAGATGTCGAAGTGTTCCCGCGTTTGCGGCTTGATGGATTCGTCGGCTGCGATCACGAGCAGCACCAGGTCGATACCGCCCACCCCCGCCAGCATGTTCTTCACGAATCGCTCGTGCCCCGGCACGTCCACGAACCCCACACGAACATCCGGCGCGAGGTCCATGTGCGCGAATCCCAGGTCGATCGAAATGCCGCGCCGCTTCTCCTCCTCGAGGCGGTCCGTGTCGATCCCCGTAAGCGCCCGGACCAGCGCAGTCTTCCCGTGATCGATATGCCCCGCTGTCCCGACGATAATGTTCTTCATGGGGCTGCTCCTAATCCTACTACTCGCGGCTTCCGGTTCCCCACAGTGGCGCAGAGTCGATCCGGCCAAGCCGGAGCAGCAGCCACAGCAGCAGCCACCGGAGCCACAGCAGCAGCCACAAACGCCGCCCGAGGAGCAGGGGGTGGTATTCCGCACTGGTACCGGCCTGGTTCGTGTGGACGTCCAGGTCGGGGTCAACAACAAACTTGTTCAGGACCTCCGGAAGGAAGACTTCTTCATTTATGATGAGGACGCGCCGCGCCCCGTCGAATACTTCGGCCGTGAAGCCGAACCACTCGACCTCATGCTGTTGCTCGACGTAAGCGGCAGCATGCGGCGTTATCTCGAACAGGTAGCGGCGACGGCGCAGCAGGCTCTCGCGCAGTTACATGCGACTGACCGCGCGGCCGTGATGCTCTTCAGCCGGCGTTCCGAGATACGCGAGCCGCTCAACTCCAATCTCCAGGAGATCGAGGCGAAAGTTAAGGAGGCGGCCAAGCCACAGGAGATGGGCGCCGGGACGCGCATCACGCAGGCTGTTGCGGCCGCCGCGGAGTACATGGGTAAGAATGCCGGCACCGGCCGCCGCGCCGTACTTATCCTCACCGACGGCCTCAGCATGGATTACCAGTTCCCGGACGACATCGCAATCAATGCCCTGCTCTCCGCCGATGCCGGGCTGAATGCGATCGTCGTCGGGCGCGGCGAGAAGCCGGATAAGCCCAAGCCCGGCGCATACGTGAACCCGGACTTCACGGCTGCCGACGTCTGGGAGATGGCAGCCCGCACCGGCGGCGAGGTGCTCCGCGCCGAGCACGCCGGCAAGACCTTCAGTGAGATGATCGAGCGCATCCGCACGCGCTACAGCCTGCAATACCGCGTTCCCGAAGACGCGCAGCCGGGCACGTTCCGCCGCATCCGCGTCGAGCTTTCCCCCGAAGCCCGGCAGCGTCATCCGAAAGCCTGGATTCGCGCCCGCAGCGGCTACTTCGTCCCGCGGCAATAGCCTTGGAAATCCCGGCACAGCAAGCCGCCCGCGGTCACGGAGTGGCAGCGAAAGCAGCGGATTCCGCCGATTGACTTACATCGGGGCATTTCGAGATTCGTATCCCGAAAAACATGAAAGAATCGACTATTCCGCACTAATGCTCTCCGTGCTGGCGCTGGATTACCTCGGCAGACAACTCATGTTCAACCTGTATCCGCTCGTCCGAACGGGAGCGCCGGTGGGCCCATACGTAAACTTCGCTCTTTTCCCTTGTCACGATGGTTGGCTTCGCCCTGTCGCTAGTGCGTAAGCGTCCGGTGTCGGCATCTACCTTGAATGTGGCGTAGGAGCTCATCCCGGGTGGGGGACCAGGGACGAGACGTAATTGTCGGATTGCAGGGTGCATGCGGCCAGTGGGCGAGCAGATTGCGTCCCGCTTGTCCTCGTGTTTCCACGGCCCGGTTCAAGCGGGTAGATATCGGGTTCCGGTGCGTGAAGGAGGGAAAGTAAGGGTTCTGTTCGCAACAAAGACCAAGGCGTCACGGCGGCAATGCGCTGTATGATCGCGGCAATGACGCAGTTCCGTATTCGGTTCTCCGCCAATTCGCGCCCTGTATCAGGGCACGGCTTCAGCCGTGCCGATCTGGAGGCAAAAAACGTTGGGCTTTAGCCCCTGTCTTCTGCCGCTCGTCATCCTGCCTGGGACAAGGTGGGGACATCCATGATACGTCCTTGTCAAGACAAAACAGAGGTCCCCCTGCACTTGGCCGAAGCGAGTTCGGAAGCGCTTGCAACTGCATTGATGTGTCAACCACGGCCTGCGTTTGGCGATCCCTGTCTCTATCGGTCCACGTCGGGG
>DATMXS010000501.1:0-24338 GCA_035561355.1 Bryobacteraceae bacterium | reverse complement strand
GCGACGGCGTTCTCCGCCATCACGCGGATGTTATCAGCCGCGATCCAGAACCAGCACGCGCGCGGGTTGTTCCGGTCCGGCGTAATCGCACCGATCGAGATGCCACTCATCCCGGCCATGCCGACGACATTCGGCGGTTCCAGATCCGCGCCGCGCACATCCACCTGCGCCGAAGCAATAGCCGCCTCGATCGCGCCCACGCCCGGGTTTTTTTCGAACTCAGCCCATACGGACATGCTGTACCCACTGAAAACGGGGGCCTGGATCAACCGCAGCGACGGCATCACCGGCACTCCGGTCAGCGCGAGCAGCGTGGCGAGGTGCCGCTCGATGCTGGACTCGACATCCTCGAGCTTCCCCGGGGCTTCCTCGCCCCATCGGGCCAGCAGGTTGAAAGCAACCTGCTCGTCGTAGGTCTTTTTGGGTGGAGGCTGAAAGCTGAGCAGGTTAACGCTCTGCTGCTGAAGCTCAGTGACGCCACTGATGCCGCGCTCGCTCGCCGGTTCGAATATGTCGGCGACGGCGCGCGTCACCGGCGCCGCCTGCTGGAGCCGTGAGAAGAAGAGTCCAAGGATGATCGCGGCTGGATGCGCGATCACGTGCTGTGCTGCGCCGGCCACAGCGTAATTGGCCGGCTCGACGGCGGGCGCCCTGAGGAACGCGCCGGGGCGGTCGTCGAGCGTATACGTGAGGTCAACCACCACGGGCCGGTGCTGCAGGCGGCCTATGATATCGAGGGCGCCACGGCTCGACTCGGGCGATCCGGCCAGAAAGGCAACGCGGGCGTCTCCGAGGTTCTCCTCGTCGAGTTGCGTCAGGACCACCGGCTCGCCAGCATCCTCGGTCAGCACGGCCTCGGTGGGATCGGCGCCGATGAGCCGTGTCCGAACAGTCAATTCAGCGAGCAGATCGCGGATCTCGCGTCCGAGCAAGGATCCACTTCCGACAATTGCGGCCAAGGGTCTGTTATCCAACCTGATGCTCCGGTTCGGGCGGCGGCGTCTTGTACAGGCGGCGCCGGAGGATGCCGCCGGCGCGCACCATCATGCCGCTCGCTACATAGGTAATCGACAATGCCAACAGCACGGGCTGCGGGTACATCCAAATGAGGTAAATCAACGCACCCAGCACAACCACCAGCAGCGGGGAACGCGGGCGCAGCAACTGCATATCTTTGAAGCTCTGGTATCGCCACGTGCTGACCATCAGGAAGGACAGCAGCGCGAGTAGCATCAGCCACACAGCCGACCACCGCCAATCCGTAACGGGGATGCCATGGAACGCGAACACGATGGCTGCAACATTAGCCGCCGCGGCTGGAATCGGCAGTCCCACGAAATACTTGCGGTCCGGCCGGCCGGGGTTCATCGGTATCGCATTCTTCTGAATATTGAAGCGCGCGAGCCGCGCGGCGCCGCACAACAGGAACAGGAACGGGATGAAGAACCCGATTGCCTGCCCGTGGTCGCGGAATTCCGCATCCAGGCTCGGAAACGCCGGCTGGATGCCCCAGGCGAACGCGAGCACAACCGGCGCAAGCCCGAACGTGATGACGTCGGCGAGGGAGTCCAACTCACGGCCAAAATCGCTCACCGTATTCGTGAGGCGCGCGATGCGGCCGTCCAACCCATCCAGTAGAAAAGCCCAGCCGATCGCGACGGCTGCCACTTCGAAGTGCGGGTTGTCGCCGGTGTATCCCGAGCCGGCGAGGATCGTGCCCTGAAACGACCGCATAATCGAGAGGAAGCCGAGGAAGATATTGCCGGCGGTGAAAATCGTCGGGAGCGCGTACGCCGCACGGCTTCGTGGCTGCTGGATCCCGGCTTGAGTTTTAGAGGCCATCGAGATCAGATTCCCTGACGCCGCGCAAGGACGCTGACGCCGGCGCGAACACGCATTCCGGTTTTGACTTCAATGTTCCACTCCGGGCCGAGCAACACGTCCACGCGCGAACCAAATTTGATAAGACCGACGCGCTCGCCGATCGCAACGCTGTCGCCCGGCTTTTTGAAGAAGATGATGCGGCGTGCGATGAGTCCGGCGATCTGCTTGAATGCCACCTGCGTCCCCTCACCCTGGATCACGACGAAGTTCTGCTCGTTGATCGTGGAGCACTCTTCGCGATCGGCCGGTTTGAAGCAGCCCTTGGTGTACTTCAATTCCGTGATCGTGCCGGCTAACGGCGCACGGTTGACGTGTACGTCGAAGACGTTCATGAAGATGCTCACTCGCGTGATCGCCGGGGTCTCGGCTTTGATAGAGATTACCTTGCCGTCGGCGGGCGATACTGCGACAGGTCCGCTGGGCGGCTCGCGCTCGGGATCCCGAAAGAACCAGGCGCAGAAGGCAGCGGGCGCGAGCAGCGGCAGGCCGAATGCCGGACCCGCCAGCCAGGAGACTACCGCGGCGGCCGCACCGAACGCCAGAGCGTAATAAATGCCGTCAATTACCACGTTCCATTCTCTCAGATCGCATATCGCGGGTCACAGGCGTATCGGATCTTCACATAGTACGCAGCAACTTCGCGAGAAGCGCCGTTCGCTCGGCCATGCGGTCGATCAGGATGCTCTCGTTGGGCGCGTGCGCTCCTTCGCCGACCGCGCCGATGCCGTCGAGCGTCGGGATGCCAAGCGCCGCCGTGAAGTTGCCATCGGAGCCGCCGCCGCTCAACGACTCCTCGAGTTCGATGCCGAGTTCGCGTCCGGCGGCCTGCGCTTTCCGGAACAGGCCGGCTGCCATCTTGCGTTCCATCGGTGGACGGTTGAGCCCACCGCTGACCTCGATCTTGCAGCGCTCGTCGAACGGCGTGAGCGAGTGGAACAGGCGATCTACAAAGGCCGCGTCCTCAATCTGAAGGACTCGCATGTCGCATTCGACGCGGGCCTCCGCCGCCACGACGTTCGGCCGCGTGCCGCCGGAGATGACGCCCGGATTGACGGTGATACCGCGGTCCAGATCCGTGAAGCCGGCGATGATCTCGAGCTGGCGCGCGATCTCGAAGATGGCGCTGGCGCCCCCGGTGAAGTCAAGTCCGGAGTGCGCCGCTTTGCCGCGCACGGTGACGGTGTAATCGCCGATGCCCTTGCGCGCCGTCTTGAGCTTGCCTTCGAGGCCGGTGCCGGGTTCGAGCACGAGTACGGCGACGCTTCGCCGGGCCTCTTCCTCGGTGAGGGCGCGGGAGGAGTCGCTGCCCACCTCCTCATCCGAGTTGAGCTGGAGCAGGATGCGGCGGTTGACTTTGAGGCCGAGGTCGTCGAGTGCGCGAATGGCGAAAATGAGAAACGCGATGCCGGCTTTCATATCCAGAATGCCGGGCCCGGAGAGGCGGGCGCCGTCATCGTGGAACGGCATTGTCTTGATGGTGCCGACGGGCCAGACCGTATCGGAGTGGCCAAGGCACAGGATCTGGCCATCCAGCCCGCTCGAGGGCAGGTCGAATTCGCACTGGAGGTGCGGCCCGAACCGTCCCGTGCCCGGAATGATGCGCACCTTGCCGAGGGGCGCCAGCCGGTCTGCTACCAGTTCGACAAAGCGGCCGACTGCGGCGGGATCGTCGCTCGGCGATTCACATTCCACCAGTTCGCGGCAGAGCTCAATCATGCCGGCAAGGTTCTCGCGTGCGTGTTCGAGGAGGACGTCCATCACCCTGCTATAATACGGGACTCCCATGCAGACTTTGGACATCCAGGCTATTCAGGAGATACTTCCGCACCGCTTCCCGTTCCTGCTCGTTGACCGCATCATCGAGTTGGAAGAGGATCGCATCGTCGGCATCAAGAACGTGACGATCAACGAACCGTTCTTCGCCGGACACTTTCCGGACTTTCCGGTGATGCCGGGTGTGCTGATCGTTGAGGCGATGGCTCAGGTGGCGGGCGTGCTCATCCTGAAGTCGCTTGCGTCCAAGCAGAAGGTGGTCTTCCTGGCGGCGATCGAGAACGCAAAGTTCCGCCGGCCGGTGGTGCCAGGGGACCAACTCCGCATCGAGATGAAGGTGGGGCGGCGGAAGGCGAGCGTTGCGAAGATGTATGGCACCGTGACGGTGGACGGCCAACTGGTGGCCGAGGCCGAGGTGATGTGCAAGCTCGGCGGTTCCGCTCCGGCGCCTGCACCCGTGGCCGAACCAGCGGTCGTCGACGCCCAGTCCTGAGCGGGGTCAATGCCCGTCCATCCGACCGCGATCGTCGATCCCGCGGCGCGCATTGATGCCACCGCCGAGATCGGCCCATTTTCCATCATTGGCGCGGACGTCGCGATCGGTGCGCGTACGCGCCTGATGGGCAACATCTGCCTCGAGGGCCCGCTCACGATCGGAGAGGACAACATCTTCTTCCCCTACGCGACGGTGGGCGTAGCGCCGCAGGACTTGAAGTATAAGGGCGAGCGCTCCGCCACGCGCATCGGAAACCGCAACCGCATCCGCGAGTTCGTCACCATCCACCGCGGTACCGAGGGCGGCGGAATGTTGACCTCGATCGGCGATGACAATCTCTTGATGGCGTATGTCCATGTGGCGCACGACGTCAAGATCGGTAATCGCACCATCCTGGGCAATGCGGTCACCTTCGCGGGGCACGTCACGGTGGAAGACTGGGCCGTCATCGAGGCATTCAGCGGGGTTCACCAGTTCTGCCGTATCGGGCGGCACGCATTCATTGGCGGGTATAGCGTGATCACGCGCGACGTGCTGCCGTTCTCGATGACCGTGACCGAGCGTGAGGCGAAGACGTTCGGAACGAATCGCGTCGGCCTGGAGCGCCGGGGCTTCTCCGAGGAGTCGCGCAGTGCGCTGCACAAGGCGATGCGGTTGCTGACGCGTGCCGGGTTGAACACGTCGCAGGCGGTCGAGCGCATTCGCGAGGAAGTCGCCGCCTGCCCGGAACGTGACGAACTGCTCGCGTTCATAGAATCGAGCAGCCGCGGCTTCATCAAGTAGCCTTTGGGCGGCGCGGTTGCGCGGTGCGGTACAACCAAAGCGAATGCGTTACGGACTCATTGCCGGGAACGGCCGGTTCCCGATCCTTGCGCTCGAAGAGGCGCGAAAGCTCGGGCATGAGGTGGTCGTGCTGGCCATCCAACAGGAGGCCGCGCCCGAGGTGGAACGCCTGGCTTCGACCTGCCATTGGATCTCGATCGGGCAACTCGGCAAGCTGATTGACACTTTGCATAAGGAAGCCGTGACCGAGGTTGTGATGTGCGGGCAGGTGAAGCACACGCAACTCTTCTCCGCGATCAAGCCGGACTGGCGCCTTGCAAAGCTGCTGTTTTCGCTCAAGCAGAAGAATACGGACGCGCTGATCGGCGGCATCGCGGACGAGCTTGCCAAGGAAGGCATCCGCCTGGGCGATTCCACAATGCTGCTGAAGCCGCTGCTCGCCGGCGAGGGGCCTCTGACGCGGCGCAAGCCTTCCAAAGAAGAGCAGCACGACATCGATTACGGGCGGCGCGTGGCCAATGCACTCGCGGGTTTCGACATCGGCCAGAGCGTGGCGATCAGCGAAGGGGCGTGTGTGGCCGTCGAGGCGATGGAGGGCACCGACTCGATGCTGCGCCGAGCCGCGGGCCTCGTAAACGGGCGTTCGCTGCGCCTCGTGAAAGCAAGCCGCCGAAGGAAGCACCTACAGTTCGACGTGCCAGTGGCGGGTCCGGCGACGATCGACACGATGGTTGAGACCGGCACGACGGTTCTCGCTGTGGACTCCGGGCGCACGCTTCTCCTCGATCGTGAAGAGATGCTGGCGAAAGCGGAAGGCGCAGGGATTGCGGTGATCGGGTATTCGCCGGACGAATATTAGACTCTCCAGAGTCTGGATCCAGCTCACACGAGGGAAGTAATGATGAGCGCCAGGGCTGCGGCGGCTGTAGCGAGGAATGCGATCCAGCCTCCGGCGCGCAACCACCCCCGGCTTGCGCGATGGCCCATAACTTTGACGCTGCTCGTGAGCATGACCACCAGCAGAATGCAGATGGGCGCGAAAAGACCATTGAGTATCGACGCCCAGAACAGCATGCGCACGACATCCACGCCCATGTATATGAATCCGAGCCCAAAGGCTACCGCCAACAACAGCACGGTATAGAACTTCGGGGCGAAGTGCGGCTTTTCGTCGAGAGACGCCCGCCACCTCAGGGCTTCCGACCACGCGTACGCGCATGAGCCCGCGAGCACCGGCACTGCCAGCAAGCCGGTGCCGAGTACCCCGAGAGCAAATAGCAGATACGCGCCTTCGCCGGCAAACGGCTGGAGTGCGGCAGCCACATCTTTTGCCGTTCTGATCTCCTTCTGGCCGTGCGCAAATAAGGTCGCGGCCGTAGTAAGAGTGATGAAGAAGGTGATCAACTTGGAAACCAGGGATCCGGCCAACACATCGATTCTCGAGGCTTCCAATTCCCCCCTTGAGGCCCCTCTTCGCTCGGCCACTGTGCGGCGGCCCAATGTGTACTCAGCTTCAACCTCTTGAGACGCCTGCCAGAACAGGAAGTATGGTGACACCGTAGCTCCAACGATAGCCACGAGTGTCGCCAGATACTCCCGCGACCACCGCACCTGCGGCACGAACGTGCTCCAGGCAGCATCAACCCAATCTGGGCCGGAAAGGAACCCGGCAATGATGTATACGAAGAGAACAAGGCAGAGCCACCGTAATATACGTGCGATCCGGGAATAAGAAAAGAAGAGCAGCAGCGCGGCAATCCCGGCCGCATAGAGGGCCGTACAGATCGCCGACGGTACTCCGGTGATCATCTCAGTGACATCACCCATACCGCCCAGGTCCGCTCCGAGAGTCACGATGTTCGCCGTCGCCAGCATTGCGCATACGGGAAACAGAACCCACTTCGGGTAATTCACCCGAACCGCACCCGCCAGCCCCCGGCCGCTAATCATTCCCAGGCGCGAGCACATCAACTGGACCGCAGAGATGAGGGGCAAGGCGAACAACGAGGTCCAGAGGGTCAGGTAGCCGAAGGATGCTCCGGCAATCGAATAGGTAACGATGCAGGATGGGTCGTCGTTTGCCGCTCCGCTGATCACACCCGGACCGGCCTGCGCGAATAGCCGACTGAATCTTCCGCGTGTATGAGATTCCGGCTGTTGAGACCTCATGCACACGCACACGGCGGGTAGGCTTGGAAAACGGGGGTGAACGCCATGTTGGCTGGCTGGCTCACGGACACGGCAACCCTGAGATCATCGTCGCACAGGTGCAAGCCCTGCAATCAACGAGCTATTCAATCGCTTCGAGCAGAACGCGTCCCACGGAACCGCCCGGGGGCTCGAGTCCCAGGATGGATGCGAGCGTGGGCGCAATATCGTTTTCCGCGGCTCGGTTTTCGTATACACCGGGCCTGATTCCCGGACCCATCAGCACGATGGGTACGTGCGCGTCGTAGTTGAACGGCGAGCCGTGATCCGCTCCATGTCCGGTGGATTGTACCCAGTAGGGGTTCAGAATGACGAACACATCGGCGGAGCGCGGCCCGTAAAATCCACTTGAGACGCGCTGCGAAACAACGTCGGGCGCGAACTGCCCGGCGGCGAGCTGTTCTCGCGTGTAGGTCCGGAACACGTTCGGCAAGGCGGCTGCCGCGGCTGCGGCGACGCTGTGTACGTCGGCGGCGGCGAGGTTCTTCGACGCGATCAGCTCGCGGTTGAAGTACACGGACGTCGCGGACGATCCAGCTACCCATTTGCCTTCTCCGAAGCGGGCGATGAGGGCCTGCTCCATCGCGGCGATGACCTTCGCTGCCGGCAGCCTGCCGCCGGGACCGCGGTATTTCTGCATTGTCTCGGGCAGCGGCGCGACACCGTGATCGGCAGTGAAGACCACCAGTACGTTGGCCATGCCAATCTTACGATCGATGTAATCGAAGAACTCGCCGAGCATCCGATCGCCTCGGATCGCGATATCGCGAACCTCGGGCGCGTGCGGCCCGACCGCGTGGCCGACGTAGTCGTTTCCGGAGAAGCTGAGGGTCAGCACATCGGTAACACCGCGCGCGCCGAGTTGCTCGGCCTCGATGGCGCGTTCGGCAAGCTGCTTGACAAGTTCATTTGCGTAGGGACTGGCCTCGAGGGCGGCGTAGGTTCCGTTCATCTTGCGGGAAAACGACGGCCAGTCGGGACTGGGGACAAGAGGCGTCCACTCCGCAACTAGGAATCGGTCCGCGTTTCGCGCGGCGTTGAAATCGGCCACCCATTTTGGGAGCACGTCGAAGTAGTACGTGCTGGAGACGAAATTGCCGGTGTTTTCGTCGAACCAGTACGCGCCATCGGCGGAGCGCCCGGCGGGGAGGATCGCTGCGCGGTCCTTGCTGGAGATGCCGATCACACGCGGTTTCCCGTTACCCGCCAACTTCAACTCATCTCCGATGGTGGTAACAAGGAGCCGGTGCGGCGAGGAACCTTCGGCATCAGGTTTGCCTCCGAGCAGCTTGACGTTCGGGTCTGAGACGCTGGTGACTTTGCGGCCGGTCTCGCGCTCGAACCAGTCGTTTCCGACGATGCCGCTGAAGGCAGGCGTGGCGCCCGTCAGGAAGGTAGAGTGGCCGATTGCGGTCACGGTGGGGTAGTGATCGAGGTAGGCGTTCGTGAAGACTGCCCCGCGCTCGTGGAGGCGGGCAAGGCCGCCGGTATAATCCGCTTCGAAACGGGTGAAGTAATCGTAACGAAACTGATCGATCACAATGCCAAGGACGAGCTTGGGCCGCGGCGGCGCACCGTTTTTTGGCGGCGCGGCGGCGACGGCTGCGGCCAGGCACAGGAGGGCTGTGACAAAGGTCCGGCGAACCATGGAATCACCAGGATAGCAGCGCGTCTGTGATAATCGGTGAGATGTACACGGCGGGGGACAGGTTGAATTACGACGCTCCTGTCCGATATAGTGGTAGGTTCTTCGGCCCACCTGCGAGTGTGTCCTTCATAAACGCTCCTAAGAGCAGGCCCGGACTCGCTTGGGCGCCAAGAATCACAATTCCAGGAGGCTTTGCGAATGTCTTCTCCCCAGAAGATGCCCGGCGTGCGGCGGATGACAGCAGTCGTCCGCGTCATGCTCGCGGCGCTGATCGTCTTGCTGTTGGCGGCGCCGCTGATGGCGCAGCCGGAGCACAAGGGTGGCGGCGAGGCGAATCTCGTCCTTCCCGATCTCAACAGTGTGACGTTCCTGGGTGGCTACAACGGTGGGACGCTTCTCATGTTCGGTCTCATCGTCAGCGCTCTCGGGTTCGTCTTCGGCCTTTTTATTTACACGCGGCTGCGCAACATGGCTGTGCATGCGGCGATGCGCGAGGTCTCTGAACTCATTTATGAGACCTGCAAAACCTATCTGATCACGCAGGGTAAGTTCCTCATCATCCTGGAGGCGCTGATCTCCGTGATCATCATCTTCTACTTCGGGTTCCTCCAGGGCTTCGATGCCGGGCGCGTAGCGATCATCCTGCTGTTCAGTGTGGTCGGTATCTCGGGCAGCTTCGCGGTGGCGGCGTTCGGCATGCGCGTCAACACGTTCGCCAACTCCCGCACCGCTTTCGCCAGCCTCCGGGGCAAGCCCTTCCCGTGCTACGACATTCCGTTGCAGGCGGGCATGAGCATCGGCATGTTGCTGATCTCGATCGAACTGGCGATCATGCTCTTCATTCTGCTGTTCGTTCCGCGCGACCTGGCTGGCTCGTGCTTCATCGGCTTCGCCATCGGCGAGTCGTTGGGCGCATCGGCTCTTCGCGTCGCGGGCGGCATCTTCACGAAGATCGCCGATATCGGATCGGACCTGATGAAGATCGTCTTCAAAATCAAGGAAGACGACGCGCGCAACCCGGGCGTCATCGCGGACTGCACGGGCGACAACGCGGGCGACTCGGTTGGACCGTCGGCTGACGGTTTTGAAACCTACGGCGTGACCGGCGTTGCGCTCATCACCTTCATCATGCTGGCAGTGCCCAGTCCGGTGGTCCAGGTTCAGCTTCTGGTCTGGATCTTCACCATGCGCGTTATGATGATGATCGCTTCGGCCGGCAGCTACTTCCTGAACGGCGTGATCGCCAAGGCGAGGTATGGCGCCGCTGACAAGATGAATTTCGAAGCGCCGCTGACCTCGCTGGTCTGGCTGACTTCGATCCTTTCGATCTCACTCACGTTCATCGTCAGCTATTTCATGATCCCGATCTTGGGCGGCGATAGTTCGCTGTGGTGGAAGCTCTCGACGGTGATCTCCTGCGGCACGCTGGCCGGCGCTCTGATCCCGGAGATGGTGAAGGTTTTCACATCGACCGATTCCCGCCACGTTCGCGAGATCGTTACCAGCTCGCGTGAAGGCGGAGCGTCGCTCAATATCCTTTCCGGTTTCGTGGCCGGCAATTTCAGTGCCTACTGGCTCGGCATCGCGATTCTGTCGCTGATGGGTATCGCGTATGGAACAAGCACTCTGGGCCTTCACAGCCTGATGGTCCCGACGCCGATGGCGATCGAAGCGGTGTTCGCGTTCGGCCTGGTGGCGTTCGGCATGTTGGGCATCGGTCCGGTGACGATCGCCGTGGACAGCTACGGTCCGGTGACGGACAATGCGCAGTCCATCTACGAGTTGTCGATGATCGAGGAGATCCCGAACATCAGGCAGGAGCTGAAGAGGGACTTCGGTTTCGAGCCCGACTTCGAGAAGGCGAAGGAAAACCTGGAAGAGAACGACGGCGCGGGCAACACGTTCAAGGCAACGTCGAAGCCGGTGCTGATCGGCACGGCCGTTGTGGGCGCCACGACGATGATCTTCGCGACCATCGTCATGCTGACCCACGGGCTGACCCAGAACGTCGAGAAGCTGTCCCTGCTGCACCCGCCGTTCCTGCTCGGCATCATCATGGGTGGCGCGGTGATCTATTGGTTCACGGGCGCGGCGGTCCAGGCCGTTTCGACCGGCGCCTACCGCGCGGTCGAGTTCATCAAAGCCCACATAAAGCTCGAGGGCGTCACCAAGGCGTCCGTGGCCGACTCGAAGAAGGTTGTGGAAATCTGTACCCAGTACGCACAGAAGGGTACGCTCAACATCTTCCTGGTGGTGTTCTTCTCAACGCTGTCGTTCGCGTTCCTGGAGCCGTTCTTCTTTGTCGGCTACCTGATCTCGATCGCCCTGTTCGGGCTGTTCCAGGCCATCTTCATGGCGAATGCCGGCGGCGCCTGGGATAACGCGAAGAAGGTCGTTGAAACCGAACTGCACGCGAAGGGCACCGACCTGCACGCTGCAACGGTGGTGGGTGACACGGTTGGCGATCCGTTCAAGGACACGAGTTCGGTGGCATTGAACCCGATCATCAAGTTCAGCACGCTCTTCGGCCTGCTTGCCGTTGAACTCGCGGTTTCGGTCGCGAATCAGCAAGGCACTGTGCTTACGACCGTGCTCTCGGCCATCTTCTTCCTGATCTCGCTGGTGTTCGTCTACCGCAGCTTTTACGGCATGCGGATTGAGAGCCCGGTCTCGAGCGACAAGTAAGACTGTTCGAAGCTTGAAAGCACAGACGGCCCGCGGGGTTGAAAGCCTCGCGGGCCGTTATGCGTTCCTGCCCAAAAACGAAAAAGCCGCCTTCGCGGCGGCCTGTTTCGTCCCAGTTGTAAGCGCCCCCAGAGCGAAGCCCGATCCCGTTCTCGCCCTCAGGTAAAGCCTTAATCGCTACCGTTCTTCCCGGTTGTTCTCTTAGATGGTGGCAACCCTTGAAGGATTCAGAATTTGTGGTGTTGTGATCCTCAACGTGGCTCCGTTGACCGCGCATGCGTCGCAGGCTAGACTGTAGGCAGTTGCTGAATCTGGGGACCTCGAGGGTGCGGACGATCAACCGGCGTCCGTAGCGCGAGAGGACAACGAGCTGGGGATGTTTGGGATGGCTGGCTCCTACGCGTGTATTTCGTTTGATTCCGCTGGCCGGTTTTTCCACGCTGTGCTTTCCGCGTGTGACCACATACCACAAGCGTTTCGGCGCTTGCCCGCTTTGCCTTCCATCCTGGCTGTTCGCAGCAGTTTCCCAAACGGCGGCTGCCGCATTTTACGTGCGGTTTTCATTTACAGGAATGGCCCGGCGGCGCCTCATATGCCGGCGGGCTGTTCCTTCTTATCGTTTTCTTCTTCTTCGACACTGGTATGAAGCGCTCACTCACAATGCTCTGGATGCCGGTGATTGCCGGCGGCTCAATTGCGGCTCTGATTTACTACCGGCGGCGCCGGGCGAAGAGGTCGCTTGCGCCATCTCTCAAGGCACGGCCGTCGCGGCTGACGCGCCACCCGGAGGACTGTGCCGTGTGGCGTTTCGCAAACCGGTTCGCGCTGGTCGCACCCGGCAAAACGCTCCGGCTGGAACTCACTTCGCCGGCCATCGTGCGCTGGACTACGAACGGCTGGGACACGGTGCGGGACAGCCGGACTGTGGAAGTGGACGAAATGCACCTGGCCGATTTGGATACGGCCGGGCTTGATCCGGGTTCGAGGATTCAGTTCACGTTCTACTGGCCCGACGCGAACCGGTGGGAGGGGCAGGACTTCGATGTCCGCGTCGCGGAGCGAGCGTACTACGGCGGTACGGTGAGCGATTAGTCCGGGCGGGCGCCGGCCCGCTCATTTCTGTTTCCAACCGCTTCGCCGGGAGGAGAAAATACCGCCGTTCAGAACCCCAGACAGATGCGTCTCGCGCAGGCCGGGCGCCACAGCCGGCGATCGAATCGGAGCACAATCGGTACGGGAGCCTGAGATGCCCATCCGCAGCGTAAATCCCGCAACCGGTGAGGTGATCGCCGAATTCGAGCCGCTCGATTCGGCGGCAATTGATAGCAGACTTGAACGCGCGTGGGCAGCTTACCGCGCATGGCGCCAGGTGGCCATCGGCGACAGGGCTTCATGCCTGGAGCGCGCGGCAGCGATTCTCGAAGCCGAGCAGGACCGCCTCGGCCGCATCATGACATTGGAGATGGGCAAGACGCTGCGCGCCGCCCGGGCGGAGGCCGCAAAGTGCGCGTCGGCCTGCCGCTTCTATGCCTCACAGGGACCGCGCTTTCTGGCGGACGAGAGAGTGGAGACGGACGCGACCGACAGCTTTGTCCGGTATCAGCCGATCGGTCCGGTGCTGGCCGTAATGCCGTGGAATTTCCCATTTTGGCAAGTGTTCCGGTTCGCAGCCCCGGCGCTGATGGCGGGCAATGCGGGACTGCTGAAGCACGCTTCGAACGTGCCGCAGTGCGCCCTTGCGATTGAGGACGTCTTGCTCCGCTCCGGTTTCCCGGACGGTTTATTCCAGACATTGCTGGTTGGTTCGGATCGGGTGGAGCGCATCCTGGACGATCCGCGGGTAGCGGCTGCAACCCTCACCGGCTCCGAACCGGCGGGACGCGACGTCGCGTGCAAGGCCGGCCGCCGGATCAAGAAGACGGTTCTCGAACTAGGCGGCAGCGACCCCTTCATCGTGATGCCGAGCGCCGATCTGGACGAGGCAGTGGCGACCGGGGTGCAGGCACGGCTGATCAACAATGGCCAATCCTGCATCGCGGCGAAGCGGTTCATCGTCGCCGAGCCAATCGCCGATGAATTCGAGCGGAGATTCGTCGCACGAATGGCGGCGGCGCGTGTGGGCGATCCGATGCTCGATAATACCGAACTTGGTCCGCTGGCGACGCCGCAGATCAGCGAAGGACTTGAGGACCAGGTTCGCCGGTCAGTCGGCGCGGGCGCGAAGGTTCTCACGGGCGGATCGCGTATCGCAGGCAAGGGCAATTACTTCCAGCCGACCGTGCTCACGGGCGTGCGGAAGGGCACTGCTGCTTACGAAGAGGAACTCTTCGGTCCCGTGGCCGTGCTGTTTCGAGTGCGCGGCGCGGAT
Source organism: Bryobacteraceae bacterium (assembly GCA_035561355.1). Lineage (GTDB taxonomy): Bacteria > Acidobacteriota > Terriglobia > Bryobacterales > Bryobacteraceae > DATMXS01. The sequence continues at coordinate 10,493 of DATMXS010000501.1, read as the reverse complement.
GAGGCGATCGAGTTGGCGAACGACACCGGGTTCGGCTTGGGCGCGAGCGTATGGACCAACGACGCAACGGAACGGAGCCGCTTCGTGGACGGCATCGACTCGGGCCAGGTATTCGTGAATGCGATGGTCGCGTCCGACCCGCGCCTGCCCTTCGGCGGCGTGAAGCGCTCCGGCTACGGCCGCGAGTTGGGTGTGTTCGGCATTCGGGAGTTCGTGAACATCAAGACGGTTTACGTGAAGCAGGCTGCGGATGGGAAGCGGCCTGAATCAGAGTAGAATGTAGCGCCGAGGGGACGCAGCGCGAATCCCCATCGGGTCTTTGGGGAGGCATCATGGCATCCGGAACGATGACGCAAGTGCAGGAAATCCTGGACCGGCTCGGGATTGAAGCCGTGAACTCCGGGGCGGGTTGGGGCGAGTGGATCACGAATCCGGGAGGCGGCGAACTGGCTTCGGTGAGTCCGGTGGACGGCTCGGAGATCGCACGCGTCCGCATGGCCTCCGCGGAGGATTACGCCGCGGTGACGGACCGCGCCTCAGAGGCGTTCCTGAAGTGGCGGCTCTACCCTGCGCCGAAGCGCGGCGAAATCGTGCGGGAGATCGGCGATGAACTGCGCAAGCACAAGGACGATCTGGGCGCGCTGGTATCGCTCGAGATGGGGAAGATCCTCGCCGAGGGCAAGGGCGAGGTGCAGGAGATGATTGACATCGCCGACTTCGCGGTCGGCCTCTCCCGGCAACTCTACGGGCTGGCCATGCACAGTGAGCGGCCCGGGCACCGCATGTACGAGCAGTGGCATCCGATGGGCGTCGCCGGGGTAATCTCGGCCTTCAATTTCCCTGTAGCGGTGTGGTCCTGGAACGCGATGATCGCGGCGATCTGCGGGGATTGCGTGCTGTGGAAGCCGTCCTCGGACACGCCGCTGACCGCGGTTGCGGTGCAGAAGATCTGTGACCGTGTGATGAATCGGCGTGGTTGGCCGGGAGTATTCAACCTGGTGATTGGAAGAGGCTCAGCCATTGGCGACCGCATCCTGGAAGACCGGCGGCTGCCGCTGATCAGCTTCACGGGCTCATCGAAGATGGGATACCGGGTGGCAGAGATCGTGGGCAAGCGGCTGGGGCATACGATTCTGGAGCTGGGCGGCAACAACGGCGTCATTATCATGAACGACGCCAACCTGGATCTGGCGCTGCGGGCTGTGTTGTTCGGCGCTGTGGGGACCGCGGGGCAGCGATGCACTACGATCCGGCGGCTGTTCGTACAGCGCGGCATCGCGAAGCGGTTTAGCGAGTCGCTGGTGTCCGCATACCGGCAGGTGAAGCCAGGGAACCCGCTGGACCCGGCTACGGTGATGGGGCCGCTGGTGAATCGCGGCGCCGTCGAGGATATGATGCGCGGGCTGGAAGTGATTCGCGCTCAGGGCGGGGAAGTGCTGTGCGGCGGCAACCGGGTGGATGCGGCGGGTGGGTGCTATGTGGAACCTACGATCGTGCGCGCGCGCCCCGACATGCCGGTGTTGAAGGAGGAGCTGTTTGCGCCGGTGCTCTACATCCTGGAGTTCGACGAACTGGAGCAGGCGCTGGCGTGGCACAACGACGTGCCCCAGGGGCTTTCGTCCGCGATGTTCACGACGAATCTCATCTCGGCGGAGACGTTCCTGAGCACCCGCGGGAGCGATTGCGGAATCGCGAACATCAACATCGGGACGAGCGGAGCTGAGATCGGCGGCGCGTTCGGTGGCGAGAAGGAAACGGGCGGCGGTCGCGAGGCTGGCAGCGATTCCTGGAAGCAGTACATGCGACGCCAGACAGTAACGATCAACTGGTCCGATGACGTGCCGCTGGCGCAGGGGATCGAGTTCCAGTTGTAGGGTACCGCTCCGGTTACCGCGGCTCAATGGGCCGCGGTGGCTCGGGCTTCGGGGCTTTGCCGCTTTGCTCGGGGATGCGCATCGTGTGGCGCGCCGTTGACGGCGGTGTCAGCCCTTTCATGCGGAGGTAGGCCACCAGGTTGCCGTAGTGCTGGTTGAGCGAGGCGATCAGGGCGACCATGTGCATTACGGGGTAGTCGCCTTTGGGCAGGGGCGCGAGGGCTTTGGCGTCGGTCATCCCTTCGAGGGCGGTATCACAGGCCGTGAAGGACGCTTTCAACGCGGCGGTGAGTTCGGATTTGCCCGTGAGCGTGTGCAAGCGCTTTGTGTCCGGCGGCGCCACTCCGCGCATCGCGGCGCAGAAGCCGTGGACTGAGATAGCTGTGTGGCCGATCCACTCGCCGAATGTGCGCTGCTGGGGTGTCAGGCGAAATCCATAGTTTTCGGCCGGCATGAGTTCGGCTGATTCGACCAGGTTCCGCTTTGCTTCCCCATAGCGGTTCGCGACGGATTGCGTCAGCGGATTCTCCATACCTGCAGCGAGCGCGAGCGCCAGAAATAGCGTGTGCACCTGCCCCTCCGTTACTGCCATCATACGTGCGCTGCGGGGCGACCGTGGATCCGGGCGCTCATAAGCTGAGCTGATGTGCGTGCGAAGCAAGCACAGTCAAGGGCTGCGCTGCAGTGCTCGCATAGGCCCAAATTCAGTCAGGATTTTCATGGATCAAACATCTGTTTATGCGAATGTTGTTATGCTTGGCCTTCTACGATGCCATTGTTCGACGACGCGCGCACCCTGATTCGCGCGAACCTGGAAGCGCTCCAGAGGGGGAATAGGGTGTCGCTCGTTGTCGTTGGAAAACTGACCGACGCACAACTTGAAGCGATCAACAGAGAACGCGACGCGGGCGGCTATCCGAGAATCGACGCAGAGGTCGTGTTCTTGGGACAGCACATCTTCAAAAGCCGCGCTCTCAGAGACGGATATGCCCTCGAAGACATAATCGACCAGATCGCTAGCGCTATGGATGCCGCATCAGTCGCGCGCCCAACACGCTGGATGACAGTCGTCGAAAACCCAACACCACGAGCGGACCGCTACGGGAATTGTGTCAGGGACAGGATTGTTCTTGAGTGTTCCGCACGGTATCCCAGGCCAGAACTGTTCTCTGTGATACCGAAAGGCGACACCAACAAGCCAAATAAAAGGCCGCTCACCTGTGGTGAGCGGCCTGATCCTCAGCGGCTCGCCCGGGTAACAACTGCTTCCGGCGCACCAGCCGCTGCTGACAACAGTATTGCACTAGTCCCTGGTGCGGTCAATGAAGTTATTGCGCCCGCAAAAGGCTAGCGCCGCAGTCGCTAACGAAGCAGTCCCAGTAACGCGCGAGGTGGTCTAGCGCGATCCGCCGCGTTGCTCTCGGGGAGGGGACAGGTGTTGAAAAGGCCGCTTATTCTTCCGGGTCCCGGTCCAGCCAGTCGGGACGGCGGAGCACTTCGCGCGCCTTGGAGCCGTCGGGTGGACCGATGATGCCCTCGCGCTGCATGTCATCGAGAATGCGCGCGGCGCGGCCATAGCCGAGGCGCAGGCGGCGCTGGAGCGTCGAAGTGGAAGCCTTGCCCATTTCCAGTACGACGCGCACGGCGTCGTCATAGAGCGGATCGTGGTCTCCGGGGCCCTCGTCCTCGCTGCGTTCGGCGCCGTCGTCCTCGGGAGGCGCGATAAGGTAGGACTGGTCGTAATCCGGCCGGGCCTGACCTTTCCAGAAATCGACGACGCGGCCGATCTCAGCCTCGGTAATGAACGCGCCATGCACGCGGACCAGGCGAGAGGAGCCGGGCGGCAGGAACAACATGTCGCCCTTGCCGAGGAGATGCTCGGCGCCCATCACGTCAAGCACCGTGCGCGAATCGACGCGCGTCGCGACGCGGAAACTGAGGCGCGCGGGAAAATTCGCTTTGATCAGGCCGGTGATGACGTCCACGCTCGGTCGCTGCGTGGCAAGCACGAGGTGCATGCCGACGGCACGGGCCATCTGGGCAAGCCGCGTGACGGACGCCTCGACGTTGCGGCCTTCGAGCATCATGAGGTCGGCGAGTTCGTCGATGACGATCAGGATGTAGGCAAGCGGCTGGAGATCCTCTGGGGGTTCTTCGCCTTCGAAAAGCGAGATAGGCTGCGTCTGGAGACCGGCGATCTTCTTATTGTATTGCTCGATGTTCCGAACGCTCTGGGACGCGAGAAGGCGGAGGCGGCGCTCCATCTCCAGCACGGCGTTGCTGAGCGCGTTGGTTGCCTTTTTGGCATCCGTGATGACCGGCGTCAGCAAGTGCGGGATGCCTTCGTAAAGGCCCATCTCGACGCGCTTGGGGTCCACCAGAATCATCCGGACCTCGTCGGGCGTCGATTTATACAGGATCGACGTGATGAGCGAGTTCAGCATGACGCTCTTGCCGGAGCCGGTCGATCCGGCGATCAGCAGGTGCGGCATGGACTCGAGCGTCGTCACCTTGATGCGCCCGTTCACGTCTTTGCCGAGCGGTATCGAGAGATGCGAGGCGGAGTTTCCGAACTCCTCGGACTCGAGGATCTGGCGGAGGCTGATGACCTCTCGGCGCGTATTGGGCACTTCAATGCCGACGGTTGGCTTGCCGGGTATGCGCTCGATGATGATCGACTCTGCTTCGAGGCCGAGGCAGAGGTCTTCCGTAAGTGCGGTGATCCGGTTGTACTTGATCCCGGCTTCGGGCTTGAACTCGAACGTGGTGACAACCGGCCCGGGGTTGATCTGCACCACTGAGCCGAGTACGTTGAATTCCTTTAGCTTGGCCTCAATATGAACGGCGCGCTGGCGCAACTCGTCCTGGTCGAACCCGCTGCGCGCGGGCGCCTCATTCAGCAGCGTGGTGGACGGACGCTCGTAGCCACGGGGCGGCTCCACTCCCTTGGCGAGGAGCCTTGGGCCGGTTGCCCGCGGTTCGTCCTGGGGCAGGTCGGAGGAGGGGTCGCGGGGCAACTCCTCGAGCGTGCGGATCGGGATGTAGCCCTGGGCTGCTTCGGGTTCCGGATCGAGGTCGAACGGCGGAGGGTCGTCGAGAGCCGTGACCGGGATGGGAGCGGGGCAGGCACCGGGCTCGGGAGCAAGCCCGTCGGCCGTGGATTCGAAGGCTTGCGGCTGTTCGCGGCGCTTGCGGCGCTTGGGCTGTTCGGGCTCAGGCTCCGGAGCGGAGGCGGCTTCCGCCATCTTGCGCTCGCGGCGAAGTTCCCGCCATGACTGCCAGCGCCGGACGACGGGACGCGCCAGAACGGACGGCACCGATGCCACGGCCGCAAGGTGCCCGAGTTCAAAGCCAGTACTGAGATAAAGCGAGACCACTATGACGGCGCAGACGGCGATGGCGGCGCCGGTAAGGTTGAAGCCCTCGAGGAGCATTTCAGCAAGCACACGGCCCGTGATGCCGCCTGTCGTGATGGCGCCGTCGTAAAGACGCCACCGCGGACCGAGTTCCAGGCCGGCGCACCCGGCCATCAGGAACAGAGTCCAGCCCAGCAGTTTGGCGATGGGTGCACTCAATGGGCGGGCGCGTACCCACTTCCAAGCAACGATGAGCAGAGCGACCGGCAGCAGGAAGGCGAGCAGGCCGAATGCCTGCATCATGAGGTCCGCTGCGTAGGAACCGGTCGGGCCGATCAGGTTCCGGGCACGGCCACCTGCGGCGGCGGTGTTTAGAGATGGATCCTCAGGGTGATAGGAGAGCAGGCTGAGCCAGACGACCAGCCCGAACAGAAGAAACAGCACTCCTGCCGCCTCAACGAGGCGTGGGTACCGTGTCGAGGACACTGTCATCCTGCGCGGCGGAAGAGAACCAGAGCAATCACGATTATGCCAAAAATTACGCGATAGTAAATGAAAAAGCGCAGGGTCCGGGTGCGCAGGTAGCGCAGGAGCCAGGCGATGACGAGCCAGCCGGTGACGGCGCTGACGACGACGCCGGCGAGAAACGAGGTCATCAGTTCCGGCGGAATACCTCCAGCCTTCCAGATGTCACGGAAGGCCATTATGGCGGCCCCGAAGAGGGCGGGCGTCGAGAGCAGGAACGAGAACCGCGCCGCCGTATCCCGCTTCAGGCCGCGAAAAAGGCTGGCGGTCATAGTGATCCCGCTGCGTGAGGTGCCGGGGATGATAGCGAGCGCCTGAGCGAAGCCGATCACCAGGGAATCGGCCCAGGTTACGCGGTCGATTCCTTTCTTCAGATCCTGGCGCTGGTCGGCGATCCACATGATGATGCCGACGCCGATCAGCATGACCGCAATGACAAGGGGGCCGCGGAACACAGTTTCGGCGTATTTCTCGAACAGCAATCCGATGACGGCGACGGGGAGCGTCGCGGCAGCCAGCATCCAGAGCAGCCGGCTGTTGCGGGCGATCTCCGGGTCAGGCCGGTAATCGATGCCGAGCGCCTGTGAGCCGATCTGAAGCCAGTCCCTAAAGAAATAGACGACGGTGGCGAGAAGTGTGCCCGCGTGCAGCGCGATGTCGAACGTCAGATCGCTCATCGAGCCGTCGCCGGTCCAGCCGAGCAGCCATCGCGAGAGCGCGAGATGCGCCGTGCTGCTGATGGGTAGAAACTCCGTGAACGCCTGAACGAGAGCAAGCACGACCACCTGGTAGAGAGGCATGGAGGAAATGAACACTTATGGTAGCGCAGGCCGTGATGCTCGCCGGTCCTGCTTAAGCGGTCTCGCCCCGGACGAGGTCATCGTAGGTTTCCCGAGTCCGGATGATGCGCCAGGCACTGCCCTCGACGAGCGTCTCGGGCGGCCGCACCCGTGAGTTGTAGTTGGATGAGGCCACGAACCCGTACGCGCCGGCGGTGCAAACGGCAAGCAGGTCGCCGGGGAGAACGTTGGCCATTTCGCGGTCGCGCGCAAGAAAATCGGCGCTCTCGCAAACAGGTCCGACAACATCGGCGATGAGAGTGCCGCGGCCGCTGCGCCGGACGGGAATGATCTCATGATGCGACTGGTACAACGAGGGGCGGATCAGATCGTTCATCGCGGCGTCCACCACTATGAACTCCTTGGAGGCAGTCCCCTTTCGATACAGGACTCGCGTGACCAGGATGCCGGCCTGCGCGACGATGGAGCGGCCCGGTTCGAGCATGAGGGTGAGTCCGCGATTCTGAATGCGATCCCGGATCGCGCAGGTGAAGCCGGCGATATCGGGCGAAGCGTCCTCAGGGCGGTACGGCACGCCGAGCCCTCCGCCGAGATCGAGGAAGCCGATTGCGCAGCCGCGGGCGCGCAGGCGCTCGGCAAGCGCGAGCAGGCGGTCGAGGGCTTCGATGAGCGGCGCCGTATTCAGAAGTTGCGAGCCGATGTGGCAGCTCACGCCGCCCATAGTGACGTTCCGGAGGGCGAGCGCTCGCTCGTAGACGCCTTCCACTTCGTTGATATCGATGCCGAACTTATGCTCGCGCATCCCTGTAGAAATGTAGGGGTGCGTTTCGGCGTCAACGTCCGGATTGACGCGGACAGCAGCGCAGGCTTTCACGCCGCGGCGGGCGGCGAGCACGTCAAGAAGCGCGAGCTCGGCTTCGGATTCGCAGTTGAAGCTATGAATGCCGCTTGCGAGCGCGTACTCGATCTCGTCGGCGGTCTTGCCGACGCCTGAGAACACGATGCCGCCGGGATCGGCCCCGGCGAGGAGCGCACGGTGAAGTTCGCCGCCTGAGACGATGTCGAAGCCGGCGCCGGCGCGCGCGAGCAGCGCCAGGACCCCGAGGCTCGAGTTCGCCTTTACGGCATAGCAGACACGATGGGGTATGCCGGCCAGCGCGTCGTCATAGGCACGGAAGGTCGCGAGGATCGCGTTTGCCGAATAAATGTAGCAGGGTGTGCCGGCTCTCGCGGCAATGTCGGAGACGGGTACATCGTCGCAATACAGGGCGTCGCCCCGGTAAGAAAACGGGTTCACTTTTTGTTTAGTCCAGAGAAGTGGGAATGCCGCCCGCGGGCGGCGCCTTGATCTTGATGACCACAAGAGTCTGGTCGTCGAACGGTGGCGCGGATTCGTCGAACTGGTCCAGATCCGCCAGAATTGCGTCCACGATGGACCGCGCCGACCCGCCACAGGTGCGCCGGACGATGTCGTCCAGCCGGGCGCGGCCATACTCCTCGCCCGCGGGGTTCATCTGGTCGGTAATGCCGTCCGAGGCGAGCACGATTACGTCGCCCTCTTCGGCGTGTACGGTCAGTTCATCGTATTCACGATCCGGCAAGAGACCGACCGGGACGCCCTCGATGCGCAGGTTGATGACTTCACCTTTGCGACAGAGAACAGGTGGCACGGCGCCGGCATTCGCGATGATGAGCTGGCGATGGTGCGCTGACCACAATAGAACCTGGAGTGTGACGTAGCGGGCGTCCACCTGACGCTCCAGCAGCATCTGGTTGAATGTTTTAAGAACGAGGGCCGGAGCGCGTTTGCGATGGGCGATGATGCGCGCGAGTCCGCCTGCAAGCGCGGCGTAAAGGGCCGCCGCGACGCCCTTGCCGCTCACGTCGCCGAAAGTGATGAGCGCGGTGTCGTCCGCGTACTCGAAGAAATCGTAGAGGTCGCCGCCCACGGCGTGCGCGGGTTTGTAGCCGATGCCGATATCGAGACCGAGGATATCGGGCGCCTCTTTCGGCAACAGTGCAAGTTGAAGATCACGGGCCGCCGAGAGATCCTCCTCGATGCGTTTCTCGCGCATTGCGATCTCGCCGTAAAGTCGCGCGTTCTCGATGGCGCTGGCGATCTGGGGCGCGAGCAGGGAGAGCATCCGCACGTGATCGTCCGTAAAGTGGGCGACACGATTGCTTTCGAGATCGATCACGCCGATAACCTTGTCCCGCACGACCAGCGGCACCGCAACTTCGGAGCGCACTTCGTGGTGGAAAGGGATGTAGCGCGGATCCTCGATCGTGTTGTCCGACCGGATGACCTCGCGAGCGACCGCGGCCGTGCCGGTAATGCCCTTGCCGAGCGGTATGTTGTCCTGGTCAATGCGCTGATCGAACCGGAGACTGAAGCGGTGCCGAAGCAGACCGGCTTCGCGATCGAGCAGGAGGACGCTGAAAGCGTCGTACCGGATCAGTGCCTTGATGGCGTCGGCCAGATGGCGCAGCAGGATGTCGAGGTCAAGAATCGACGAGAACTCCTGCGAAAGGTGCGACAGGATCTTGAGTGTGCGGTTCTGGCGCTCGACGCGTCGGTACAGGCGCGCGTTGTCGATTGTGGCGGCAACGCGAGCTGCGATCAGGCGGAGCAGGGCGCGGTCATACTCGCCATAGGCTTCGAGGCGGGTCGATTGCACGTCGATTACGCCGACCAGTTTGCCGCGAGCGATCATCGGAACGGCGAGTTCGGACCGTACGGCGTCCATTGCGTTCAGATACCGCGGATCGTTGCGGACATCACCCACCAGCACGGGCTCTCGCGCCAGGGCGGCGGCTCCGGTTACGCCCTCGCCGAGCTGTACAACCAGGCGCTTGACCAGTTCCTCGCGGTGGCCGATCGCGTACCTGATCCGCAGCTCCTTCGGCTTGTCAAAGTAGAGCAGAATGGCGAACAGATCGTAGGGGATGACCTTGCGGATGATCTCGGCGATGTTGGCGAGCAGGCCCTCCAGATCGGTCAGCGATTCGGAGGTGGCGGCGGAGACTTCCAGCAGGAAGTCGAGGAGCTCCGCCCGCTGGCGGAAGCGCACGCCCGTCATCCCCGGAGTGGACATCAGCGCGCCGCCTGAATGATCTGGATGCCGGCGCTTGCGCCAATCCGGTCAGCCCCGGCGGCGACCATAGTTTTGAGATCTTCCAAGGTGCGGATGCCGCCGGCGGCCTTGACGCCCATGGCCGGGCCGACCGTCGCGCGCATCAGCGCCACGTCATGAGCCGTCGCGCCGCCGGGACCGAAGCCCGTGGAGGTCTTGACGAAATCCGCGCCCGCTGCCTGCGCCAGCTTACACGCCACCACCTTCTGCTCATCACTGAGCAGCGCCGCTTCAATGATCACCTTGACGATCGCGCCGGCTCGGTGCGCGGTTTCGACCACGCCGCGAATGTCCAGCCGGACCGCATCGTGATCCCCCGCGCGCAGCGCACCCACGTTGATGACCATGTCGATTTCACGCGCGCCGCACCGGATGGCCGCCTCGGCCTCCTGCATTTTGGTGGAGGTGGCGCTTGCGCCCAGGGGGAAGCCGCAAACCGAACAAACCACGCTTTGAGCGCCGGCGAGTTCGGCGGCGGCGAGCGCAACCCAGCACGGGTTCACGCAGACGCTCGCAAAACCGTACTCGCGCGCTTCGCGGCAAAGCGAGACGATCTGGTCGCGAGTGGCGTCGGGTTTCAGGATGGTGTGATCAATCAGGCGCGCAATTCCGCCCGAATCGACGGCGGGGGCGGAGGGGGCACGCAGGTCCGCGAGGATCTTTTCGCCAATTTCAGCCACGAGTTTTTCGAGCTCCGGGAAGGACAACGAGTATGTATTTTACCGCGGGGGTCAACGGTCGGGGATCCGGAGCGCTTTCGATTGGCGGCCGACCCAGGCGAGCCCGGACCTAAGTGACTCAAAC
>DATMXS010000500.1:0-25250 GCA_035561355.1 Bryobacteraceae bacterium | reverse complement strand
TACTACGGCACGTTCCCGCGCGTGCTCGGCCGCTACGTGCGCGAGGAGCGGGTCCTGACGCTCGAAGATGCGGTTCGCAAGATGACTTCAGCCAATGCGGCCAAGACTCATCAGCACGAACGCGGCCTGCTGCGCCCCGGCGTCGCGGCGGACGTGACAGTCTTCAACCAGGGGACGATCATCGACAATGCGACGTATGAACAGCCTCACCAGTACCCCACCGGGGTCGAGTACGTGATCGTGAACGGTGTGGTGGTCATTGATAAGGGCCGACACACCGGCGCTCGCCCTGGCACGATATTGTACGGACCCGGCCGGCAACGGCAGGCGCCTGGCGGCGGCAGGGTTCCCCCTAAGGGGCTGCCCTACCCGGCTCTGCCGAAGAAGTAACACTCGCGATCGGAGTTGGACCCTCAGGCTGCGGGGGCGCTTCAGCCCGCCTGCCGGGACTAACCGACACTTACTGAGCGCGTGGCTTCGTGTCGAACGGCGCTGCCTTGCCCTCGTGTACCGCCTGGAGCCGGCGATGCGACGGCAAGTCCGGGTTCAGGTCCTGAAGTGCCAAGCTATGCTCCGCTTCGGCGCCTTCCCACACGGGCTGGCCTGGAACACCCGGCCGCCCGTGCCCTCAGGACCTTCACCCTGTGTGCTGATCCGAGTCATCTCCCGCACCGCCCCTAGCCGTTTGCGAAGATAACGGGATACGACTGGAGGCCGCATGAAACCTAAAACCGCCATTCTTGCTCTGCTGGCCATTGCGGGATCGCTCGCTGCGGCCCCACCCGACGACTCGCAGAAGATGAAGGCGCAGGCGTTCGCCCGCGTGGATGGCATGCAGAAGCAGGCCCAGGTGATGGCCGACACGGTCTTCAGCTTCGCCGAGTTAGGCTTCCAGGAGTTCGAGACGTCGCGTTATCTCAGCGGCGTTCTTCGGGACCATGGCTTCAAGATCGAGAACGGCGTTGCCGGGATGCCGACGGCGTGGGTCGCGAGTTGGGGCACAGGCAAACCCGTGCTTGGACTGATCTCCGACATCGACGCCCTGCCCGCCGTCTCGCAGAAACCCGGGGTCGCGTATCACGCGCCTTTGATCGACGGGGCGCCGGGCCACGGAGAAGGCCACAACTCCGGCACGCCCGCCAACATTCTCGCCGCCATCGCGGTGAAGGAGCTGATGGAGCGCAACAAGCTCTCCGGCACGCTGCGCGTCTACCCCGGAGTCGCTGAGGAGTTGCTCGCAGCCAAGGCCTACTATGTGCGCGCCGGGCTGTTCAAGGATGTCGATCTGGTGCTTGGCTGTCACGTCGATTCGAAGTTGTCAACCACCTACGGGCAGGGCGGACCCAACGCCGGACTCCTTTCGGTGCTCTTTCAGTTCCACGGCAAGACCGCCCATGCCGGGTCGAACCCATGGCAGGGACGGAGCGCGCTCGACGCGGTGGAGCTGATGAATGCTGCCTGGAACATGAAGCGGGAGCACCTGCGCACGCAGCAGCGGTCGCACTACGTTATCGTGGACGGCGGCGAGCAGCCCAACATCGTGCCGTCCGAGGCCAGCGTCTGGTATTTCTTCCGCGAGATGGATCGCGCGCGCGTGCTCGCACTCTATGAAACCGCTGCAATCATAGCCGGCGCGGCAGCCCAGATGGCGGGCGTAACGGAAACGCATCGGGTGCTTGGCGGCGCGTGGCCCATGCACTTCAACAAAGTGATTGCCGAAGCCCAGCAGGTGAATATTGAGATGGTGGGCATGCCGGCTTGGAGCGAAGCCGATCAAGCGCTCGCAAAGGCCGTGCAAAAACAGATCGGAGCCACACCGGACGGGCTGCGAACTAAAGTCACGCCGCTCGCGCCGCCGGAGCCGCAGCAGGGCGGCGGTTCGGACGACCTCGGCGACATCTCGTGGACTGTACCCACCGTGTACATGCGTTACCCGGCGAACATCCCCGGTCTACCGGGCCACCACTGGGCTAACGCGGTCGCCATGGCAACGCCAATCGCGCATAAGGGCGTGATCGCCGCCGCGAAGGTGCAGGCCGCGACTGCAATTGATTTTCTGCTGAGCCCTGAATTGGTGCAGCGGGCGTGGACTTATTTCCGCGACGTTCAGACCAAGGACGTGAAGTACGAACCAATAGTCAGTCCTGACGACCAGCCGGCCACCGATTTAAATCGTGACAAGATGGAACGCTTCCGGTCGGAAATGCGCAAATACTATTACGATGCGGGGCGCTATCCCACGTACCTGGATCAGCTCGGCGTGCGTTACCCAACACTGGCGCCGGAGCGATAGCGTTCTTGAATCCCGTGTGGAATCAAGGCGGGTTGCGGCGGGTTGAAGGCTCAGCGTCGAGCACCGCCCGGGGGTCGAGAGACGTCGGGTGCCGCTCAGTAGTGCAGCGCTTGGGTCGGTTCAGTGTCAGCGGCACGTAGCGCGGGCATCAGACCGGCATAGCGGCGGGACTGGCCGCGATCACGCGAGTTTGCTCAACTTGCACGCTCCAACCGCGTAACGGACAATGAATCCTTACAGCTATGGCCAAAGAATACGATCTCACCCCACGCAGTGTCTCCAAAATAGAGACACGCTACCGAAAGATCGCGACAGCGATTCCGGCACCCGAATCCATTCCAGTCCTCGAGACTCTCGCCAAGTACGAACCCGTCGCGATGCGGGGGCAGCCGCCTATCCTTTGGGATCATGCCGAAGGTTTTAGCGTCTACGACGCCTGGGGCAACAAGTGGATCGACTGGTCCTCAGGCGTTCTGATCACGAACGCCGGACACGGCCGCGAGGAGATCGTAAACGCAATCACCGGCCAGGCCAACAAGCGGCTGTTGACCACCTACTGCTTCCCGACGGAAACGCGCGCCGCGCTCGTCGAAAAGCTCGCTTCCGTGCTGCCCGAACCGCTAAAAAAGGTATTCCTGCTCACCACCGGTTCCGAAACGGTCGAGTGTGCCATCAAACTGGCGCGCACTTGGGGTGTGAAGCAGGGTGGGCGATCCAAGCACATCATCGTCTCGTTTGAAAAAGCCTTCCACGGCCGGACCCTCGCTTCGCAGCAGGCCGGCGGCATCCCGGCACTTAAGGAATGGATCATCAACATGGATCCGGGCTTCGTGCAGGTCCCGTTCCCGGATGGCGCATGGACGCAGGATACGTCCTTCGAGCTGTTTGAGAAGAAGCTGGCGGAAACCGGCGTTGACGGCCAGAACGTCGCGGCCGTGATGGTTGAGACTTATCAGGGTGGCACAGCGGCTTTCGCGCCGCCGGCCTACATGCAGGCGCTACGCAAGTGGTGCGACGGCCACAAGGCATTGCTGGTCTTTGACGAAGTCCAGGCGGGTTTCGGCCGGACGGGAACGATGTGGGGATTCGAGCACTACGGAGTGGTGCCGGATCTGACCACTTTCGGGAAGGGCATTTCCAGTTCGCTGCCGATCTCGGCAGTTTGCGGCCGGCCGGACATCATGGACCAGTTCGGACCTGGCTCGATGACGTCGACGCATACCGGCAATCCGATCTGTGCTGCCGCGGCTATCGCGAACCTCGAGCTGATTCTCAAGGAAAACCTGGTTGAGAACTCCCGCAGGATGGGTGAGATCCTCCAGAAACGCCTCCGGGAGATCGCTGCCAGGTATCCCCAGATCGCTTGGATCACCGGGAAGGGCCTGGTGGCCGGTGCGATCTGTGTAAAGCCGGGCACACGCGAACCCGACGGCGATTTCGCCTGGGAAGTGGTGCGCCGCTCCATTGAGAAGGGCGTCCTGATGTTCAGCCCCGTCGGCTATATGGGCTCCACCATTAAGATCTGCCCGCCGCTGGTGATCACCGAGGATGCGCTGCTCGAAAGCTGCGCGGCATTTGAGGAGGCCGTGGCTGAAGTCGCGGTGGGCCAGGCGGCTGTCACGAAATGAGCCGGCCACAGGTTACGGTGGTCGGCGGAGGGATGATTACCAACGATCAGCTCCTTCCGTCGCTGTATCACCTGCAACGCACCGGAGTCATCGGCGAGATCAATATCTGCGCCCTGAACGCGCGACCGCTGAAGGACCTGGCGGACTCTGAGTTCTTCGCCCGCGCGTTTCCCGGCCAGAGCTTTAAGGCATACCCCGAGATCACGGGAGACCTCGAGAAGCCCCATTCCAACCTGTTCCGTGAAGTCATCCAGAGGATGCCGAAGCGGAACATTGTGATGGTGGCGGTGCCGGACCAACTCCATTACGGCGTCATCATGGAGGCGCTGAACGCGGACCAGCACATCTGTACAGTGAAGCCGCTCGTGCTGAAGACTGCCCAGGCAATGGAAATCGAGCAGGAAGCGGCAAGACGCGGACTCCTGGTTGGCATTGAATACCACAAGCGGTTCGACGATCGCAGCTTCATGGCGCGCGTGCGCTACCGCGACGGGATGTTCGGCGAGTTCAAGCTGGGCACGGCGAACCTGTTCGAGAAGTGGTACTACCGCTATTCGAATTTCCAGAACTGGTGTACGACGGAGAACTCGGACGCGTTCGCGTATATCGGCTGCCACTACGTGGATTTGGTGCACTTCATCACGGGACTGTTGCCGGTGTCGGTCAGCGTTTACGGCCTGAAGGACCACTATCCAAACGGCAACGAAGGCCTGCTGTGGACAGACGCACGCGTGGTCTGGAACAACGGCGCCGCGCTGAACGTTCAGAACGGCCTGGGGTTCCCTGATGCGGGCCCTGGGTCGAACACGCAGGGCATCACGCTTTATTGCTCCGATGGCAACGTAGGCGCACTGCTCTCGCACGACGACCAGTACAAGGGTATTCGCTACGCCTACACGCGCCAGCCGGACTCGCCCGGCGCGACGCAGTACCACGAACCTAGCCCGGACTACATGCAGTATGTGGACCTGGGTGGGCCGGGATTGAAGCCGGTAGGATACGGCTATCGCTCGGTTGAGTTTATCGTAAGCACTGCCGCGCGCATCGAGCAGGAAACGCAAGGCCTTCCGGAAAGCGAAGCGCTAAGCAAACGCCAACGCATGCTGACGCAAATCGATCAAGCGGGCGTTATGGCCACACCGGCGAACAGCCGCTATAACGAGCTGGTGATGGAAGCGGGGCGGTTGTCGATTCTGAACGGCGGGCGCGAAGTGCTGATCAACTACGACACGCACTCGGTTGCTTTCAGGCAGTACGACTAGTGGCGTGTTGCACTTTGTGGGGCCCGCCCGATGACGGCTGGCAAAGGCCCCACAATGGCAAACGCACGTGGCCATTGGCTCGCCCTCAGGCTGTACCTCCGATGGGAGCGTGCCAGCGGATCAGAAAAAAGTGGCGACCACAAAGAGAGCAACGGTAGGGTTGAAGGAGCCAGTGAAAAGCGGTCTCAATCGCGTTTTGGACGCCTACACGTCTGAAGTCGATTGATCTGCAATGAGGACAGCGTGTGAAAAAGAACCCTATGTTGCCGATCATACGCTTAGCCCCTGTAATGTTGTGTTCATCCGTCTCCTTCGACCTACCGCGCCAAACCCCTACTGGTCCACTTGCTCCACAACTGCGCAGACCATCGCCTCGGTCGTGAGCATGAGGGAGGCAATAGACGCTGCATTCTGCAGAGCCGTGCGGGTTACCTTCGTGGGGTCGATCACGCCGGCCTTCACCATGTCTTCGTATTCTTCGGTAGCGGCGTTGAAGCCGAAGTTAGGATCCTGGTGGTCCCTGATCTTCTCCACCACGACGGCGCCCTCGGGTCCGCAGTTCAGGACGATCTGACGGACGGGCTCCTCACACGCGCGACGGACGATGGTGACTCCGAACTGTTCGTCGCCCTCGAGTTTGAGGGCCTGCAGGGCGGCTGAAGCTCGCAACAATGCAACGCCTCCGCCGGGTACGATGCCTTCCTCGACCGCTGCGCGAGTGGCATGGAGAGCGTCTTCTACGCGGGCCTTCTTCTCCTTCATCTCGGTTTCGGTCGCGGCGCCGACTTTGATGATCGCCACACCGCCGGCCAGCTTTGCCAGGCGCTCCTGCAATTTCTCACGATCGTAGTCCGAGGTTGTTTCTTCGATCTGTGCCCGGAGTTGCTTGATCCGACCCTCGATACCCTTCTGCGAACCGGCGCCGTCGATGATGGTCGTCGTGTCCTTGTCCACCGTGACGCGCTTGGCGCGGCCGAGGTCCTCCAGCTTGACGCCGTCCAACTTGATGCCGGTCTCTTCCATGATTGCCGTGCCGCCAGTCAGGATCGAGATGTCTTCCAGCATTGCCTTACGGCGGTCGCCAAAGCCCGGAGACTTCACTGCGCAAACGTTGAGGGTGCCGCGCAGTTTGTTGACCACGAGGGTGGCCAGAGCTTCGCCTTCCACCTCTTCGGCGATCACCAGCAGCGGCTTACCTGCGCGCGCGATCTGCTCGAGAAGCGGCAGCAGATCCTTCATATTGCTGATCTTCTTGTCGTGAATGAGGATATAGGGATCCTCCAGAACGCATTCCATGCGTTCGGCGTCGCTCACGAAGTAGGGCGACAGGTAACCGCGATCGAATTGCATTCCGTCCACCGTCTGCAACTCGGTGGTCATGGTCTTGGATTCCTCGACCGTGATCACGCCGTCCTTGCCCACCTTCGACATTGCCTCGGCGATGATGTTGCCGATGGTGGAATCGCTGTTGGCCGAGATGCTGCCCACCTGGGCTATCATGTCGCCGGAGACGGTCTTGGAGAGCTTCTTGACTTCCTCGACGGCAACTTCCACGGCCCTATCGATGCCGCGCTTGATGGCCATCGGATTCGCGCCCGCAGTGACCGCTTTGATGCCTTCGCGGTAAATCGCCTGGGCCAGAATGGTTGCCGTGGTGGTGCCGTCTCCTGCAACGTCAGAGGTTTTCGACGCCACTTCGCGCACCATCTGGGCGCCCATGTTTTCGAGCGGGTCCTTCAACTCGATCTCTTTGGCGACCGTCACCCCGTCTTTGGTGATGGTCGGTCCACCGTACTTCTTCTCGAGAACGACGTTGCGTCCACGCGGACCAAGGGTCACTTTCACCGCGTCGGCTAGCTGGTTGACTCCGCGTAGGATCGCTTGGCGGGAGGCGTCACTGTAGATAATCTGTTTTGCCATAGATGTCTTCCTCGTGATTCGAAATTGAATTAGTTCTTGGAAAGCGGCTGGGAGGCCGCATTTAGAACTCCGAGGACATCATCCTCACGCATGATAATGTACTCAGTGCCGTCCAGCTTGGTCTCATTGCCGGAGTATTTGGCGAACAGGATACGGTCGCCGACTTGGACGTCAACGGCGACCACATTTCCGTCCTCGAGCCGCTTGCCCTTCCCGATGGCCATTACTTCACCTTCCTGAGGCTTTTCCTTTGCCGAATCGGGGATGAAAATGCCGTTGCGCGTGGTTTCTTGTTCCTCGATCCGCTTCACCACGATGCGGTCGTATAGGGGTCGAATATTCATGCTTTTACTCTCCAGGATGGGTGACCTAAGGGACGGTGATCAGATCGCCTGCCTTAGCTCAGACGATCTTCGCAGCGCGCGGAAGCGCTCGGTTCGTTAACTATTGTCGGTTAAGTTGCGCTTGCTTGTCAACCGTCGCCCATGGGAAGATAGATACGTATATTAACCGAAGGTGGTTAATTTAGCAGACAGGACCACCCAGTGGACGTTTCCCTTTTGATTCGGCACCGTTTAGAGGAACTTGGCCTCGAGCAGAAAGATCTCGCTACCGCCGCTCAAGTCACCGAATCCTACATCTCGCAGTTGCTGGCTCGGAAGAAGGCGCCGCCGTCTCCTGGACGCACTGACATCTACGAGAGGATCGGCGCGGCTTTGAAACTCCCGAGCGGTGAACTCTCGAGACTGGCTGACCTGCAGCGCAAGGAAGAATTGAGGAGGAGAGTTGCGGAGCTCCCGCGGCCCCTCTTCAAAGAATGTCGCGAGTTGATTCTCGAGAAATGTGATTCCGCACGGCGAAAAGAAGTTCAGCGGATTTTTGACAAGGAGCCGTTCGGCGAACTCGAACGCCTGGTAACTCAGAAGCTTCTTAGCGTCGCCCAGGGAGTTGCCAGGGACGAACTGCAAAGTAAAGAGCGGCTTCACCAGATGGCCCAACTCACCGGCCGCAGCGATGAGCAAGTGCGCGTTTCCATTCTCGAGTTTCTGGATAGTGACGTCTTCAATATCTCGGTTGAAAGCTGCATCTGCTTCCTGGATCCGATCATCGACTCCTGGGACATCGACCTCAAGACCTTTGGCATGGGAGTTGTCCCGAACCGCCGGCTCACGGCAGTGAGCCTGAAGCGATTTGAGTTTGCCGAACAGGAGCCCCCACAACCCGTCGCCATAGAGCCCGGGCTTGAACAGTTCCTGAAGGACACGTCCTTGAGCGGCGATGCCACCGAAGAGGAAATCGCGTTTCTGAAGGCGCTGAAGTTGACCGGAAAGCGACCTTCGCCGATTTATTATTACCGGGAGCTGCAAAACCTGAGAGATCCCCTCCATTTCCCGTCGGTGCCGCAACCCGGAGAATCAGATTGATCGAAGCGGTGCGGGGCCGCCAGGCAGCATAGGAAAGCCTTCATGAACAGCACCTCTAAAGTCCGCAAGATCGCTTTTGTTGGCGACCATTTGCCGCGCAAATGCGGCATTGCTACGTTCACGTCCGACCTGCTTGCCGCCGTCGGAAGCGCACACCCACAGAGCCAGTGCCTCGCCGTGTCGGTGAACGACATTCCCGGTGGCTACGAGTACCCGGAGGTGGTTCGCTTCGAAATTGAGGAGCAGGACCTGTCGTCCTATCTGCGCGCGGCGGACTTCCTCAACATCAGCAATGTGGACATCGTCTGCCTGCAACATGAGTTCGGCATTTTCGGCGGGCCCGCCGGCAGTCACATCCTGGCACTCCTGCGCGAATTGAGGATGCCCGTCGTCACAACGCTTCATACCGTGCTTCAGGAGCCGAGAGCCGACCAGCGGCGTGTGATGGAGGGGCTAATCGCACTCTCCACCCGGCTCGTCGTCATGGCGGACCGCGGACTACGGATGTTGCGGCAGATATACCAGGCGCCTTCTGCCAAGGTCGATCTCATCCCGCACGGCATTCCCGATGTAGGTTTCGTCGATCCGACTTACTTCAAGGACCAGTTCGGTGTGGAAGGAAGGGTGGTGTTGCTCACGTTCGGCCTGCTTTCGCCGAACAAGGGCATCGAGAACGTGCTCAATGCCCTGCCGCTGATTCTGGCGGAGTTCCCCGAGGTCGTTTATATCGTCCTCGGCGCCACCCATCCGAACGAACTGCGGGAGCACGGTGAAGCCTATCGGCTCAGCCTGGAGATTCTCGCTAAGAAGAACAAAGTCGATAAGAACGTCATCTTCTACAACCAGTTTGTGGATCTTGAGAACCTCAAGGAGTTCATTGGCGCGGCCGACCTCTACATCACGCCCTACCTTAATGAAGCGCAGATCACGTCGGGCACGCTAGCGTACGCGTTTGGCGCCGGCAAAGCAGTGGTGTCCACACCGTACTGGCACGCCGCCGAATTACTGGCGGAAGATCGCGGCGTGCTGGTGCCATTCGGCGACGCTCCGGCCATAGCACGCGAGGTCATCGGGCTGTTGCGGGACGACACACGCCGGCACGCCATTCGCAAGAACGCCTACAAGATAGGCCGCGAGATGGTTTGGAGCAACGTGGCACAGATGTATATGCGTTCCTTTGAGTGTTCCCGGCTGGAAGGGGCGGCCCGGACGCGGAAATTCCTTGCCACCAAAACGCTCGACCAAAAGCCGAGGGAACTTCCGGCGATGAAGCTAACGCATCTTTCGCGGATGACCGATTCCACCGGAGTCTTTCAACACGCCGTCTTCAGTGTTCCGAATTTTTCCCAAGGCTATTGCACCGACGATAACGCCCGTGCCTTCATCTTGGCGGTGCTGCTCGGTGAATTGGGCGAGGATTCCGAGTCGGTCCGCACACTGGCCACCACCTCCGGGGCGTTCCTCCACCACGCTTTCGATCTCAAAACGAAACGCTTCCATAACCACTTGAGTTTCGAGCGGCACTGGTTGGACGAACAGGGATCAGAGGACTGTCAAGGGAGGGCACTTTGGGCGCTGGGCATAGGCGTGGGACGTTCGCCTTTTGGGAGCTTTCAGATGATGGCGGGGCAGCTCTTCGCGCTGGCGTTGCCTGCACTGACGGACTTCACGTCTCCTCGGGCTTGGGCCTTCGGCTTGATCGGCATCCATGAATATCTGCGCCGCTTGAGCGGCGACAGCCTGGTCAACCAAACCCGAGAGACACTGACTTCCCGGCTCATGGAGCTCTTTGAAGCGAGTGCGCGTCCGGACTGGCAATGGTTTGAGGAAGAACTGTCGTACGACAACGCCAAACTCGCGCAAGCTTTGATCGTGAGCGGACAGGCGACCGGACAACAAGCGGTGCTTCAGCGGGGGCTCGAGGCCCTGCGCTGGCTGACAAATTTGCAGACGTCAGAGAAGGGTCACTTCCGACCGATTGGCAGTAATGGGTTCTATCACCGTGGCGGCACGCGCGCCAATTTCGACCAGCAGCCCGTTGAGGCGCAAGCAACGGTCTCGGCCTGTCTGGAAGCCTATCGCGTCACATCGGACGTCTGGTGGTATGAGCATGCGCAACGCGCCTTTGACTGGTTCATTGGTTGGAACGACCTCGGACTCGAACTCTACTCTCCCGAAACAGGCGGCTGCCGCGACGGGTTGCACGTAGATCGGGTCAACGGGAATCAGGGAGCGGAATCAACACTGGCCTTCTTGCTTTCACTGGCGGAAATGCAATTGGCGCAAAACACAGTGACGACTTTTAGAGAACCGGTCGCCATCAGGGTGTAGCGGCCAATGCCCATGTCTTTACACCTCAAACGTACGGCCACAATACTCAATCCCGACCAGTCACGCGTTCTGCTCCGCCCATTCAATCCGGGTGGTTCCGAGCGGGTGGCCAGGATCATCGCCAGGATCATGGCGCTCCCGGAGGACCGGGTCGGCCGGCTACTGGACGACGTTTCCGCTGAGTTCTCTCAGCGCCACCAGCAAATCCGCAATCTGTTCCTGCAGCGCTTCGAACAGGTGCGTGAGTCTTTGGCGACGGTTGCGGACATCTCCGAACAAAGACGACTCCTGATCGGCTCCTACTTTCTTGCCGAATACTCTCTGGAATCCGCTGCCCTGTTCAATCCTTCCATCGTTCCGCATCCTGACCAGGCTGGTCTGCCCTCCGGCGCCCTGCGGTTTATTCTCAGCCTCCGCGCCACCGGGGAAGGACACATTTCTTCCATAACTTTTCGTACTGGTATTATCCATCCCGATCAGCGGATCCAGTTGTCACCAGCCACGGGCTTTCTAACCGAGCCGCGTCAGATCCCGAACCCCCTGTACGAGAAGGCGCTGTTCGGGCGGAAACTCTCTGAGCTGGGATTGACGGGCGCATTCACTTGCCGGCTCATGAACAACCTCGGCGAGTCGTTTGCGGTGGAAGATCTTCGCGCCGGGCTCCAAGCGGAGCAGTCCCGCACGCCGGATAGGATGACGCAGGAGGATCAAGACGCCGCGCAGGGCATTTGGATGCTGGCCCGGTCCAACTACGAGGTCCAGTTCCAGCCGGAGCAGGAGTTGTCTCAGCGCATATTGTTCCCAGCCACACCCTCCCAACGCAATGGCATCGAGGATGCCCGCTTCGTTCGCTTCCGGAACGACGACGGCGCCCACATCTACTACGCGACGTTTACCGCTTTCGATGGCAGCGTCGTCGTGCCGGAACTGGTGGAGACTTCTGATTTCCTCAACTTCCGATTCATCACACTGAATGGTCCGGCCGCGGAAAACAAAGGAATGGCCATCTTCCCACGGAAGATCGGCGGCCGTTATGCCATGCTCTCCCGCCAGGACAACGAGAACATCTACCTGATGTTTTCCGACAATGTCCACTTCTGGAATGAGCGCAGCGTGCTCCTCAAGCCGGCTTTTCCGTGGGAACTGGTCCAGCTCGGGAATTGCGGATCTCCGATCGAGACCCATGCCGGGTGGCTAGTCCTCAGCCACGGCGTCGGCCCTATGCGTCAGTACTGCATCGGCGCGTTCCTTCTCGATCGCGACGATCCGTCGAAAGTGATTGGACGGCTCCACGAACCTTTGCTTAAGCCGAACCAAGACGAGCGTGAAGGTTACGTGCCCAATGTCGTTTATACCTGCGGCGCCCTGGTCCACAACGGCGAATTGATCATTCCTTATGGCCTGGCCGATCATGCCACCGGTTTCGCAACCATCGCGCTCGCCGAGGTGCTGGCGGCCATGGAGCAACAAGAAGCCCCATCATCAGCATGACCATCCCCAATAAAAGGGTAGCTGTCCTGTCGCCCGTAGCTTGGCGAACCCCTCCCCGGCAATACGGCGCTTGGGAGACGGTTGCCAGCAACATCACCGAAGGGCTGGTGTCCCATGGCTGGGATGTGACGTTGTTCGCCACTCGTGACTCTGTGACCAGAGCTCACCTGCATGCCGTAGTAGACCGGGGGTATGAAGAGGATCCCGCCATCGATCCCAAAGTAGCCGAATACCTTCACATCTCCGAAGTGTTCGAGCACGCTGCTGAGTTTGACCTGATCCACAGTCACTACGACTTCATGGCGCTCGCCTACACGCGCCTGGTGAAGACCCCGGTTCTAACGACCGTCCACGGATTCTCATCTCCCAGGATCGTGCCCATGTATGACAAGTATCGTGATGGATATTTTGTCTCCATCAGCGACTCCGATCGCGCCCCGGGCCTGAATTATCTGGCGACGGTCTATAACGGAATCGACCTCTCGCTGTACCCCCTCCAGGACTCGGTCGGCGATCACCTGGTCTTCCTCGGCCGGATTCACCCGGACAAAGGTGTCCACCTGGCGATTGCGGTTGCTCATCTGAGCGGGTTGCCGCTGCTCATCGCTGGCATCATCCAGGATCAGACCTACTTCCGCGAGCAGGTGGAGCCCCACCTCAATCAGACGATCCGATACGTCGGGCCAGTGGACGTGCCGGGCAAGAACGAGTTGTTCGCGCATGCCCGGGTGCTGCTGCACCTGAACACCATCCCGGAACGATTCGGGCTGGTCCTGGCGGAAGCCAATGCAGCCGGCGTCCCCGTGATCGCCATGGACCTCGGCTCGTGCCGTGAAGTGATCAAAGACGGGCAGACGGGTTTCCTGGTCAACAACGTCGCAGAGGCGGTGCGAGCCCTGAAACGCCTGGGTGAAATCAGCCGCGGCGCGTGCCGCCAACGGGTCCAGGAGTGCTTCTCTGTGGAAACCATGGTGACGGCGTACGAGCGGGTTTACCGCACGATTTTTGATCTGGAAGCGAAGAGGCAAGCATGAAGCGTGACCTCGTCAGACGCTACGTTAACAATCCCATCCTCACCAAAGCCGATATCCCCTACCCGGTAGAGACCGTTCACAACGCGGCGGTGGTTAAACACGGCAACGAATACGTCATGCTCTTCCGCTCTCATCTGCGCACGGGACGGTCCATCATCGGTTTGGCGCGCAGCCCCGACGGATTCCACTTCACCGCTGATCCGGAGCCCTTTCTGACTCCTGCCAGGGACAGCCCTTTTGCGGACTACGAAGCGTTCGGTGTTGAGGATCCGCGCGTGACGCACCTGGACGGGGAGTACCTCATCACCTACAGCGCCTACTCGCGAAATGGCGTGCGCATCGCCCTGGCAAAGACGAAGGACTTCAGGCAGGTGGAAAGGATGTCCCTCATCACCGAGGCGGACTACCGGAACGTGGTGATCTTTCCTGAAAAGTTTGACGGACTCTATGCCCGGCTGGACCGCCCGCACTCGGAAATCGCCCCCTGGTCCATCTGGATTTCCTATTCTCCGGACCTGCGTTTTTGGGGCGAGGCCCAGCTCGTCATGAGGCCCGAGCCATATCACTGGGACGAAATGAAGATCGGCCCGGGAGCGCCGCCGATCAAAACGGACCAAGGCTGGCTTTCCATCTATCACGGCGTTTTTCAGACGATGGACGGATCGGTCTACCGGTTGGGGGTCGCCCTTCATGACCTTGAGGACCCGGCAAAGATTATCGGCGTGGGCGACTCGTGGATCCTGCAGCCGGAAGATCCCTGGGAAATCACGGGCTATGTCCACAATGTTGTGTTCACCTGTGGCGCCGTTGCGGAATCCGACGGAACGGTGAAGATTTATTGGGGCGGCGCGGACACGGTCATGTGCGTGGGCGAAGCAAACGTCTCCAATCTCGTCGCGTTATGCCTGGATCATGCCAGACCGGCAAAATGAGTTCCACGAGCGTGGGCAAATCAGTCGTATCGATCCCGGACTGCGCGGATGCGACGCCGCCGCACCGAGCCGTCTAGGAGTCCTCCGCGGCCATGTCCGCGATAGCTGCGTGAATCGCCATAACGTGCTCCGGCTTCACGTCATATGGAACAACGCCACAGCCGAGGAGCAAACCGGGATAATCGCGGCACTCTCGAAGGATCTCCGTCGCGCGGCGGTGGATCTCCGAAGCTGGTCCGCGGGCGACGAGCGCGGCATCAACATTCGCACGAACAGGGACACGCGCCGCCATCGCCTTTTCACACCAACACTTCAGGTTTGCCGGAGAATCGGAGAGAAACTGGGTAGCCCCGGTCGCGAGCAGGCTGTCGATTACGGAAGTCGTGTTGCCGCCAATGATCAGTGGAAGGAATCGACCGCCCGCGGCTTTCAGCTGCGGAAACACGCAGTCTCGGTAGATCGGCGCCAGGAGTTCTCTGATCACCCGGGGCGAGGCCAGCATTGGCGTGGCGCGTGAATCGAAGATGATGGGCTGGACGCCTCGCCGGAGAAAGGCTTTCCCGTATTCGACGGTGACGCGCGCACAGAATTCCAGCATGGTGTGCGCCGCTGGAGCGTTCTCGAGCGTGAGGAAGATGAACTGTTCCGCGCCCATGAGCGCCCCGGCCATCGAGTACGGACCTGTAACAGCGCCCCGTACGATGACTTCGTTGCCCCACTCCCTCTGCAATTTGCCTGCAACGTCGAGGTGCAGGGGCATTCGGCCGCCCGTTTCCGGATCCGGCACGCCCACCTTCGATAGCCCGCCAGGACCGTCGATCAGCGGCTCAATGATCGCGGGAACGTCCGTTGACTCATCGAGGTACACGACCTTACAGCCCAGGGCCTCCGCCTCGACGTTGTACACGTCGATTCCAACAACGACCATATCGGGATCATACGTAACGAATTCCGCTTTCACGCTGTCGTACAGGTACTCTGCATTTCTGCAGGTCTCGGATGGAGACTTCTGGATGAGGGCTCCCTTGTGCTCGTAGATCGCCGGGACGAAAGGGACGCGGTCCGCCTTTCGCATGCCGTAAACCGCTTCGATTCTCTGCCGCTTTGTCATGAGTTCAATCGTGAGTGCCGGAATCAATCACTCAGCAGCCGTGTTACTGCTCCAAGGCCTGCTTTTTGATCGCCGGATAGCGGTGAAGCTGGGGGCCGATAATGTTGGAGAATTTGTAATTGCCTCCGCGGTCGGCATTTATGGTCCAGAACATGGCGCCTATCATACCGGGGTAACCGGTGCGCTTGCGCAGCTTGTACCTGGCGCCAACGGGAGCCTTGCCGGTGATAATGTAGTCCATCGCCTCGCTGACGAGTGCAGGCGAAGTGTCCCCCGTCAGGAAACCTACGGCAATCTTTTCGGCCGGAAGCGGCGCGAAGAACTGTTTGGCATCACCTCCAATTGCGAAGCCGTGCAGAAGGAGTTCCGTCATAGCCGCGTGATAATCTACCGTGCCGGGCTGATAGATCTCGCCATCCAGACCTTGCAGGGGCGGCGTGTTGTAGCTCTGTACATCCATGAACGAAAGGATGTCGCGAAGTGCGTGGGCGATGGGCAGATAGGAGCCGAACTGGCCGCCATAGGCCGGGTATCCGGCGGGGATCTGCGTACCTTCGGGCACGAGGCTGACCATGAAGCCGGGGCCGAAATGGTCGTGCAACTGGCGCAAGGCCGAAATCAGATTCAGGATCGATGGCGTGGTGGGATGCCTGAAGTCCGTGTCCCCTGGATCGATGGAGAGAGACGGGCTTTCGAAGTCGATATCGATGCCGTCGAAACCGTAGTCGGTCACGATGCGTGAGACGGAAGAGACAAAGTTCGGCACCCGCTTCGGATCTGCGAGGGTGAAGTGTTGGCCGCCGCCACCCAATGAGATCATGACCTTCTTGCCTTGACTCTTCAGATATGCGATGTCGGATTTGAACTGTTCGGCGTCCAGGCCGCGGGGTGTATTGAACTGCATGGTCCCTTCCGGCGCATTCCTGTCCGGCGTGGAGAAGGCGACGATGATGACGTCCCACTGCGGCGAGACCTCGCGGAGAGGGAAAGTGGAACCCGCGGCGCCGTAGCCGGCCCAGTAGCCGATCAACTGATGCCCGTTCGGCGAGCCGCTCGCCGGGACTGGCGCGGCCGTGGGCGAAGGCGCTGGCGCACCTCCGCGTGCGGGGCAGGGCTTAGAACGATCGGTGAGCGCCTGCGCATCCGGGAAGCTGTAAGCACGGTCAAGGCCTTCGGCGATTCCGGTATACCAGGGCAGCAGAGCTACATTCTGCAGATGATAAATGGCTCCGCCGACACGGGCGACAAAGGCCTTCGAGGCGGGGATGTTGTTCTTGGGGTTGGTGTTCGTGGGTTCAAGTAGGAAGTAGGTTGAGGCGGCGCCCGTGCCGGCGCAACCGCCCTGCTCCCCCGGACGCATCCAGGCGGAGAAGGTATTCCCGGGACCCTTGACGTTCCGCCCGCGGAGCAAGGGATCGTGCAGGGGGTCCTTGATGAATTGGGCCAATTGCTGCGTAAGCGGCTGCACGTCGCGGTCTTGGATAACCGCTGGGGCTTCGCGGACGTATGAGCCGAGCACGAAGGAGTTTCCGGTTGCGGAATCGACGCCGTGCGTTCCCCAGGAGCAACACACGGTTGCGTCACCGAGGGCGTAATACGTCGTGTTATGCGTCATGGCGATAACGAGTTTGCCTTCCTGCCTGGGGAGTTGCCTGAAAATCTCCCGTTGCAGGAACTCCAGGTCGGCAACGGCGAACGATCGGCCGGACTGCTTCGAGGTAAGGATGTAGCCATAACCAACGGGGACCGCAATCTCGAGGGGCCTCACCTCCGGTTTGCCGAGCAGCGTATGCCAACCCTCGGCGTTCGGGAAGGTGCTACGCAGCATGGCGTCGGCATACTGAGTGGCGCCACCCGAGGGGAACTCGAACTTCGAGAAGATGGGCGACCGGAGGACGTCCCGCACCATCGGGGCTGCATCCATGACGAAGGGCTTGCCCGCAACCCTCTTCGCGTCAAAGGATAGCGTGATCGGAACGAGCACTGTGGGGATGGCGGTGGTGCCTGCCCGTGCTGGATCCCTGCCGACCAGGGTATAGGAGCTTTGGCCGACAGCTTGGCTGAACGTGGGGACGGTTCCTTGCCCGTATGCCGGATGCAGCGGCAGGATGAGGAAAAAGAGGCTGATCGACTTCCTTAGCATGACGGGTTTAGACCTCGTTCCCAGCATAGAAGCACAGGAGCAATTTAGTTCACTCAACCCAGCGATGCAACGGGGTGTCATTGGTCTTTCGCAGCGCGCATCCGATGAATCCGGAAACCAACTGGAACACGCCACTCCCGGCAAACTCCTGAAAGCGGCGTTAGCATGGAACTAACCACTGGGAGGCCTACGATGTTCTTTTCCGCGGATGATCTGCTGGACTGCAAGATTCTGGCTCGCGACGATGAGCTCGGATCTGTGCAAGACGTCTATTTCGACGATCAGGATTGGGCGGCGCGCTACCTCGTTGTTGATACGGGCGGCTGGCTTTCGGGACGCCGCGTTCTGATCTCTCCCGTAGCATCGGGCCCGGTGGACCTGGAGAGCCACCGGCTACCAGTCCATCTGAACCGTGCGCAGATCGAAGAAAGCCCGCCCTTCGACACGGTCCTGCCGGTTTCGCGGCAGAAGGAAATGGAGATGACGCAGTACTTCGGCTGGCCGGCGTATTGGGGATATGGCGCCCCGCCTGGCGAGGCGGTTCCGATGGCGCCCGTATCGGCTGCCCGGGCCAGCGCGGGAAGCGCGATGGCGCCGGAGAGCCGCGCCGAACCGCAACTGCGCAGCATGAGGGAGGTGACGGGATACAGGATCGAGGCGAAGAACGGGCAAATCGGGCACGTCGAGGACTTCCTCATCGAGCAGGAGACCTGGAAGATCCGGTACCTGGTAGTGGATACCGGTGCATTGCTGCCGGGCAAGAAGGTGCTACTCGCGCCACTGTGGATCGACTGGATCCGATGGTCCGAACGTGCCGTTCGCGCCGACGTGGGGGTGGAACAAATCCGGAGCGCACCCGCGTTTGACAACAAAACCGCGCTCACACGGGACTATGAGCTGGCGGTATTCGAGCACTACAGCCGTCCAAGATACTGGCGGGACGAGTAAGGAATTGGCGGCCTTCGCGACCTCAACAGCGAAGACGTTGGGATTGCGCGCCCCGTCGCCGGTTCGTGTTATCCCCAGTCACCCGGACCGGGCTCATCGGGCACATCTCACTCGGGGCAGAGCGTGCCAAGATATTTCAGCCATTCTTCGAGCTCGCGCGGGGAGGGCAGCTTGTGCGACGCGCCTGTATGGATTGCGTCGAAGACGTGGCCGTAGCGGTCTGCCACGATGACCGAAGCGGATGCCGGATCGGCGATCCGGCAGTGCTCGTCCGCCAATACGTTTCCAACTGGCGCGCTCACAAGCGCGGCTTCGGATAAGGCCCCGGGCACGATTACGAGCAGCCGCCCGTCCCACGCGTCCAACTCGCCGGCCAACGGCGCGAGACTGTCCAGGTATTCCCGGCACCCGGCGCATGAGGCGGAGTGGAGCGTCACCAGCAGAGTTGTCTTTCCGCCCGATTCGCGCGCCTGCACCAGAGCGCCATTGCGCACGGATGGAAGCTGGATTATAGGAATGAAGTCGGTGACCGAAAGATTCTGCATAGCCCCTCTGATTCCAGTCTATGCGTGTTTCCGAGCTAGACTGCAAGAAAGGGGTATGTGTGGCGGGGCTGCATGAGAAGTGCGGTGTGTTCGGCATTTACGCGCGTGGCCTTGAAGCCGCGCGGCTCGCCCACACGGGCTTGTGGACGCTCCAGCACCGCGGCCAGGAAAGCTCCGGCATTAGCGCCGCTGACGGTGACACGATCCGGACGCACAAAGGGCCGGGCCTGGTCGCGCACGTCTACGATGAGCGGTCTCTCAGCTCTTTGACCGGCCACATCGCCATAGGCCACAACCGCTACTCGACTTCCGGCGGCGCCGCCTCGCGTCACAGCCAGCCCGTGATCAGCGGCCGTAATCAGTTCGCCCTGGCGCACAACGGCAACCTTCCGAGTGTATCGGCGCTTTCCGGCTTCGCCGCTCAGCACGGCATTGACGCCACCGGCGCGAACGATTCGGAGCTGATGCACGCTGCCATCGAGCATGTTTTGGCGCAAGGGGCCACGCCGGAAGATGCCGTACGGTCCTGCTTCGATCTCTTCACCGGCGTCTTCTCCGTCGTTGTGATGACCAGGAACAGGCTGGCTGCGTTCCGCGATACGCACGGCGTCAGGCCGCTCTCGATCGGCCGCTTAAGGGATGGGTTGGTGGTCTCTTCCGAGACGTGTGCGATTGATGCGGTGGGCGGAACATTCCTGCGCGACGTCAGGCCCGGCGAGTTGATCATCGTGGATGACGCGGGGCTTCACTCCATCCGGATCGCCGAAGGCGAAGAGAAGCTCGACATCTTTGAGTTTGTCTACTTCGCCAGGCCCGACAGCGTTCTTCTCGGCCGGAGGGTGAACGAGGTCCGCCGCAACCTGGGCATCCACCTTGCACGCGAGCACCGTGTGGATGCCGACGTCATCATTCCCGTGCCGGACTCGGCCGTTCCCGCGGCCATCGGGTACGCGAGCGAGTCACGGATCCCCCTCGATTTCGGGCTGGTGAAGAATCGATACATCCATCGAACCTTCATCCGGCCGGCCCAGAACCTCAGGGAAAGCGGCGTCAGAATGAAGCTCAACCCGATCTCCGAGGTGCTGCGCAGCAAGAGTGTGGGTGTGGTGGACGATTCTATCGTGAGGGGCACCACGGCTCGGCACATTGTCGAAATGCTGCGACGCAGCGGAGCGCGTCAGGTCCACTTTCTGGTCTCCTCGCCGCCGGTGAGGTTCCCCGATTTCTATGGCATCGACACGCCCAAGCCGGACGATTTGGTCGCCGCCAGAATGTCCGTAGAAGACACCCGGCAACTGATCGGCGCGGATTCACTCTGTTACCTTTCGTACGAAGGCATGATAGAGGCGACCGGGCTGCCGGAAAACATCTTTTCGGCTTCTTGCTTCAACGGTATATACCCGGTGGAAATCGGAGTCCCGGAACTGTGACTGCGAGCGCATCGAAGACGGGCCGAGAGCTGATTCCGCCGGGTACGACTCACACGGGAAGGGAGGAGACATACATGGAAAAGCCGAGACTCGATTACAAACGCGCCGGAAGCGAAGCCTTTCGGGCGATGGCCGGTCTGGAGCAATATGTACATCAATGTGGGCTTGAACGGCCACTGCTGGAACTGGTGAAATTCCGGGCATCGCAGATAAACGGCTGCGCGTATTGCATGGATATGCACAGCAAGGATGCACGGCAGGCCGGAGAGACCGAGCAGCGGCTGTACACGGTCAGCGCCTGGCGCGAGACGCCGTTCTATACGGAGCGCGAACGCGCTGCCTTGGCCTGGACAGAGGCGGTTACGCGGATCTCGCCCGACAGCGTGGATGACGACCTATACCGCGAGGTGACGAAGCACTTCAACGAGAAGGAACTCGTCGACTTGACGCTTGCGGTGATCACAATCAACGGATGGAACCGCCTCGCAATTACATTCCGCACGGAGCCGGGAACGTATCAACCGCGGGCGGCCAAGTCGGCGTAAGTCGAGGTGCCGTGATGATTAGGGTGAAGCGGGTGTATGAGGCCGAAAGCCCGGACGACGGAACGCGTTACCTGGTCGAGCGACTCTGGCCGCGCGGGATCAAGAAGGCTTCTCTGCACGTTGACGGCTGGGTCAAAGAAGTAGGCCCGAGCACAGAGCTACGGCAGTGGTTCAGCCACGATCCGGCGAAGTGGGACGAGTTTCGGCGTAAGTACTTCGATGAACTCGACAGCCTTCCCGATGCCTGGACGCCGATCCTGGAGACGGCCAGGCACGGGACCGTTACGCTGCTGTACAGCTCTCATGACACCGAACACAACAATGCCGTCGCGCTAAAAGACTATTTGGAGTCAAAAGAGTCCGGCGGGGACGCGCGGGCGAAGGGGCGAAGCTCGCATCGCGCGCGGACGCGGTAACCTATGTAACCGGAAGCTCCCAGGTATTTGCGAGGCAAGGCGTTAGCGGGCTGGCGCGTGACATTTGTCCCGGTGCCTGTGACGAATGTTCTATTGCCAGAACACGCGGGGCGGGGCCAACTTATGGTTGTATGACCGCCGTGGAGCGGCTCGCCAGGTTCGCCGTGAACGCGTCGTTCGAGGAACTGTCCGAGACCGCTTGCGACCAGCTTAAGATCCGCGTGCTCGACACGCTCGGATGCGCCATCGGGGCGCTGGACGGCGAGCCGGTCAGGGCAATCCGCACGGTGATGCAGGACTCAGGACACGCCGGCGAATGCGGCCTGATCGCTGGGGGGCGCGCAGATGCATCTTGGGCCGCTCTCTTCAACGGCGCCCTTGCGCGCTATCTGGATTTCAACGACAGTTACCTCGCCAAAGGTGAGACCTGCCACCCCAGCGACAGTATCGCGGCGATCCTTGCAGCGGCCGAAGTCGCGGGCTGCGAGAACGCCCGGAATTTTATCACCGCCCTTGCTGTCGCATACCAGGTGCAGTGCCGCCTAAGTGACGTGGCCCCGGTCCGCGCCGCGGGTTTCGATCACACGGTTCAGGGGTCGTACGCAGTCGCAGCGGGCATCGCCCGGGTGCTGAAGCTTAACGAGCAGCAGGCCGCGAACGCGATCGCGATTAGCGGCACGGCGCTGAACGCACTTCGTGCTACGCGCACCGGGAAGCTATCGCATTGGAAGGGCCTCGCCTACCCGTATATGGCGTCCTGCGCGATGCGCATTGCATTCCTCGCGCGGGCCGGCATTACCGGTCCCCTCGAAGTGTTCGAGGGCGAAAAAGGCCTGATGGACGCGATCACCGGCTGTTTCGAAATCGACTGGGCGCGCGAGGACCTGGACCGCGCGAAACACACAATCCTGAAGAAGTACAACGCCGAGATCCACGCACAAACCGCCATCGACGGAGTGCTCGAATTGAAGCGGCGTTACCAGCTCGCCGCAGGCGACGTGGAGCACGTAGAGGTGGAAATCTTCGACGTCGGCTACAACATCATCGGCGGAGGCGAGGAGGGCGACAAGGTCTCCAGCATCGAAACGAAAGAGCAGGCCGACCACAGCCTGCCCTACATGATCGCCGTGGCTATTCTGGACGGCCAGGTGATGCCCGAACAGTACGAGCCGGAGCGGATCCGCCGCCCGGACGTGCAGCGAATGTTGCGGCGAATCACCGTCACACCCAGCGCCAGTTACTCCGAGCGCTTCCCTAATGAGATGCCTTGCCGGATCCGGATGTGCCTCCATGACGGGCGCGTCGTCACGAAAGAGGCGCGGGACTATCCCGGTTTCTTGAGCCAGCCAATGTCGTGGGATATGGTGTTTCAAAAGTTCGAACGGCTTACGGAGCCGTACACGACCGCGGAGCAACGCACAGAAATTGCCGGCACGATTCACGACCTGGAACGCAACAAGGTGGCGGATCTCACGCGGCTGCTGGCGGCCGTGGGCGGGCAGCGGGCGCCCCAAGGAGGCCTGTCCCCCGATGCCTGACCGCGGGTTCGAGTTCCTTCGCGTGAATGAGCGGCAAGCCAAGCCGCGCGGCCGGGGTCTCACCGAGATCCGCGGGCCGTACTACACGTGCGTAGGCAAGCACTATCTGAAGGACCTGTTCGAAACGATGGGCCAGTATGTGGACTCGCTCAAGTTCGCGGGCGGGTCCTTTACGCTGATGCCGCGCCGTGCGCTGGCCGATATCGTCAAGCTCTGCCACGAACACGAAGTGCTGGTCTCGACCGGCGGCTTCATCGAATATGTCCTGACGCAGGGACCGGAGGCCGTGAGGAACTACATCCGGGAATGCCGCGAGGCGGGGTTCGACATTGTCGAGATCTCGAGCGGGTTCGTCACGATTCCCGCAGACGACTGGCTGCGGCTGATCGAAGAGGTCCAGAGGGCCGGCATGAAGGCAAAGCCGGAAGTGGGGATTCAGTTCGGCGCGGGCGGCGACACGCGCGCGGAACAACTGGAGGCCGAGGGGACCCGCGACCCGGAATGGTGCATCCGGCTGGCGAAGCGGTTTATTGATGCCGGGGCGTACCTGATCATGATCGAGTCCGAAGGCATAACGGAGAACGTCAGGGCCTGGCGGACCGATGTGCCGGCCCGCATTGCGGATGAGTTGGGGCTCGAAAAGGTGATGTTCGAGGCGGCCGATCCGGAGGTCTTTTCCTGGTACGTGCGGACCTATGGTCCCGGAGTGAACCTGTTTGTGGACCACAGCCAAATCGTTCAACTGGAGTGCCTGCGCGCGGGAATCTGGGGCTCGAACGCGACATGGGGCCGAATGGTCACCTACGGAGGTGAGTCGTGAACGAACTGCTCTGGCCGCTGGGCGTGTATTTCGTGCTGGTGTTGCTCATGGCGGCGTTCATGATCGGTGGGTCATATGTCCTGGGCCAGCGGAGGCGTCACTCTGACGCTGTGCCTTACGAAGGCGGCATTGACTCCGAGGGCTCGGCCCGTGTCCGGCTGTCCGCGAAGTTCTATCTAATCGCGATGTTTTTCGTGATCTTCGATCTGGAAGCCGTGTTCATATTCTCCTGGGCGGTAGCGGCCCGGGAGGCGGGATGGGCGGGCTTCTGGGAGGTCACGGTCTTCATCGGAATCCTGGTCGGGGCGCTCGTCTACCTATGGCGCGTCGGCGCGCTCGACTGGAATGTGATCAGGCGGCACACCGAATAGAGAGGAAAGCTGATGGTGACGATTTCCCGAACTCCGGAGCAAGGGGACGAGGTTCAGCGCAACGTTGTCCTCTCGCGGCTGGAGGACCTGATCGCCTGGGGGCGGAAATATTCGATGTGGCCGTTCAACTTCGGACTCTCCTGCTGCTACGTCGAGATGGCCACCAGCATTACGAGTAAGTACGACATCTCGCGCTTCGGAGCGGAGGTCATTCGCGGCACGCCGAGAGAAGCCGATGTGATCGTGATCGCGGGCACGGTCTTCATCAAAATGGCTCCGGTGATCAAGCGGCTTTACGACCAGATGATGGAGCCGCGCTGGGTAATCTCGATGGGCTCCTGCGCGAACTCCGGCGGGATGTACGACATCTACAGCGTCGTCCAGGGCGTGGACAAGTTCCTGCCCGTGGATGTATACGTTCCAGGCTGCCCGCCGCGTCCCGACGCGTTTCTGGAAGGGCTGACCCTCTTGCAGAAGGCGGTCGGGAGCGAACGCCGTCCGCTGAGTTGGATGCTCGGGCCGCAGGGCGTGGAGCGCGCGCCGATGCCTTCCATGCGCGATCTGAAACGTGAAGAACGCCGGCAGGCGACGGACCTGAGGCCGATCGACCAGATATGAGCGTGACCGCGTCGGAGACGATCATCGATACACTGCAGCGTCAGTTCGGCGCGGATGCGGTGCTCACGCAGGAAACGCGGGACGGTATTCCCACGTTCTGGACGCCGCGGGAGCGGGTGCGGGAGGTGCTCGGCTTTCTGAAGGCTGGTGTGGAACGGCCCTACAGGATGCTGTACGACCTGACGGCCATCGACGAGCGCGTGCGCACGAACCGGGCGGGACAGCCGCCGTCCGATTTCACGGTGATCTACACCCTGCTCTCGTTTGACCGCAACGCGTACGTGCGGATCAAGACGGCGCTGCGCGAAGGCGCGCTATCGGTGGATACGCTCACGCCCGTTTGGCCCGCTGCGAACTGGTATGAGCGCGAGGTGTGGGACATGTTCGGAATCACGTTTTCCGGGCATCCCCACCTCACGCGCATCCTGATGCCGAAAACCTGGGTGGGGC
>DATMXS010000499.1:0-14362 GCA_035561355.1 Bryobacteraceae bacterium | reverse complement strand
CCTTCAGACCCCCGACATTCACCTCGAACCCGCGCCCGGCGCGAAGTACGGGTATCTGCACGTTCGGGACGGCAAATCGAAGTACGCCAAGCGCAACGTGAGTCTATCGGCGCGCGTGACGGCAATGCTCCGGGCGAGACTGGCCGCGGCAACGTCGCTGTGGGTGTTCGACAATGGAAGCGGCGGGCCGTGGCTCGGAACCTCCCTGAACCATCAGCACAGCCGAGTGCGGACCCTGTTGAAGCTGCCCCAGGACTTCGTGATACATTCGTTCAGGCACACCATGTTGACCCGTCTCGGTGAGGCGGGGGCGGATGCCTTCACTATCATGCGGATCGCCGGCCATAGCAGCGTGACGGTTTCTCAGCGATACGTGCACCCGTCTCCTGAGTCGCTGGAGCGGGCCTTCGAGAAGCTCGAAGCCTGTTACACGGCCGCGCAAGAGCCGAAGGTCGGGGTAGGCATAATTTCAGGCATAGCGGCTGATTCTGGCATCGCTCAGAATCCCGGTAAACGGTTGCAGTAAAACGAGTTGGGCCCTTAGCTCAGCGGTTAGAGCAGCGGACTCATAATCCGTTGGTCGTAGGTTCAAATCCTACAGGGCCCACCATGCTGCTTGCGCTTCTGGTCCCCCTTTTCGGAGCCTCCATCAATTCCTCCGCGCCACACTGTTGATTGGGGGTACCCTTAGAGTTTCAGTACTACACCGCTTCAGTACTACGCTCAACGAATGATGAACTGGGAACACTTGGTGGATGCCGTCGTTGACGGCCGTTTCCGCCTTCGTACGCTCTCGTACGCCGGGAAGAAACAGGCTGAATTTACAGCCCTCTGCGCGGGGACCGAGGGCGCGGGGGCGACTGTGACGCTGCTCGCCCTGGAGCCGGACGAAATCGATCAGGTCGAATCGGAAATGGCGCGGGCGGCGGAGCTTCAGCATCCGCACCTGCTGAAGATTCTGGGGGTGGGGAGATGGCGCTCGCGCGAGACGGAGTTGCTTTACCTGGCGAGCGAGGCGCCCGAGGAAACGCTTGCGGAAAAGCTGCGCTCCGGTCCGTTGAGCGAAGCGGCGGCGGAGCGCGTCCTTTCGCACATCGCGGCGTGCCTGGAGTTTCTACACGAGCGGGGGTTCGTGTACCGCAACGTGACCCCGCAGACGATCGTCCGTGTCGGACCGGCGTGGAAGCTGGCCGATTACGGAGGTATGGCACGCGAAGGCGAGCCCTCCGCGGACCTGCCGAGCTTTTTGAATGGGTCTCCGTACACGGCGCCGGAAGCCTATGACGGTCAACTGCTGCGTGCCTGGGATATATGGTCGTTCGGTACGCTCATGACCGAGCTCCTGACGGGAAGCACGAGTCCGTTTCTCTTGCCCGTTCGCTTCGAGGAGATCAGGCGCCGGTGCAGTGAGCGCGATCCGGCAGCGCGCGCGTCAGCGAGTGAGATCGCGGCCATGCTGCCGCGGCCAGTCGTGAAGGTGGCGCCGGCGCCCGTGATTGCTCCCAAAGTACCGGTTGCGGAGCAGGCGGAAAATGTGTTGCTGGAAGGCGTGGAGCGGAAACAGTCGCCGGCCGAGCAAACGCGGGCGCGGGAGTCGCAATCGAGCAGGCATTTGAGGGCCGCCAAGAGGTTGTTTTGGGTCCCCGCGCTCGCGGCACTGCTCCTGGCCTTCGTTTGGGGGCGCGGCGGTGACAGCAAACCGGCTGCGCCCGTTCCGGCACCCGCCGTAAAGGCGCCCGCCGCTTCTGCTCCGAGGGGCACACCATCCAATCCGGATCGGCCCAGCCCGATGCCGCGCCCAGGAGACGAGCGCCGCAGGCAGGCCGCTCAACGAGCTTCCGCGCCGCCCGCGACCGCGCCGGCGCAACCTCCGCAGAAAACCCAACCGACCGAGCGCGTTTCCGGCAAGGTCATCACGGGCCGTGCCGATTTTGCCGGCGATGACATGAACGGCCGCCGCACGGCGAGCGGGGAACGTTTCAACAACAACGCCCTCACGGCCGCAGCGCGCTCCTATCCGCTCGGTACGCGGCTCCGCGTCACGAATCTCAAGAACAACCGGAGCACGGTGGTGAAGGTGAATGACCGCGGCTCATTCCGGCGCGGGTACGTGATTCGCTTGACGAGAAAAGCCGCCAGGGAACTCGACTTTGCCCGGACGGGATCGGCGGAGGTAAGACTCGAAATCGTGAAAGGCGATTAGGACTTGCTGACTAGCGGGGTGCAGTCCGGTTCTGTAGCGGCAAGAAGCTCTCTCACGAGCCTGCGGCTGGTTCTATGATCGCGGACATCGAGCCTTTCGATTGAGGCATGCGCGGATCGGGGCCATAGGAGCGGATCTGGTCGCGTGCGTATTCGGCCATTGCGAGTTCGCAGGTGATGACGACGGTGCGTCCGGTGGTGTCCACCTCGACCGCGTGCCGGAAGGCGTCTACCTGCGACATGCAAAAAAGCTGCATGAGCATCTCGATCACGTAGTCGTAGGTATGAGTGTTGTCGTCGAGAAGCACAACGTTGTACAGCGGCGTGAGTTCGTCGTGCTGGTTTATCTCGACGTCGGGGGAGGTCTGGGCCGGCATTAAGGATATAAGTCTTCGGGAGCTCGACACCGATGTTCGCACGAACGCCGGGTAGGCCGCTATCCTCGCCGCCACGGCGTCGACTACAGCGCGACTACAGCTACAGGGGTTAAGTTCCGTTAGGGGTGACGGGTCCGGTATTCTGTTAGGAGATGCGCGTTCCCGGCTCCCATTTTCTCCGCAACCTCGTGGAACGGCGGAACTTGCTGTTCCAACTCGTCCGCCGGGACTTCGCGCAGCGGTTTGTCGGCTCGGCTGCGGGCTGGGTATGGGGCGTAGTACACCCCGTGGTCCTGCTGGTGAGCTGGGTTTTCGTGTTTCAGGTGTGCATGCGGATCGCGCCTCCGCCCGGGCTTGAGCGGGGTAACTATGCGATTTTCCTGTTCTGTGGATTCCTGCCGTGGATGCTGTTTCAGGACACGGTGCAGCGGTCGTCCTCCTGCCTGCTGGACCATCAGAACCTGATCACCAAAACGGTGTTCCCCGCCGAGGTAGTGCCGGTGGCGGTGTTTCTCTCATCGCTGGTGAACCATTTAATCGCCCTTGGGCTTGCCATTACGGCGGTGGCGTTCTGGGTGGGGCAGCTCAGCTTCCATGTGCTGTTACTGCCGGCGTACATCTTTTTCGTGGGGCTGTTCGCGGTCGGGATCGGGTGGTTCGTCTCAAGTCTGAACGTTTACATCCGCGACACCGCCCAGGTGGTCTCGGTAGCGCTGACGTTCTGGTTTTGGTTCACGCCGATCTTCATCTACCCCGAGATGATTCCGGAGCGGTTCCGCTTTCTCCTGAAGATAAATCCGCTGGCGTACCCCGTGAACGCTTACCGCGAGCGGCTGCTGACCTCGCGTCCGCCGGATCCGCTTGAATTCGCAATTATCGCCGCTTGCGGCATTGTGACGTTCTTCGCCGGGGGCCTTTTTTTTCGCCACCTGAAGCGCGGGTTCGCGGACGTTCTGTAGGCCGC
Organism: Bryobacteraceae bacterium; assembly: GCA_035561355.1. GTDB lineage: Bacteria > Acidobacteriota > Terriglobia > Bryobacterales > Bryobacteraceae > DATMXS01. The sequence continues at coordinate 10,819 of DATMXS010000499.1, read as the reverse complement.
GAGCCGAAATTCTCCTAATTTCAGGGCGGCGCCAAACCCCTTGCGCTATTCTTTAGGCAAAGGATTCAGCAGGGATGCACTCGTACCGCACCACTATTCTCAATGTGGACGACCACGTCCCCGCACGCTATGCGCGCACACGTCTTCTGAAGCAGGCTGGGTTCAAGGTGGACGAGGCGGGAACGGGAGAAGACGCGATGGACCGCGTCCTGGCGACGCGTCCCGGCCTGGTATTGCTGGATGTGAACCTGCCGGACATCAGCGGCTTCGAGGTCTGCAGGCGGATCAAGTCCCACCCGGTCACCGCATCCACCACGGTGCTATACCTGACAGCGTCGGCCGCAAGCGCCGAGGACAAGATTCGGGCCTATGACGGCGGAGCGGCGGCATACCTGGTGGAGCCCGTCGAGCCCGAGGTGCTGCTGGCGACGGTGCGCGCACTCGCGCGGGAGCATGAGGCCGACATGGCGCGCCAGCGTCTCGCGGCCCTCGTCGAATCGTCCGATGACGCGATCATCGCCAACGGCCTGGATGGATCCATCCAACACTGGAACGTTGCAGCGCAACGGATGTACGGGTATTCCGAGGAGGAAGCGAAGCGGCTTACGCTCGAAGCGTTGTTCTCCCTGGAGCGCGTAACGGAGTATCCGGCAATCATGGAGCGCCTCCGGCGCGGGGAGTGCGTTCAGAGCTTCGAGACTGTCCACGCGCGGAAGGATGGCGGCGCTCTCGAGGTCGCGCTGACCGTTTCGCCCGTGCGGGATGCAGCGGGCACTGTGGTGAGCGGCGCGGTGATCGCGCGAGACATCGGCGAACGGAAGAGGATGGAGGCGCACCTGCTCAGGTCGCAGAAGCTCGAGAGCATCGGCGCGCTCGCGGGCGGCATTGCGCACGATTTCAATAACCTGCTCACAGGCGTCCTGGGCAACGCGTCGCTGGTGCTGGATGAGCTGCCACCGTCGCACCGTGCGCGCCCGCTCGTCGAGGAGGTGCTCAAAGCCGGTGAGCGCGCCGCGCATCTTACCGCCCAAATGCTGGCCTATGCGGGGATGGGCCGGTTCGTTCTGGCATCCGTGGACATCTCGAAGGTCGTTGCGGAGAGCCGCGGCCTGCTCGAAGCGACCATCTCCAGGAACATCGAACTCCGGTTCGACCTCGATCCCGATCTCCCGCTGCTCGACGCCGACCCGACTCAGATCCAACAGCTCTTGGTCAACCTGACCCTGAACGCGGCGGAGGCTATCGGACCGGAGAGAACCGGGGCCATCCGGATCGTCACCCGTGCAGAGCCGACGCACGAAGAGGGCGGCCGGCGGGGCGTGAACGTCTGCCTCGAGGTTTCGGATGACGGCTGCGGTATGGACGAGCAGGTGCTCGCCCGCATGTACGATCCGTTCTTTACAACCAAGTTCATGGGCCGCGGCCTGGGCCTTTCCGCGGCGTCCGGCATCGTCCGGGCGCACCATGGGGCGATCCGCGTCGAAAGCACACCGGGTGAGGGAACCGCTTTCCACGTACAGTTGCCGGCAAGCAGCCCCAAGCGGGAACGCGGCAGGCAGAAACTGCTGGTGGTGGACGACGAGGAAGTGGTCCGGCTCGCTGCGAGGGCTGTGCTCGAGAAGCACGGCTTTGAAGTGCTGCTGGCCGAGGATGGCATAGCGGCCATGCAACTTTTCGAGAGGGATCCTGCGGGATTCAGCGCGGTACTGCTCGACCTCACCATGCCCGGCATGAGCGGCGAACATGTGGTTCCGCGCTTGCGCGCACTCCGGCGGGACGTGTCCATTCTGTTGATGAGCGGGTACGACGAGCGGATGGTGATGGAGCGGCTGGGCACCGCGGAGGTGAGCGGATTCCTGCACAAGCCCTACACCTCGTCGCAACTCGCTGAGCGGGTGAAGGCACTCGTCGCCGCTGCGTGATCGCTCCGTTCTGGCCGGCGCAGTGCGGCGCCGCGCCGTGACGCTACACTGTAACCGAATGGATAAGAAGCTGACAGCCCACGTCAAGGCTGCGGGTTGAGCGTCTAAACTGAGTCCAAAGGTTTTGGACTACGTATTGGCGCGGGTTCCCGCCGTGCCGAATGACAACGTGCTGGTCGGCTTTGAGACGGCCGACGACGCCGGAGTGTATCGACTCTCGCCCACGCAGGCGCTGGTCCAGACGGTGGACTTCTTCACGCCTATTGTGGACGACCCCTACACGTTCGGCGGCATCGCGGCCGCAAACTCGTTGAGCGATGTGTACGCGATGGGCGGCCGTCCCATAACGGCATTATCGATTCTGGCCTACCCGCGAGACGGTGATCTTGACACGCTCGAGCAGATACTGCGCGGCGGCATGGACAAGATGACCGAGGCGGGTTGCGCAGTCATCGGCGGGCACAGCGTGGCGGACGACGAGGTGAAGTTCGGCTATGCGGTGACGGGGCTGGTGCACCCGGACCGCATCGCGACGAATGCCTGCGCGCGTCCGGGCGATGCGGTGCTGTTCAGCAAAAGTCTCGGCACGGGCGTCATCGGCACGGCGCTGAAGCGGGGCATTGCCGCGCCTGAACACGTGGACGCCGCGGTGCAATCGATGCTGAAGCTGAATCTCGGACCCGCCGAGATGATGGCGCTGCATAACGTGCACGCCTGCACGGACGTAACCGGCTTCGGGCTGATCGGCCACCTGCGCGAGATGGCGTTCGCGAGCTACATGACGTTTGAGATCGAGGTAGACCGGCTGCGCTTCCTGCCGGGGGCTCTCGAGTATGCACGTCAGGGCGCGGTTCCGGGCGGGCTGAAAAACAACAACGAGTTTGCATCCTGCGTCGTCGAAACCCGGCGCGAGCTGCCTGAGGAAGTGAAACTGCTGCTCTACGATCCGCAAACTTCGGGCGGCCTGCTGATGACCATGTCCGAGGTGGATGCGGCTGCGATCGAGTTAAATTACGACGGCTTCTACCGCATTGGCCGCGTACTCGAAGCGCAGGAGCATCCGATCATCCTGGTTTAAGGCCCGCGATAACGCTGATCACCACAGAGACACAGAGAACGCAGAGGTAGCACGAGGACGCAACCTTTAGCTAGGTCGGTTGTCGTCATTCGGTCAGATTGTCGGCGTGAGCGATGAGAGCTTTGATTCGCCACCTCTCGAAGTTTCCTTTTTGTGTTTCGGGTACTATCGAGAAGCTATGAACCGGAGAGATTTTGCGGGCGCAATCATGTTCTCGATGGCGGGCGCGGCGCCGCGGCTGGTAAAGGCTGCGGGTCCGAACGACCAGATCGGGATGGGATTTATAGGCGTGGGTATCCGCGGCGACTTCCTGTTGCGGAGCTTCCAGCGCGTTCAGGGCATACGGCCCGTGATCGCGGCTGATCTGTACGACGGATACCTGGCGCATGCGAAGGAAGTAACGTCGGGCGCGATCGAGACTACGAAGGATTACCACGCGGTGCTCGCTCGCAAGGACGTGGACGCTGTCGCGATTGCGACGCCGGACCACTGGCACAGGCAGATGGTGCTGGACGCCCTCGCGGCGGGCAAGCACGTCTACTGCGAGAAGCCGATGACGTGGTCCATCGAGCAGGGCAAGGAGATGATCGACGCCGTCGAGAAGAGCGGCAAGATTCTCCAGTGCGGCAGCGCACAAGGCAACTCGGGATTCGCCCTCAAGATCAGGGAACTGGTGAAGTCCGGCGCAATCGGCAAGGTGAACATGGTTCGCCTGGCGAACCATCGGAACGCCGCCGAGGGAGCCTGGGTGTACCCGATCCCGCCGGACGCCTCCGAGAAGACCATCGATTGGGCGCGGTTCCAGGGCCCAGCCACGAAGAAGCGCCCGTATGACCCGAAGGTGTTCTTCCGTTGGCGCTGCTGGTGGGAATATTCGGGTGGCGTCGCGACGGACCTGTTTGTCCACATGCTGACCGGCATGCACTCGATGCTGGACGTAACGGCGCCGGCGTCGGCCGTGTCGCAGGGCGGCATTTACCGGTGGGACGACGGCCGCACCGTGCCCGACGTTCTGAACACCGTCTTCGAGTATCCGCAGAAATTCCTGGCGGACATTTACGTGAACCTCGGCAATTCCCGGTCGCTCTCGCAGACCGCCATCATGGGCACCGAGGGCACCATCATCCTCGAACGCGGCGGCATGATGCTCTATCCGGAGCCCGACGAGCGCGACGTGCAGCGTTATGCCACCGCGTGCTGGCCGGAGAAGATGCGTCAGGAGTACTACGAATCCAAGGGCTTCACGCCTGACGGGCGCCCGAAGACGCCCATGCCACAGCCCAAACCCGCGCAGAAGATTGAGATCCAGCGCGCCCCGTCGCACCAGGAGGAGTTCATTGCGGCGATCAGGGAGGGGAAGCCGCGAGTCGAGACCGCCACGCAGGCCCACTACGCCGCCGGCGCCGCCCACCTGGCGAACATGTCGTATCGCAGAGGACGGAGAATGCAGTGGGACTTGGTGACGGGGAAGGTGAAGGAAGCCTGAACTCGGAACCGTGGATCGGTGGCCGGTGTCCGATTTATGCATGACACCGGCCATGCCCGAATCGGGGCCGGCAAGCCTGGGATCTACAGCATCGAGCTGTCCTCCGTTCTTCCGTAAGCCCGAGAGGCAAGCAGACGCGTGTGCGGCGCGTTACGCGACAATAGGCTCATGGTTGTTGAAATCGAAGGGGTGCAATTGCACCTTGCCCATCCTGATGATTTGCCTGTGAACTGGGTGGGGCAGGAGGAGGTCATGCGGCAACTCCTGGCCGCGTGGCTGGTGGTGCATCCCGACGACCTGCCGATGAACCCGCGGCTGGTGGGCAAGCCGGGCGTCGGCAAGACGACGCTGGCATATGCGGCCGCGCGGCGGCTGGGGCGCGAAGTGTACATCATGCAGGCTACGGTGGACACGCGGCCCGAGGACCTTATCGTTCAGCCGGTGATCGAAGGCGAGGCCCGGCTGCGGTACGTTGCGTCGCCGCTGCTCACGGCGGCCATCCGGGGCGGCGTGGCGATTCTCGACGAAGGCAACCGCATGAGCGAGAAGAGTTGGGCGAGCCTTGCCCCGCTGCTGGACACGCGGCGCTACGTCGAGAGCGTCGTGGCCGGCATCAAGGTGAAGGCGCACCCGGAGTTCCGCCTGGTCACCACGATGAACGACGACGCCTCCACCTTCGACCTGCCCGAGTACATACATTCGCGCCTGCAACCCCAAATACTGATCGACTTCCCCGAGCGCGATGAGGAGTACCGCATCCTCAAAGAGAACCTGCCGTTCGGTGAAGACCGGATCCTCCAGTACGTAACCGAATTCCTCCAGCAGGCACATTCAAACGATGAGCGGTACACCGTCCGGGACGGCCTCAACATAGCCCGGTACGCAACAAAGCTGAAGTGCATGTCAGACGGTCGCCCGGAAGAAGCGGGAGCGCTGGAGACGGCGATTCTCGAGACGCTGGGCGAAGAAGCGCTCCGGTACTTCCCGCACGTCTGACCGTCAATCCCGCTTCAGTTCGGGTAAAATCCTCTACTCCCGTTTTCGGTCGCGTCGCTAAGTTTCTCCTTCATAAGCCGTTCCTCTTTGGCAAACCGTTTGCTCAGAAGAGAGTAAGGGATGCAAACCATGGGAATCGCCTCGGCGCGCCGGAGCATTGTACATACGAAGGAATTATTGGGCCTGCGGGTGCGGAACGCATCCGGAGAGGACCTCGGACATATAGAGGACATCACTCTCGACCTCCACCAGGGGCGGGTGGCATACGCGGTTCTGTCCTTCGGCGGCTTGTTAGGTTTGGGCGACAAGCTGTTCGCCATCCCATGGGCCGCGTTGACGCTCGATCAGGAAGACAACGTTTTCATATTGAATCTCGATCGTGAAGTGCTCGACAGAGCTCCCGGCTTCGACAAGCACGACTGGCCGGACATGACTGACCCCGAGTGGGGAAGCCAGATTTTTCGCTATTACGGGTACCGCCCTTATTGGGAATAACGCTTACAAGGGAGGGTTGCTAGTATGTCGATGCTGTTGCTTCTGCTCTTGGTGGTGCTCATCATTGCGGCAATTCCGGCCTGGCCGTACAGCCGGGGCTGGGGATATTATCCGAGCGGTGGCATAGGGCTGATCCTGTTGATCCTGCTGGTCTTGCTATTACTCGGGTACTTCTGACTGTTTGGGCGTATGCTGAGGCACAAGTCGATTCTCAGCTTGCTGAGCAAAACCCTGTCTTCGTGGTCCGAAGACAACGCGTTTCGTCTGTCGGCGGCGCTCGCGTACTATGCGGTGTTCTCGCTCGCGCCGCTCCTCATTATCGTCATCGCGATTGCCGGCGCAGTTTTCGGGGCGGATGCGGCTCGCGGGGAGGTGATGGCCCAAATAGAAGGCCTGATCGGAACGGCCGGGGCTGAGGCGATTCAGGGCCTGCTCCAGAACGCGGCAAGACCCGACGCCATCAGCATTGCGTCCGCCATTGGCCTTGTCTCCCTGCTGTTCGGCGCCACGGGTGTATTCGCCTCGCTGCAGGACGGGCTGGACACCATCTGGCGCGTAAAGCCCAAGCCGCAGAACATGGTGATCGGCTTCCTCCGCCAGCGGCTGCACACCTTCACACTGGTTCTGGGCATCGGGTTCCTGCTGCTTACGTCTCTAGTGGTGAGCGCCGCACTGGCGGCCTTCGGGAAGTACTTCGGCGATTCGTTCGGCCCGGCGTGGGTTTGGCAGTGGGTCAACATCGCAGTATCGCTTGGCATCGTTACGATTCTGTTCGGGATGATGTTCAAGCTGCTGCCGGACGTGTACATTTCCTGGAACGTTGTATGGGTGGGCGCGGTGGTTACGGCGGTGCTCTTCACCCTCGGCAAACTCCTGATCGGACTCTACCTGGGCCGCAGCAGCTTCACGTCGGTTTACGGCGCCGCGGGTTCCGTGGTGCTGATTCTGGCCTGGGTATACTACTCGTCGCTGATCCTGTTCCTGGGAGCCGAGTTCACGCGTGTCTATGCGGACCAGTATGGACGCGGCATCGTCCCCAAGCCGAATGCGGTGCCAATGACACCCGAACAGTGTGCGGAGCAGGGCCTTGAGCCGCGGTCCGATAGTCAGAAGGCGGCGTAACGGCCTACTTATAGACGTCGTGAATCCGGACCACCCCGAGGCAGCGGCCTGTCTCCGGTTCAACCACGGGGAGGACGGAAATCTGCGATGGCCGGTCCTCCATTAATCGCAGCGCCTCGTGCAGGCGCGCGCAGGGCGAAACCGTCACCGGCTGCCGCGTCATCACATCCTTGGCCCGCAACGCGCGGATGTCGTCGTGGGCCTGGAGCGCCCGGCGCAGGTCGCCATCCGTGATCACGCCTTGCAGCCGTCCGGCCTCATCCACTACGCACGCAGCCCCGACCGGGCGCTCGGTCATCGCGATCACCACCTGGCGCATAGTGTCGCCTGGAAGGGCCCACGCGGCCTGCTCTCCAGCGTGCATCGCGTCCTGAACCGTCACGTTGAGGTTGCGGCCCAGTTGGCCTGCGGGGTGGAAGACGGCGAACTCCTCCGGGGTGAACCGGCGCGCCTGCATCAGCACGATGGCGAGAGCGTCGCCGAGCGCCATCGCCGACGCGGTGCTGGCGGTGGGGGCGAGGTTGTGGAGATCGGCCTCACAGCGGACCGAGGCGTCCAGCACGACATCCATGCGGCCGGCCAGAGGCGAGCACGGGTTCCCGAGGATGCCGATCAAGGGCGAGCGGAAGCCGCGCAAGACGTCCACGAGCCGGAGTAACTCGGCCGTGGCGCCGCTCTTCGAGATCATGATGGTAGGATCCTCAGGCGCATACACTCCGAGGTCGCCATGCACGGCTTCGGCCGGGTGCAGGAACACCGCCGGGGTGCCGGTGCTCGAGAGCGTGCCGGCGAGCTTCTGCGCGACGTGGCCCGACTTTCCGATGCCGGTGACTACGACCTTTCCAGCAGCCTCGAGGATGAGCGAAACGGCACGATCGAATTCAGGTCCCAGGCGCTCGGCCGCGGTCGAAATGGCCTCGGCTTCGGCCTGCATGGCCTCACGCGCGGTGTTTACGTAATCCTGCACCTTTCCAACTTAGCGCGACGGCGCTGATTGCCGCGCACGCGGCTCCCACGAAGAACGGCGCAGGCGGTCCGGCATGGTCCCACAGCAGGCCGGCGGCGGCGCTTGCCGGGAATGTACCGATGCCAATGGTCATCGCATACGTGCCCAAGGCAGTGCCGCGCTGATCGGGCGGTGTGATTCCGGCGATGTACGCTCGCGAGGTGCCGTCTGTGAGGCCGTGATACAGGCCATAGAGGAGGAACAGCGGCCAGACCCACCGCGAGTCCGGCGCGAAGCCGAAGCCGACATACACCACTGCAAAGACAGCAAGGCCCGCGACGATGACGCGGCGGCGGCCGATCCGGTCGGAGAGGATTCCCGCAGGGTACGCAGAAGCAACGTAAGTCGCGTTGAACGCCGCGAACAGGAGCACGATGTCGGTCGGAGTGAGGCCGAGTTGGCGCGCGCGCAGGATGAGGAAGACATCCGAGGAGTTGCCGAGCGTGAACAGCAGCATGACCAGGAGGAAGCTGCGATATTCCGGTCCCGCAGCGGCGATGCGGAATGAGGGGGGCGGCGCCGCGCCGCGCCCCGCGCCGGTCTCCTTCACGAAGAACAGTAACAACACGCCGAGGGCGGCGGGAACGAAGGCAGCGACGAAGACAGCCCGGTAATTTTGGTCGAAAAAAGCAAGCAGGGGGAGGGCGGCAAGCGGCCCGATCACGGCGCCCATCTGGTCAGTGGAACGGTGGAAGCCGAACGCGCGGCCGCGGACACTTTCTTCGGAGGAATCCGCGATCATGGCGTCGCGAGGCGTCCCGCGCACGCCCTTGCCGAAACGGTCCAGCACTCGGGCGGTGAGCACCATCGGCCAACCCGCGGCGAGCGCGAGCAGCGGCTTTGTAAACGCAGCCAGTCCATAGCCGCCGACGACCAGGGGCTTGCGAAGGCCGATACGGTCGGAAAGCCAGCCGGAGAAGCCCTTGAGGATGCTGGCCGTGGCTTCGGCAAGCCCCTCGATGAGTCCCAGTACCGATGCGGGCGCGCCGAGGGTGGTGGTGAGGAACAGCGGAATCAGCGGGTACACCATCTCGGTTGAGGCGTCCGTGGCGAGGCTCACCAGGCCCAGGATGAAGACGTTGCGCGAGATTCCGCGGATGGGCGAGGGTTCGTGTGCTGTGTCGGGTTTCATCGTCGCCCGCTATCCATAATCATGACTGACAGGCGTCATCCCTGGACGCTGGCCACTCTCGCGTGAGCGCGTCAAATGCGCCTCCGCCCGAACGCGCCGCGACCGCGGGTCCCGGAAGCGAAGTTCGCTATACTTTCCATTCGAGCCGTTCCATCTTGAATGGGCGGAGCTTACAGACAGGAGAGGACACTACATTGCGTGTAGGAATGATCGGTACAGGCGCGATTTCGCACAAGCACGCGCAGGCCTATAAGAATATCGGCTACAAACTCGCCGTCTGCACCGACATCAACGAGCAGGCCGGCCGCAAGTTCGCCGAAACGTACGGCGCCGAGTTCGTCCCGACGTATGAGGACGTGTGCAGCCACCCAGAAGTAGATTACGTAGATTTGTGCACGTTTCCGGATTTCCGCATGCAGCCGATCCGTCTCTGCGCCCGGTACAAGAAGCACATCCAGGTGCAAAAGCCGATGGCCACCAACCTGGAAACGGCGCGCGAGATGATGGAGACGGCGCGCGAAGCCGGGATCGTACTCGGCGTGGTGAGTCAGCGGCGGTTCGATGATTCCACCCAGTTCGTGTACAAAGCCATCCAGGACGGGCGGCTCGGCAAGCTGATCCAGGCGGATGCTTATGTGAAATGGTACCGTTCTGCGGATTACTATTCGCGGCCGATCAAGGGCAGTTGGGCTGTCGAGGGCGGTGGAGCGCTCATCAACCAGGCCGTACACCAGGTGGACGTGCTGCGCTGGATCATGGGACCGGTGAAGGAACTCTTCGCGACCTGGCAACTCGGGGCTCTGCACAAGATTGAGAGCGAGGACGTGGTAAACGCCGTGATCAAGTACACCTCGGGCGCCACCGGCGTCATCCAGGCATCCACGGCGCTGTGGCCCGGCTATCCCGAGCGCGTTGAGATCCACGGCACCAAGGGCACCGCGATCCTGACCTCGGACCGGCTCACTAGCTGGGACGTGGCGAACGACTCCGGCGAGCCCGCACCCGTTGCGAAGGACTTCATGTCGGGATCCTCGGATCCCATGGCGATTTCGCTGACTCCGTTCGAGCGGCAGTTCCGCGATTTCGGCGAGGCTGCTCGCGCCGGTAAGCAGCCGCTTGTGAGCGGACAGGAGGGCTACAACGCCCTCGAAGTGGTCACGTCCATCTACCAGTCATGCCGCGAGGAACGGAAGGTAGTCTTCGGCTGAGAATCCCGGAGTAATGTTCGAGTTGAGGGTGGCGGTCGGAGACCGCCGCTTGCATAGGGAGGCGTGTTGGATTGGGTAACACTACGGGTTCCGGCATCGAGCGCAAACCTCGGCCCGGGATTTGATGCGCTCGGGCTGGCGCTGGAAGTCTATCTGGAGTGCCGTTTTCGCACGGCGGAGTGCCTCTCCATCCGGGTCTCGGGGCGCGACGCGGGGCTGATTCCCACTACGCAGGACAACCTGATCTGGCAAACTGCCGAAGCGGTTGCGCGCGATGTAGGCGAGACTCTGCCGGCGGTGGAACTCGACGTCGTGAACGACATTCCGCTCGGCAAGGGGTTGGGTTCGAGCGCGGCAGCGCTCACGGCGGGGGT
>DATMXS010000498.1:0-2702 GCA_035561355.1 Bryobacteraceae bacterium | reverse complement strand
CATCCCCGCGAAGGCGCTCTTCACAGTCAACGGCAAGCCGACCGTTTACGTTGAGCAGGATGGCGGCTACAAGCCCGTGCAAGTGGAAGTGCTTGCGCGAAATCCCGATGAGGTAGCCGTGAAGGGTCTGGCCGCTGGGGCCAAGATCACGCTGGTGGAACCGGAGAAGAAGGAGCGCCCGTCGTGAAAAAACTGATGGTGGTTCTCCCCGTCCTGCTGGCATTCGGCGCGCTGGTGGGTTGGAGCGCGTTGCGGCTGTACACTCCGTCAAAGTCGGCTGGCGTGGACCTGGACCTGCCGACCACGCTGGTGAAACGCGGCGACGTCAGCTTCACTGTTTTCGCCAAGGGCGACCTTCAGGGCGGCAACACCGAGGTTCTGGCCTGCCCGCAGGTGGGAGGCCAGGCGCTGGCGATTACGAGCTTGCGCGAATCCGGAGATCTGGTGCAACCCGGCGACGTCGTCGTGCAGTTCGACACCACCGAGCAGGAGTTCCGCCTGCGCGAAGCTCACGCCGATCTCGCCGAAGCCGAACAGCAGGTGATCCAGGCCGAAGCCGAGAGCCGGGCTAAGGAAGAGGAGGCGCGCAACGCCCTGCTTCAGGCACGCTCCGAGTTGAAGGTCGCGGAGTTCGAGACACGGCGCAACGAAGTTCTCCCGCGCATCGTCGCGAAACAGAACGAGCTCGCCGTGGAGGCCGCGCGCGACAAGGTCCGCCAGCTCGAGCGCGATCTTGCCGACCGCATCGCCACCGCAAAGGCCGGCATCGCCATCCAGCACGCGGCCAAGGAGAAGGCCGAGGTCGCCTCCGCCACTGCCCGCCGCAACATCGACTCCATGACGCTCAAGGCGAAGACGGCGGGCTACGTCGCGCGCCTGCAGAACACCGAAGGCAACACGCGCTGGGGCACGTACCTGCCTGCCCTTCAGGTGGGCGACACGGTTCGCGCCGGCGTGCCCGTCGCGCAGATTCCGGACATGCAGAATTGGGAGGCGTCCGCGAACATCACCGAACTGGACCGCGCACACCTCGCAGTCGGGCAGCCGGTCGAGATTACCGTGATTGCGCTTCCCGGCCGCTTATTCCACGGCCAGATCAAAGCGATCGGCGGCACCAGCGGCCCCATCTGGAACCGCTCCTTCGAGTGCCGTGTGTCGATCGATGATCCCGTCGCCGAGTTGCGGCCCGGCATGAGTGCGCGCTTCCTCATCACGACGGAAGTGAAGAAGAATGTCCTGTGGCTCCCTTCGCAGGCGTTGTTTGAGGCGGACGGCCGCAAGTTCGTGTACGCGAGGAACGCCGCCGGATTTGCGCCGCACGACGTGAAGCTGGTGCGGCGCAGTGAGAGCAAGGTGGTTGTCGAAGGGCTGGCGGAAGGGCAGCTCGTTGCGCTGGCAAACCCGGATCAGATGAGAAAGGAAGCGGCCGGGAAAACCGGGGCGCTCCAGGCGATACCACGATGATGCTCTCTGACTTCGCTCAAGCGGCGCAGAACTTGCGCGCCCAGAAAACGCGGACGTTTCTCACCGCGCTCGGGATCGTCTTCGGCGTGGGCTCGGTGATCGGCATGCTCGCCATCGGCGCCGGCGCCCGAGAGGAGTCGCTCGCCTTCATCGAGCAACTCGGCGTACGAAACGTGCTCATCGATTCGCGCCCTGCCGCAAATTTCGAAGAACTGCAGCAGCGCCGCCGTTCTTCGCCCGGCCTCACCGAGCGCGACGTGCGCGTGCTCGAGGCAAACATAGACTCGCTCGAGGTGCTGTCACCCCGGCGCACCATGCGAGCCTCGCGCGTGCTGCCGAAACCTTCAAAGGAACAACCGGAACTCTACGGCGTGCGGCCCAGCTACGCACTGATCCAGAATCTCAAGGTCAGGGAAGGGCGCTTCTTCAATGCGAAGGACGATGCCGCGAGCGCGGCCGTCTGCGTGCTCGGCCAGGGCGCCAAGGTGGACATTCTGGGTTACGGGCCGGGCGTAGGAAAACACGTGAAGGTTAACGACTCCTGGCTGCTCGTCATCGGCGTGCTTGGCGAGACGCTGCGTTCCACCGGCCAGAGCCGCGGCGGAAAAATGGAGGACCTAAACAACGTCATCTACGTTCCGTTCAACACGTTCCAGTATCGCTTCTGGAATATGGAAGCGTTCCTGAAGGACGAACTCGACGGCATCGATCTGCGGCTGAAGGCCGGCGCGGATTCCATTGAAGTATCGAAGATCGTCACCGCGGTTCTGAACTCAACGCACAACAACACGCAGGATTTCAGCGTCACGATTCCGGCCGCGCTACTCGCGCAACAGCAGCAGACGCAGACCATCTTCACCTACGTGATGGTTGCCATCGCCGCCATTTCGCTGCTCGTCGGCGGAATCGGCATCATGAACATCGTGCTTGCCACCGTACTGGAACGTACGCGGGAAATCGGCGTGCGCCGCGCCATAGGCGCCCGCCGTCGCGAGATTGTCCGCCAGTTTCTCACCGAAAGCGTGCTGATCTCCACAGCCGGCGGCTTGCTCGGCATCGCCTGCGGCTTCGGGCTCGCGTGGGCCATCTCGCGTACCGCCGAGTGGAAAACGATCGTCACGCCGATCTCGGTATTCGTCGCCTTTGGCGTCTCTGTCGCCGTCGGGGTCATATTCGGCATCTACCCGGCCATGAAGGCCTCGCGCGTGAATCCGATCGATGCACTCAGGTACGAATAA
>DATMXS010000497.1:0-4625 GCA_035561355.1 Bryobacteraceae bacterium | reverse complement strand
GACCTGCACCAGCCATCCGCGGATCACTTCCAGTCCGCCCTCGATGGTGCCGCCTGCGCCTTTTTCGCGCCCCAGCAATCTGAGCAAGATTTCCGCATGCAAATTCTGGCTGACCTTGTTGATGACCCGAAGGTCCTGCGAGATCGGCGCAGACTCGTACGAGCCTAGTACCAGTGGCGAAATCGCCTGCGGATGCATTCTCGCTTCGTTGCCGCCGCCTGCCGAGGCGAGCGTGGTTACGGTGAACGTGCTCAGCGCCGCGAGTTCCGTATGGCGCGTGCGGGTTCGACCGTAAGTTACTACTCCACGCCTCTGGAGCAGACGGCTCAGGAGTTTCGCCGCGTAGTCGGCCGGATCCTCTATGGCGAGCGACTCGGTCGCGCCAATATCATCCAGCGGGATGTTGCCCCATAGAGTCAATTGCTCGGAGCCGGGTTCGCGGCTGATGTAAACCTTGCGCGGCCCTGTGCCCGGAGGCGTGGTCATGACTCGATTGTCGATGCGGTAGTACTCGGGGAAGGGCACAACGCTGACGAACGCCTTATCGCCAGCCCGATCGGCCGGCAGGATGGAGACGAACAGCACGTTGTCATTGATGGTCAGCGCCGATACTGGCGCGCCCCATTCCCAGACCAGGTCGTCCTGAGACCAGCCTTCTCCGTAGCGTTCGAATGCGAAATAGGAATCGTCCGCCACGATGTCGCCGTCGATCACCTTCACGCCCTTGGCAACGATCTGGTCAGCGAGCTCTTCCAGCGCTTTGATGGCCGGCAGCTTGCGTTCGGTACGCAGGTTGTACGGCAGGGTGCGGCCGGAGAGGTTCGGATCGCCACGGCCCACCAGCACAAGATCGCCCGTCAGACGACCGTACTTGTCCACCGTGCCTGAGGTTTCGATGGTCGTGCGGAAGCGATGATCCGGGCCAACAAGCGCCAGCGCCGCAGCCGTCGTGAATAACTTTGTGTTCGATGCCGGAGTGAACAGCTTTTCAGCGTTCTGCGAGTAGAGAGTCTTGCCGGAATCGAGGCTGACGATCTCAATGCCCCAGAAGCCACGGGCAGCATCAGGCTGAGCCAGCACTTCATCGACGCGCTTGGCCAGGTCTTTTCGCTCGGCTGCCGAAAGCTGCAACGCGAGAGCGAAGAGCAGGAAGAGAATGAGGTGGAGCCGATGTTTCCGCATACCGCTACTCACAAATCATACATCGGTTTGATGCGGATTTGCTGCAAACCTACGTTCGCGCTCGGCACCCAGCACGGGCGTGAATACGGCGTTTTGGAGGCCGCCTCTGAAGCGGCGACGCCGCCCCACTGCCGGCGTCAAATCCAAACTAAATTGAGACCGGCACAAATCTTCCTGAGACTAGCTAGTCTTGCCAACAGCTCTCGGTTGAGTCGATTCTTCATGCAGGTGGCTGATATTGGAAATCCTTGCCATGCGGGCACCGATGGGAGTCGTTGGTGATTGAGCGAATCTGGATTACTGGTGGTATGGCGATATCTCGCCAACTATTCTTTCGACTGAGCCGCCATCAACCCAACGGTGATTAGCACTATCGGAATCATTAGCAGTGATGAGGCAAATGCAGCCTGACCCTGCGTTAAGTAACCCACAGCCAAACCAACAACGGTTGCGCTGAGAACGATTGCGCCGATTATGCTTCGAAACAATTCAAACGAGACTTTGCGTCTCAGAATTGCGTAATAGGCTACCCACCCAATGGGAAGCGAAAACAAAGCACCCGTCATCGCCCCTTCGTTAGGAAGTGTCATCCTGATATCACCTAACTGTGAGCCGGTCGAAAGGTCACCTTGAAAAAACCCAACGCCGATTCCCAGCACTAAAGAAAGTGCTGATACAGAAATAAATTCCCAAGTGAGGGAGCCTACTCGTCGCCAAGTCATAGCTGCATTGGAACTTTGCGCTCCGCAATACGCAAGTGACTTTCGAAAGACTCAGATTACTGTTGGTATCAGGCCATATCGTAACCTATCCAGCCATTCTGGATAGTGAGTGGTATGGGGATATATCGCCAGTAATGATGTCAGTCTCGCGGGACAACACTCACCGGAGCAGTTCCTTCACGCCACCGCCGGACTCTACGAACAACGAACGGGACAACGCGGAACCATTGAAGATAGCCAACGATGAAGAAGAAGAACCACATGAGCAGGATACCTGCTACCCCATCACATGGAATCCAGTCGAGCATCGCGGCGTAGCCCCACACTGCCGCCAAACTTGCAGGCCACGACAGAACGAGCATCATGTAGAACTCGACTAACCTTGCATCGTCGTTCCGATACGCGAGGACGCGAGCAAGGACGAGCGCACACGCCAGTAGCCAGCCGACCTTGAGAATGAACCGTCCGAGTCCTCCTTGTGGCGTACGCTCCATGGTTTCTGAAGGATGCTCCTTTGCCCTTCAATCGCGCAAGATTACTGTCGGGAACAGGCCATATCGTAACCTATCCCCGCGACTCTGAATCGGTATGGCGATTTACCGCCAATGAGTCTCGCTGGGCTGCGCCAAGTCTCGTGTTGAGCGGGAGTAAAGGAAGTAAGTCACACCACAGGCAGCAAATACCCAGAAGGCATAGACGAGCAGCATGGCTTCAATCCCGTCGAGACGAAATCCACTATGTTTGGCGACATACACAATCATCGCAAACACTGAGCACAAGAACACACCCGCCGTGACTTGGGCAGATACGTTCCAAGTGCAGGCATTGCGGCTGTGTCGGAGCTGTAGTGCAACGCCGACAACTAACCCAAACGCGATGCTCGCTTGAACCACCTGAATCGCCAACCGCTGCATCAGTGGCGTCTCTGTCCACATATCCACCAAGAACAGAATGAAAACCGCAGCAAGAACGAGATTAAAGAGAGCGACCCAGATGGTCGTAACTAAGCACCATTTTCTGCTGGTGATGGCTAGCAACATCCTCTGATAATCGCTCTAATCCTGTTCAGGGGGCAAGATTAAAGCACTGTCCCATGTTTTGCCAGGCGCTCAGCATCGCACAGATATCCAGGGCAGGCCCTACTGATCACATCACAGGAAGAAAGGTGAAGTCGGCCGCAAGCATGACATCCAGAGATCGCTCGGAGGTCTTCTCGGCGATGTAGTTGCACGGGCTTCTACACTACAATCGCTGCATGCGGCAAGCATTCTCCTGGCAGATTGGTCGTCGTGCGCTCGCCCTGGGCGAACGCACGCTTGTCATGGGTATCGTCAACATCACTCCAGACTCCTTTTCCGATGGCGGACTGTTCCTTGCTCCGGAGCAGGCCGTCCGTCACGCGTTGGAACTGCTGGAGCAAGGCGCCGACATTCTGGACTTGGGCGGCGAGTCCACGCGGCCTGGCGCGGCGGTGCAGCCCCGCACAGCGGGAACTCAGGAGGCGCCCAAGCACGCGCCTCACGAAGTGCCTGGGGGCTCGAGCTCCCGGGTACCATCGGTCTCGGCAGAAGACGAGATTGCTCGCGTTGTGCCCGTCATCGAGCGTCTTAAACGTGAGCGTCCGGACTGCGTCATCTCCATCGATACCTACAAGGCTGCGGTAGCACGCTGGGCGGTAGCGGCAGGCGCGGAAATCGTGAACGACGTCAGCGGCGGAACCTGGGATGCCGAGATGCTCCCAACCGTCGGGCAGCTCGACTGTGGTTGCGTCCTGATGCACATGCGCGGGCGTCCGGAAGATTGGCGTACTCTGCCGCCCCTGGACGATGTCGTCGGCACAGTCACCCGGGAACTGGAGATCGCCGCCGCGAAAGCCATGGGGGCCGGAATTGCTCGGGAGCGCATTGTGCTCGACCCAGGCTATGGATTTGGCAAGAGCTTCGATGAGAACTATCCTCTGCTAGCCCATTTTGGGGACCTTCGCAAGCTGGATTTTCCGCTCCTTGCCGGGACCTCGCGCAAGTCGTTCATCGGACGCACGGTCGGGCAGCGCTTGGCTGAGGTCAACCACGAGGCGGCTCACGACGTGTCCCCAACGGAGCGTCTCCACGGCACGATTGCCACCGTCGCAGCGGTCATCCTCAAGGGCGCACAGATCGTCCGAGTGCATGACGTTCGTCCGGCGATAGAGGCCGCAGCCATCGCCGACGCCATTGTCTCCGCTGAATGAGGGTGTTGCCTCGGCTGCTGCGTGAGGCTGCGGTCGTTCGCATCAGAAGAGCTTCGCGGAATCCAGCAGGATCGTGACCGGACCCGCGTTCACCAGTTCTACATCCATCGTGGCCTGGAAGACTCCGGTCTCGCAGCGCAGACCCGCGACACGAATTTTCTCCACAAAGTAGTCGTAGAGTTCCTTCGCGCGTTCCGGACGGGCCGCGCCATCGAACGACGGTCGCTTGCCGCGCCTGACATCGCCAAAAAGCGTGAACTGCGAAACGGCCAGCATCGCACCGCCTACGTCTGCGACAGAGAGATTCATCTTGCCTTCGCTGTCTTCAAAGACGCGCAATCCAGCGATCTTTTCGGCGAGGTAGTTGGCATCCGGTTCGGAATCGGTTTGCGCTACGCCGAGCAGCACGAGCAAGCCTGTACCGATCTGTCCCGTCACTTCGCCGTTCACGCTCACTCGAGCGCGGCTCACACGCTGCACTACAGCACGCA
>DATMXS010000496.1:0-67343 GCA_035561355.1 Bryobacteraceae bacterium | reverse complement strand
CAGCGCCCAGCCGAGCACCTTCAGCGCGAATGCAAGCAGCACCACCGCCAACACGATGTAAAGAATAAGCTTCAGCACGGACGCCATATCAATTCCTCCGTTCCTCGCACAGGGATACGAAATCGGTCTCCCGGAAGTTCCAGAAGCCTAATTGCCCGTTGGGGAGACCCACATGAAAGCCTTGGTCACCAGGTAGGAGATGAGCCCGCAGACCGGGAAAGTGAGGAGCCAGGCAATCGCGATGGTGCGTGTGACGCCCCAGCGAACGGCGGAGAGGCGGCGGGTTGCGCCCACGCCCATAATGGCCGTGTTGATTGTATGAGTGGTTGAGAGTGGCACGCCGAGGCGCGTTGCGAGCTCGATGGTGAGGGCTGCACCGGTCTCAGCCGCGAACCCGTGCATCGGCTCTAGTTTGGTCATGCGGAGCCCCATTGTGCGTATGATGCGCCAGCCACCGGTTGCGGTGCCGAGCCCCATCAATATGGCGCAGAGCAGGATTACCCACAATTGCACATGGAAGGTCGGGATCAGGCCGCCAAGCAGCAACACCAGTGTGAACGCGCCGATGAACTTCTGCCCATCGTTCGAGCCGTGACTGAACGCCATGAACATCGACGAGAGGATCTGCAACTTCGGGAACAGGCGGTTCATCTTTTGCCGGCTGCGTTTGTGTCCGAAGCGGTACACCAGCGTCATCAGCAGCAGGCCGCCGCCGAAGCCGAGGAAGGTGGAGAACAGCAGCCCGACGAAGACCTTGTTCCACCCGCTCATCAGGACTGCCGAAGGACCTGCGGTGGCGAGTGCGGCACCCGTGAGCCCCGACACGAGGGCGTGCGATTCGCTCGTCGGCAGGCCCCAGTACCACGCCAGCGTGCTCCAGGCGACAATGCCGATCATCGCGGCGCCCACCGTCTGAACGTTGATGACTTCCGCGTCCACGATGCCTTTGCCGATCGTGTTCGCCACGGCCGTACCGGACAGCGCGCCTAGTACGTTGAACACAGCAGCCATCAACAGGGCGGTAGTCGGCCGGAGAACCCGGGTTGAAACGACGGTGGCGATTGCGTTCGGCGCGTCCGTCCAGCCGTTTACGAACTCGGCTGCCAATACCAGTCCGAGGACGAACAGTATCTCGACAGGAATCCCGAACATGCCGAGATGGATTAGCCGTTTTTGACCAGGATGTTCTCGACGACCATTGCGACGTCTTCACAGTGATCGGTGGCGTCCTCGAGCACCTCGTACAGGTGGCTCCAGCGAATGACGAACATCGGGTCGCTGCCGTCCTCAAACAACTGGGCCAGGGCGTCGCGGAGAATCTTGTCGCCGGTGTTCTCCAGACGGTTTATTTCGACCAGCACGGGCATGATGTCGTCGTGTTTCGGATCACGGAGGCGCGGCATCAGTTTATCGATCTGTTCCACCTGCTTCGCGATCACGTTGGCAAGATCAATCGCGGGCTGCGTGGGTTCCTTGACCTTGAACAGCACGAAACGCTCGGTGGCCTGCTCGATCAAATCGAGCACGTCATCCAGGTGGGACGCGAGCGTGTGAATGTCTTCCCGGTCAAGCGGAGTGATGAACGTGGAATTCAGGCGCGCACTGATCTCGTGAACGATCTGGTCGCCATCATGCTCCAGTCGCTCCATCCGAAGGGCGTTCTCGTGTACTTTGCCGTAGTCGTTCAGGGTCTCGACCAGCAGTTGCGCTGCCTGGTTGAGGATTTGGGCACTCTTCTCAAACAGATCGAAAAACGATTCCTCTCTGGGAATCAGGCTGAAACGCATAGGCCTCCGCGGCGAGGCAGAGCCGCGCCACCAAATGTTATTTCAGCACACCGCTACCGCAGCTCAAGTTACAGCACTGTTAAGCTAGTGTTACAGGTTGTTCGCAGTTGTGGGGAGAGCAGTCCCCCACGAACGTTCGGCCCGGGCGTGCACGCCGAGCCGATGCGTCCCAAGCTGTTGGAAACAAGCGACTTCAAGCCTGCCGACCCGCGCAGGTGCGAGCCTAAGTCCGGCCGAGTCCGCCTGCGGCATTGTTTAACAGTACCGGGCCGGCTGGCGGGCTATTTTCGGGTTTGTTCCGCGAGGAGCTTGACGAAATTCGTGTCGAAACGGCCGGCCTGGAACTCGGCATCGGCCATAATCCGCCGGTGAAGCGGGATCGAGGTGTGGATACCTTCGATCACGAACATTTCGAGTGCCCGCTGCATGCGCGCGATGGCTTCATCCCTGTCCGCCCCATAGGCGATCAACTTGGCGACGAGCGAGTCGTAGTAGGGCGAAATCACGCAATCCGTATAGGCAGCAGTGTCTACGCGAATTCCGACGCCGCCTGGGACGTTGAAGGCGGTGATCCGTCCGGGGCAGGGAGCGAAGCTCTCCGGGTGCTCGGCATTGATGCGGCACTCGATGGCGTGTCCGCGGATTTCGATCGGCTGTTTGAGGATCGCCGAGAGGGGTTCGCCGGCGGCGATGCGAAGCTGCGCCTTGACAATGTCGATTCCCGTGGTGAACTCGGTCACCGGATGTTCCACCTGGACGCGGGCGTTCACCTCAATGAAGTGCAGGTTTCCAGCCTCGTCCATAATGAACTCGACCGTCCCTGCATTGGTGTAGCCCACCGCGCAGAGAGCTGATTTGAGGGCGGCCGCAATGCGTGTCCGGAGTTCGGGCGTAACCGAAGGCGAGGGCGCCTCCTCAATCAACTTCTGGTGCCGGCGCTGGATGCTGCACTCACGCTCGCCCAGCACTTCGACGTTGCCGTGCTGGTCCGCGAGCACCTGAAATTCGATGTGCCGCGCTGACTCGATGTACTTTTCGGCATACACGTCCGCGCAACCGAAGGCCGAACCCGCTTCCTGCTGTGCCGAGGCGAAAGCCGGCGCCAGATCGCCCGGCGCACGCACGATCCGCATGCCGCGGCCGCCGCCGCCAGCCGAAGCCTTCAGGATTACGGGATAGCCGATCCTTCCAGCCACTTCAATGGCTTCCTCGGCCGATTTCAGAAGGCCGTCCGAGCCCGGAAGAGTCGGCACGCCGTGCGCCTTCATCACCGAACGGGCGCGTTCCTTGAGCCCCATCAGCCGGATCACGTCTGCTCGAGGGCCGATGAAGCGTATGCCCGACATCTCGCAGACGTCCGCGAAATCGGCGTTTTCGCTCAGGAAGCCATATCCCGGATGGATGGCGTCCACATTGGCGATCTCAGCGGCGCTGATGACGGATGGGATATCCAGATAGCTCAGCGTGCTCTTGGCCGGCCCGATGCAGATGGCCTGATCGGCGAAGCGCACATGGAGGCTGTTGCGATCGGCTTCCGAGTATACGGCGACGGTCCGGATGCCGAGGTCTTTGCAGGCGCAGATTACGCGGAGCGCGATCTCGCCGCGGTTGGCGATGAGAATCTTCTCGAACATGCTTTAGGCCGGGCGGATGGCGAACAGCGCTTCTCCATACTCGACCGCTTGTGAGTTCTGGACGAAACGGGCAACGATGGTTCCGGAATGCTCAGACTCGATCTCGTTCATCAGCTTCATCGATTCGATGATGCAGAGCACATCTCCGGGCCGGACGATATCGCCTACACGGATGAACGCAGCCGATCCGGGGGTCGGCGATTCGTAAAAGGTGCCCACGATTGGGGACTTCACGATGATGAGGCTGGGATCGCTGAGCGGGTCGGCAGGCGCCCTTTCGGGTTCGGCAGCAGGCGCCGGAGTGGCAGATTCCGTTGCGGCGACTGCCAAGGTTGGGACCGCCTCCGTAGGCGCACTTGCGTGCATCGAGCCACCCAGGGAGTGTATCTGGGGCCGCAGCACGCGCCGGATCCGTACCCGGTTGTCGCCGCGCTGCACTTCCAGTTCCGCCACGCCTGTCTCCGTCACCACCTTGATTAATTCACGGATTTCTTCGAGGGTCATTTTGAAGGAAGGCCTCAACCCGGCTTACACCAGTGGCTCAGAGGCCGGGCGTGCAACCGTCATTATTGCAGAAACGCGTCAAGGCGCGGTTCGAAGGCGGAGGTCGGCGCGGCTTAGCGTCTTGCCGATCCCGATGCGAAGTTCGGGATCCGGGTCCACACGTTCGGGGAGCCGCACGTTGATCTGGTACAGGCCTATGTAGCCCGGGGCGCAACCTGCGTACTCGATGAGGTTGTCATCGAGAGCGATGCCGTTCAGCAGTACGCGGAACTGTTTGCGTGCCTCGATCGGAGTGGCGCTGTTCGGGATGTCGTACTCTCCGAAAGGGTATGTCAGCGGGCCGAGACCGGTCGCGAACAGCGAGACAATCTCGCCGGGACGGGCGGGATACTCGCGCGTGGCGGGTTGCCAGGTCGGATACCGGAGCGCGATCGCCGTATCCCTTTCGTACTCGAACAGGGCGGGCGCGTACTCCTCGATATTGACAATCGCCGCCGGGCCGCCCGCCCCGTCGCGCACGATCCGGACCTCGAAGCCGCCCGGCCGCAAGCTATTCGGGATCAGCGCATTCACCTGGCCCGGAGAGACGTAGAACACGAATGCCGCGAGGCCGCCTACAAGGACATGGACCCCGCCCAGGCCGATTGAAGCCTGGTTGGCGTCGCGGCCCTGCGCAGCCCAGGCCAAGTCGGTGCCGAAGATACTTACGATTGAGCCCGGCGCAACCGCGCGGGCGAAACTGGCGCCGTCTACGATGCCCTCGGCGGAGTAGCACGGCATCTTGGGCTTGCAGTCGCCGGCCGACAGCCGAAAGGCGAGCGCTGCGATCAGGAGAATAGGGCGCACATGAAGAAGTGCGCCGGGACCGGCGTGCCTCTCACCTAATTCAGACGGAGTGCGCTAATTCGAGCTTTTGCCCGCAACCCGCAACCCTTTTCGCGCCATTGTCGAGAGCGGAAGCGCAGCCAATTCATCCTTGCCCGCCCACCGGAACCCAGGCGGCGCTTTGCGCAGCCTGGCCTGCACCACGCGGACTTCGTAATGATGGCTCGTGATTGTGTGCCGAAACCCGCCCAGTTCCCGGAAAACCGTTGCCCCCGGAAGCTGTTCCGCTTCCGGCAACTCCCAAAAACCTACCATGCGACGAGACTCCAAACCTCTCTGCCACAATAATGTCTCTTTACCCTGTTGGATGACAAGCAGAACTTTGGACAACCGTTGGAAGCCCGGGCGGGTACGCCGGGCGGGGAAACGGTTCGTTTCGCCACGTGCCCGCGCCTCGCACACCGGCGCGAGCGGGCAGGAGCCGCACGCCGGCTGCCTGGGGAGGCACACCGTCGCGCCAAGTTCCATTACTGCCTGGTTCCACGTTCCCGGCGCGGTGCGGTCCAGGAGATTCTGCGCCAGTTCCCGTACGCCGTCCCCTGCGCGGAACAGGCGGGCCACCACTCGCTTTACGTTGCCGTCCACCGCCGCATGGGGCAGTCCGAAGGCGATGCTCGCCACAGCGGCCGCCGTGTACTCGCCCACTCCCGGCAGCGCGCGAATGCCATCGTAGTCCGCCGGAAAGGTTCCGCGAGCGGCGATCGCATGTGCCGCCCGGTGCAGGTTCCGGGCACGCGAGTAATAACCGAGGCCCGCCCAGGCCGCGAGCACCTCGGATTCCGGCGCTGCGGACAGCGCTTCGGCCGAAGGAAACCGCGCCAGGAACCGCTCGTAGTACGGCGCAGCCGCGGCTACGCGCGTTTGCTGCAACATGATCTCAGAGAGCCAGATACAGTACGGCTCGCCCGTGCGCCGCCATGGCAGGTCGCGCTTGGACGTTGCATACCAGCCGAGCAGCAGGCGTTGGATCAGGGGGATGAGGGACGCGCTCACGGTAAACTAAAAGGTTACCCTCTCGTGCAGGACGCCATCATCATCCGGGGAGCCCGTCTCCACAACCTCAAGAACATCTCGCTCGAGCTCCCGCACAACAGCATCACTGTGGTGACGGGCGTGTCAGGCTCGGGCAAGTCGTCGCTGGTTTTCGATACGGTCTACGCCGAGGGCCAGCGGCGCTACGTGGAATCGCTCTCGGCGTACGCCCGGCAGTTCCTGGAGCGCATGGAGAAGCCGGAGGTGGATGAGATCGACGGCATCGCGCCGCCGGTAGCAATCCGGCAGAAGAACACCACTCGCAACCCCCGCTCCACCGTCGCCACCTCTACTGAACTCTACGACTATCTCCGTCTCCTCTACGCGCGCGCCGGGCGGACGTTCTGCCCCGGTTGCGGCCAGCAGGTGGTCCGGGATTCCGTGGATCAGGTGGCCGCGACCATGCTCAGCGAGCCCGCCGGCTCCCGCTGGTACATCCTGTTTCCGATTCGGCTCGGCTCCACACAGGAGGTTCGCGACCGCCTCTTCGAACTTCGCCAGAGGGGCTTTAATCGGCTTTACCAGGGCGGCCGTATGTTTGAGTTCTCGAGCCCCGAATCGCTGCTTGACATCGACTTTCAGCAGCCGCTGTTCGGCCTGGTTGATCGTGTCGTTCTGGCCCCGGATCTCCATCAGCGCATTGTTGACAGCCTCGAGATCTGTTACCGCGAATCCGGTGAAGCCTTCTTCGAACAGGCCAACGCCGAGCCGCCGCGCTCGCTCCGGTTCAGCGAGAAGTTCGCGTGCAAGACGTGCAATCGCGAATTCCTTACGCCGGAGCCGCCCCTGTTCAGCTTCAACAGCCCCTTCGGCGCCTGCCCGCGCTGCCAGGGCTTCGGAAACACGATTGATTACGATATCAGCCTCATCATCCCGGACCGGAGCCGGTCGCTTGACGAGGGCGCTGTTGAGCCGTGGACCAAACCCCAGTACAAGGTTTATCTGACGGGGCTCAAGAAGCGCGCGAAGGGCCGGGTTCGTTTCGACGTCCCGTTCTGCGATCTCGAAGCCGGCGAGCGTGAGATTGTGCTGGGCGGTGTGCGCACGTTCTTCGATTACCTCGAGACCAAGAAATACAAACTGCACGTCCGCGTCTTCATGAGCCGCTACCGCGGGTACGCGCAATGCCCCGAGTGCCGCGGCGCTCGCCTGCGCCCGGAAGCACTGTGGGTCCGAGTCGGCGGGAAGAACATCGGCGAAGCCGCGGCCTTAAACATCGGTGAGGCCGCGCAGTTCTTCAATGGACTCGAACTCACGCCCGAGGAACTCGGCATCGCCGATAAGGTGCTCGTGGAGATCCGGCAGCGGCTCCAGTTCCTGAACGATGTCGGATTGGATTACCTCACGCTGGACCGTTTATCCTCCACGCTCTCGGGCGGCGAGGCCCAGCGCATTCAGCTTGCGACCTGCCTCGGCTCGCGGCTGGTCGGCGCTTGCTACGTGCTCGACGAGCCGTCCATCGGGCTACACACGCGCGACACGGGCCGGCTGATCCGCATTCTGGAAGAACTGCGCGAACTCGGCAACACCATCCTCGTGGTTGAGCACGATGCGGACGTCATGCGCGCCGCGGATTACATCGTCGATCTGGGACCCGGTGCGGGCGAGAACGGCGGGCGCGTGATCTTTGCGGGAACCTACCCTGAGTTGATGTGCTCGAACGGCGCATCCCTCACCGGCGCGTACCTTCGGGGCGAGCGGTTGACCATGCAGCCGCGCGCTCGCCGGCCCGTCAACCGGAAGCGCATGCTCAAGGTTCAAGGCGCGGCGTTGCACAACCTCAAGAACCTCGACGTTGAGATCCCGCTCGAGATGATGGTGGCGGTCACGGGCGTCTCCGGTTCGGGCAAGAGCACGCTGGTTCACGACGTGATCTATAAGGCGCTGGAGGCTGCGCACAAGGCGGAGCCCGAGACCGACGATCCGGAAACGGCCGGAACGCGTCAGACGCTCGCCTGCCGGCGCATTGAAGGCGCGGAGCGGATCCGGCAGGCGGTGCTGGTGGATCAATCCCCCATTGGCCGAACGCCGCGTTCAAACCCGATCACGTACATCAAGGCGTTCGACATCGTGCGCGAATTGTTCGCGTCCACTCCCGAGGCGGACCGCCGCGGCTTCACCCCAGGCCACTTCTCGTTCAATATCCCCGGCGGCCGCTGTGATACGTGCCAGGGCGACGGCACCGTCAGCGTGGAAATGCAGTTTCTGGCGGATGTCGAACTCGTGTGTGAAGAGTGCAAAGGCACGCGGTACAAATCGAGCGTCCTCGAGGTGCTCTACCGCGGGATGAATATCCACGAGGTGCTGCAACTCACCGTCAAGGAGGCGCTCACGTTCTTCGCGGACGTACCGCGCCTGGCTGCGAAGTTGCGCGTGCTGCAACAGGTGGGACTCGGGTATCTGCGGCTGGGGCAATCCGCCACTACGCTTTCGGGCGATGAGGCGCAGCGCGTCAAGCTGGCGGCACACCTCGCGGCGGCGTCCTGCGAGCGGACCTTGTTCATTTTCGACGAGCCCACGACTGGTCTTCACTTCGACGATATCGCCCAGTTGCTCGAGGCATTCCAGAAGCTCATCCATAACGGCGGCAGCATACTTGTGATCGAGCACAACCTGGAAGTCATCCGCAATGCCGATTGGATCATCGACCTCGGTCCGGAGGGCGGAGAGCGCGGAGGCCGCGTCGTCGCGCAAGGCACCCCGGAGCAGGTCGCCGCCGTTCAGGAGTCGCACACGGCGCGCTATCTCCGCCCGCTGCTGAAGAAAACAGGAGCTTTTTAGGGCATTTTTGCCTGATTTTCCGTGTTGCGGGAATTGCGTGTCCGTTATCGCCCGGCAGTAGAACTGTGGTCCAATTAGTACTAGGGTTGCCTGGGTTCAACCGTCAGAGGAGGCTATTGGGATGTGTGATTATTCACTGCACGCCGTTCCTAACCGTCTCGCAGTGGAAGGGGAGCAACTTGTAACGCATCGTTTTCCGACCAGCTCCATCGGGCTCGCTTCGCCCGTGGACCTGATTCGAAACAAGCCGCCTGTCCCGGAAGGGGACCGGACCTGGTGGCAAGTGTTGCGAAGTTGGCTGAACCCGCCGCCGCTGCGGACCGAAAAAGTGCCGGCCGTCTGTATCCCGCCTGGCGCGCGGCTTCGGATGGTAACGGTACCGAGAGACCTGCAGCAGGAGTTGGGGGTCGGGCCGGAAGAGGAGGTTACCTTCGTCCAGCTCAGCGCCTCAGCCTACCGCTACCGGGATGGAATCCGTTTCCGGAACGGTCGGGAGATTCTGTTGCAGTATCTTGACGAGGGTCTCACAGTGGAAGTGCTGTCGCTGGCTTCGGCCGAGTCGGTCGAAGCGCCGGTGGAACATGCACGGCTCATGGAAGAGGTGGAAGAGGATATCAGGGCGCACTTCCGTTAATCTGATCAGAACGCGTTTCCGGGGAACACTGTGATGTGTCCCCGGAAACGGGTACGCGCTTACAGTCAGGTCCGGACGAAACGCTGGCTGTGTGTCGCTGATACAATCTGAATCATAAGCGGGACGGGCACACCCAGGTTGTCCCAGCCCACCGCAGTGTGGGCCTGCGAGGCTCGGTCGCCGCTGTGATCCCGGTTGTCAGCGCATGGATCTGGACCAACTGCACACGTTCCTCGAGATCGTCCGCCTGAAGAGTTTCTCCAAGGCGGCGCAGACCTGCTTCCGCACGCAACCTGCAATCAGCGCCCAAGTCCGGCAACTCGAGCAGGAACTCGGCACGCAGCTATTCGACCGTTTCGGCAGTCGCATTGCGCTCACCACCGCGGGGAAAATTTTCGCGCAGTACGCCGAGCAGATCCTGGCACTGAGGCGGCAATCGCAGGACGCCATCAACGAATTGGAGCGCACCCCCAGAGGCGACCTTGTGGTCGCCGCGAACGAGGCCACCTGGATCTATATTCTGCCTGAGGTATTCCACGATTACCGCCGGCAGTTCCCTCATGTACACCTGCTGGTAGATCGGTCCTATGGATCCCGTATCCTAGACGCGGTGCAGGAGAACCTGGCCGATTTCGGGATCGTGCAGTTGCCGGTTCAGGAACGCAAGTTGCAGGTTGTGAAGATCCACTCCGACGAAATCAGGCTGATTGTGCCGGCCGGACATGAGCTCGCGGACAAGGATTCTGTGACCGCACCCGAGGTGGCGCGCTTCCCCCTGATTCTCCAGAAATACGGAACCACGCGCGCACGTCTCAACGAATGGCTGGAGTTGGTCGAGGATGACCTTCAGATCGCAATGGAACTCGATTCCACTGAGATGCTGAAGCGCTTCGTCCTGGCCGGCATGGGTATCGCGTTCATGGCCGGCAGCCACTGCCGTGAAGAAGTGAGCGGCGGCCGCTTGCACGCGATCCCGCTTTCACCTGAGCCGATGCTGCGAAGGCTTGCTCTGGTGTACCGTAAGGACAAGGCGCTTTCGAAGGCAGCGCTCGGCTTCATCGAGGTTGTGCTGAAGCACGCAGGCATTTACGGCGGGGTCGCGCCTCACGAGGCTCGCCGGGCGGCGCAAGGCGGTGGATCCGGATGGAACGCGGAACCATAAA
The DNA here is from genome assembly GCA_035561355.1 of Bryobacteraceae bacterium. Taxonomy (GTDB): domain Bacteria; phylum Acidobacteriota; class Terriglobia; order Bryobacterales; family Bryobacteraceae; genus DATMXS01. Next base: position 56,923 of record DATMXS010000496.1, on the reverse strand, counting down.
AACGCGAACGATTTTCATCGCCACCCGCGGGAAGACGGCGCTCTACCACGCGATTGAAGACATACCTCCCGGCCTGCGGAAGAAGCTCGTCAAATCCACCACTGGCGTCAACAGCGGTACGGTCCTCATTGCCGATCGCCGCGGTTTGCAGGAACTGGTTCGGAGAGGCTTGCGGCAGCGGACATCCCCCAAGTCACGCCGCACGCACACGCGGATCGCGATTGATTTTGCGGTGAGCCACTGGCCGGAAATCGGCCTTTCCGGCGCGCTCGCAATTCTTCTTTGGCTGGCCCTGTTTCTGCGATAAGCAGTTGCCATTCTTTCTTAAATACCGACAATGCTAAAGTTCGACGCCCTTTTTGCCGATGAGTGATCTATGAAATTGGCAACGGCGGTCGAATTGTCGGTTCCGGGCAGTAACGAGACCTGGTCAGCCCGGGTCGCGGCAAATGCCGGACGGCGCGTCGAACTGCGCTCCCCTCGGACACTCGCACCTGGCACGGTGGTGAGCGTTCGGAGTGACGAGGCGCTGATCCTGGGTGAAGTCTGCGGAGCGGCGCCGGCTGGCGACGACTTCCATCTGGTGCTGGAGCTGGACCAGATGGTGTTCCACGCCGAGGTTGCCCGCCTCGCGCGCGCCCTCCTGGGCGAACCCGTATGCGCGCCGCAGCTATAACGCCCTCACCGCCTCGACAATGTGCCGCGCGGAAATGCCGAACCGGTCCAGCAACTCTTTAGGTTTGCCGCTCCGCGGGATCTCGCGCACCGCGAGTTTTTCGACCAGGAACCGTTCCGCGCTGAGTGCGGCGGCCACGGCGTCCCCAATGCCGCCGTGTGCGTAATGATCCTCCACGGTGATGACGTTTCCCTTCGCCGCCCTCGCCGCCGCGATGAGGGTGTCCCGGTCGATTGGCTGCATGCTGAACAAGTCGATCACCCGGATCGCGAGGCCTGCCTTCTTCAACTCGTCATATGCCGCCAGCGCCTCGAAGAGCGTCACTCCTGCGGCCACTACCACCGCGCGATCGTCGGGACTTTCGCGCAGCACCTTGCATTTCCCGATCGAGAACTTCTCGTCGGGGCCGTAGAGCACTTTTGCGTTGGGACGCCCAAGCCGGAGATAGCACGGGCCGTTTACGCCTGCCGCAAGTTCTGTCGCGCGCCATGCGCTTGTCGCATCGGACGGGTAAAGCACGGTGAAGTTCGGCTCTGCACCGATCAGGGCGAGGTCCTCGAGAGCCATCTGTGACGGTCCATCCTCACCGATCGAAATGCCCGCGTGGGTACCCGCGAGCTTAATGTTATTGCCGGATATCGCCGCCATGCGGATGAAGTCCGCCGCGCGCGAGAGGAAGCACCCGAACGTCGCGGCGAACGGGATCCGGCCCGTTGCCGAGAGGCCCATGGCCATGCCGACCATGTTCTGCTCAGCGATATAGCCCTGGAAGAAGCGCTCAGGGGCGGCCTTCTGGAACTCCTCCGAGTAGGTGGAGTTCTTCACGTCCCCATCCAATGCGACGATACGGCTGTCAGCGCGGCCGAGCGCAGCCAGCGCGTCTCCGAACGCCTTCCTGGTGGCAATCTCCTTGCCCCCGAGCTGGTATGGCGGCTGGGGTGATCCGTTCCGGGCCGGCGCGGTCTTGTTTGCAGTGCCGGATGGCAGCTTCGGTGACCACGCCACCGCTTTACCGTCGAATTTCGCCTCGAGCGCCGCGACGATCTTATCCGCTACCTCTTTTTCGAAGGGCTTTCCGTGATACCCTTCGCGATCCTCGGCGTCGAGCATGCCGTGGCCCTTATAGGTGCATGCAAGGACGATTGTTGGCTTATCGGTGACTTGCGTGGCCTTCTCGAACACGTTCAACAGGGCAGGGATGTCGTGCCCGTCAACCGTCAGCGCGTTCCACCCGAACGCTTCCCACCGCCGTTTGTACGAGGGCAGATCGTGCTGCAGGATGGTGGGCTCACTTTGGCCCAGCCGGTTGATGTCGATGATCGCGCACAAATTGCCGAGTTTGTGGACGGGCGCCACCTGTGCGGCCTCCCACACGGACCCTTCCGCCGATTCGCCGTCGCCCATAAGCACGTAAATGCGCTGGTCAGAGCCGTCCAGTTGCGCACCCAACGCCATTCCCACCGCAACGGGTAGTCCCTGGCCGAGCGAACCCGTCGCGACGTCCACGAACGGCAACCGCGGCGTCGGGTGGCCTTCCAAATCGGAATCGATCCGGCGCAGAGTGAGCAGTTGGTCTCGGGGGAAAGCCCCCGCCTCCGCCCAGACGGCGTAGAGCAGTGGCGCGCCGTGTCCTTTCGACAGGATGAATTTGTCATTGCGCGGGCTGCCCGGATCGGCCGGGTCATACCGCATGACAGAGAAGAAGAGGACGGACACGATCTCGGCCGCTGAACCGCACGTAGTGGGATGGCCGCTTCCGGCGGCAGTGGTCGCCCGAATCGAATCGATGCGCAAACGGGTAGCTTGATCTTCCAGAACTCCCATGGGTCCTCCCGAATCCAGTGACTAGCGAGATTTTCGCGCCGCTGCTCGTTTCGCAGGGGCCCGCCCCGCGCTGGTCTTCTTCCTTGCTGTCTTGGTTGCGGCCTTCCTTGGAGCCGCTTTGTGCGCTGTGGTGGAGTGCGCGCCCGCGGTGCTCTTTCGTGCGCCGCGCTTGCTCGACGTAGCGGTTCGTTTCGCGGCGGCCGACGTTCGCTTCGCTGTGGAAGCGGTGCGCTTGGCCGCGGGCTTCGCGCGGTTCGATTCGCCGCGCTCGTAATCGCGCTCGGCCTTTTTGCGCGTTGCCGCGCTCGCCTTGCCCTTCTTCGGCGGCTTCAGATCCACGCCGGCGCGTCGAGCCTCGGAAAGGCCGATCGCAATGGCTTGTTTTGGGTTCCCTGCGCTGTGCCGACCTTCCTTCGCGTGATGCATCTCTTCGCGAACGAACTCGCCGGCTTGAGTGGTGGGCGCTTTGCCTTCACGCTTGCGCTGCTCGGCGCGGCGCGCGGCTGCTTTCGATGGCATGTCGTCTCATCCCTCCGTAGCCCCAATGAACTTCGCTGGTTTCATTGTGTCGCAAATGCGCAAGTTCATGGGGCGAACGGAGGAATGTGGCTTAACCTTGGCTTAACCTGGCTCCTACATCGTGCCTTCGTCGGCCGACGGCCCGTAGAGACCCGGAACCGGCACATCCAGCATTCGGAGATACACCGTCAGTTGGGCACGGTGGTGAATCATGTGGTTCATGACGAAACTGCGCATCACGACCGCCTTCGGAGATGTGAAGATTTCGTCTTCGCCGGAGCGCAGCGTCCACGGCTCTCCGAAAGTCTCTGCCGTTGCCTTCTCGATAGTAGCTCGCGCGTCCGCGAGGTGCTCGTCGAATACCGCGAGCAGTTGTTCGCGCGTGTCCATCGCAGGCTGCTTGTATTCATCGCCCGCCATAACGTCGAGACCGGGCGTCGTCAAAGTCACTTTGGCCCAGAGCGGCATCATCGCAATGTGCCCGGCCAGCCAGCCGAGCGTGCCCGACTTCTCATGCGGCTTCCAGCCGAATTTGCCGTCGGGTACGCGCTCGAGCGCCCGGCGCGTGTTGGCCATCTCGTGGTCGAACTCGGGCAGCAGCACCTGCCCAGGGTTCATCATTGTTGCGGATGGGGTCATTTCGCATTACCTCCGAGAGTCGAATACTACCGATATAATAAAGGACCCTCATGAAGTCCATGCGCCCCAAGGAAAACGCCGCAGGATCGAGCGGTCCACCGCTCGCCGTGCACCTTCGCGAAATGGGTGTTGTTGGGGCCGGCGGCGCCGGTTTTCCTACTCAAGTGAAGGCCGCATCACGTGTCGAATACGTGCTCGCGAACGGCGCCGAATGCGAGCCGCTGGTTCACAAGGATGTAGAGATCATGCAGCGGCATCCGGAGGAAATCGTTTCCGGTCTGTCGCTCATGATGGAGGCCACGGGTGCGAAGCAGGGCAAGTTCGGCGTCAAAGAAAAGAACAAGGCGGCTGTGGAAGCCGTCAAGCCGTACCTGGCAGGTAAACCGATCGACCTCGCCCTGCTTGGCGACTTCTACCCTTCCGGCGATGAGTACGAACTGGTCTACGCCGCCACAGGACGCCTGATTCCGCCCGCCGGGATTCCGCTGCAGGTCGGGTGCGTGGTCAACAACGTCGAGACGCTATACAACGTCGATCAGGCCGCCCACGGCCGGCCGGTGACGCGCAAGTTCGTCTCGGTGAGCGGCGCGGTGCGGCAGCCGAAGGCTTTCTGGACGCCGGTCGGAACTCCGCTTTCCGACCTGATCGCCGCGGCGGGCGGGGCCACGGTTCCCGATTACGCCGCATTCGTCAGCGGCATCATGATGGGCTCACTTGCGGAGGACCTCGACGCGCCGGTCACGAAGACCACAGCCGGCCTCATCGTGCTGCCGCGTTCGCATTACCTAATCGAGCGCCGTTCGCGGCCCGAAAAGGCGCAACTCCACATTGGGAAGAGCGCCTGCGACCAGTGCAGCTACTGCACCGAGTTCTGCCCGCGCTACCTGCTCGGCTACGACGTTCGTCCGCATCAGGTGATGCGGAGCCTGGGCTTCACGAAGTCGGGCGAACAGCACTGGAACCAGTGGGGACAACTCTGCTGCGCATGCGGCATCTGCACCCTCTACGCTTGTCCGGAGGATCTCTATCCCAAGGAGGCATGCGACAAATCGAAGCGCGATTTTCGCGCCGCCGGCCTGAAGATGGAACAGCCTCAATCGCCGCGCGTGCATCCGATGAAGGAGTTTCGGAGGATTCCGCTCGCGATGCTCCGGCGAAGGCTCAAAATCGAGGAGTTCGAATCGGACACGCCGTTTGACAGTGCCGTGCCCGAGCCCGGCCGCGTGCGCGTGCGGTTACTCCATGGCGCGGGCAAACCGGCGACGCCCGTCGTGGCAGCCGGCGACCGCGTCCGCTGCGGCCAGACTGTTGCGCGCATTGCCGAAGGGCAACTCGGCGCGGACGTACACGCTTCCATCAACGGCTCTATCGCAGGCGTCACAGAATCCTGGATCGAAATCGTGAGGTAGCCGGAGTGGCACGGAATTCTATCGGACTGATTGAATTGGGAAGCATCGCGGCCGGGTACGAGGTCTGTGACGCCATGTTGAAAGCTTCGGACGTCGAGCTGCTGCTGGCGCGCTCCATCTGCTCGGGGAAGTTCATCGTGATGGTGCGGGGCGACGTCGGCGCGGTGCAGTCGGCGGTGAATGCCGGCTCCCAGTCCGGCGGCTTCTCGAAGATCGACAGCTTCGTGATTCCCAACGTGCACGAGAGCGTCTTCCCGGCACTCACGGGCGCCGCAAAAGTAGAGGCGCTGCAAGCGTTGGGGATTATCGAGTCGTTCTCGGTAGCGTCTCTGATCGAGGGCGCCGACGCTGCGGTGAAGTCCGCCAACGTGCGGCTGGTGGAACTGCGCCTGGCGATGGCGCTGGGCGGCAAGGCTTATGTCACGCTGACGGGCAGTGTGGCAGCGGTGCAAAGCGCCGTGGACAGCGGCGCGGCCGTGGTGGCCCAGAAAGGGCTGCTGGTGAACAAGGTCGTGATCCCCTCGCCGCGTCCGGAACTTCTGACCGAAATGATCTGAGCGGAGCAGTTCTCCTCGGCAAGGCCTCTCTCTCGCACGCTACGGAAGCGTGGCGCTCGAGGCTGCGAGCCGGTGTTGCGATCCGATTACTTCGAGGATCGCTTTCGCCACGACTTCATGGCCGCGCTCATCAAGGTGCTCGTCGTTCGGAATGTACAGCGCGCGGTTGTCCTGCTGTGCCGCCGCGTGCAATCGCGACCATACATCTATGAATTTACAGCCGTGGATGGCGTTGCATGTATGGTTCAGCCATTCGGTGAACTCGGAACGCCGCGCCGCGTCGCGTCCACCGACGAATACTTTGCGCGCTTCGTCCTCACGGAAATGAATGTACGGCTGCAAGATGTGCAGCATCGTGGGCACGGTGAACACGATCAGCTTGATGCCGCGTTCGTTGCAGATCCGTGCGCCCTCCGCCAGAGCATGCTCGATCTCGTGTGCCGCCGATTGAAGCACGGGCGGTTCGCGCTCATAAAGCACCCGGACTTCCTCGCTGGAACCATCGGTGTACCGTAGCGTGGCCGGGACGGTCCCGCGCGTTGGAAGGTGGAGCACATCCTTGAGCGTTCTCCGCAGGAAGGAGTTGTTCAGGTAGCGGGTCAACAGCGGCGTGTCGCTCTTGCGGCCAAGCAGCACCCAGTGTGCGAACTCCTCCGCGTCATTCACGTCATTGCCAGTGAAGAACTGCCATACAATCACTTTCGGGTGGTACCGCAGCGCGTATCGCTTCAGCACGATCAGTTCCTGCTGCGGCCCGTAGGCGCCCCGTCCAAGGTTTACGGTGCGCAGGCCCGCCCCGCTCGCCACACGCTGTACGAACGTGAGTTCCTCCAGCATATGCGCGGCTTCGGTGAACGAATCGCCGATGAACGCAATGTCCGCTTGCGTCACACCGGGCGGGTTGCGGAACCCGTTCTCGTCGTTGCGGTAAGCGATCCTCTTCCCGTTCATCTCGCCCTTCCAGGAGAGGTTCGGCTTGCGGACAAATCCGAGTTCGGGATCGGGCGCCGAGGTGCTGCGTGGGATGTGGGCGCGGTCCAGCCAGTAGTCAGGTGTCCAGGCGCCTGCCACGAACATCGTGTAGGCGAAATCGGCTGCGATCGCGGCGATAACGGCCGTGACCGCAATCAGCGCAAACGCTGCGACGACAACTACAGGCCGGGTGCGACGCGTTTCCATCACTCCCACTTCCCCTCCAGAGTGTTAGTGCTTGGGACGCGCACTTCTTGGGCGCGGTCCCTGCGATTTGATAATCGGGCGCTTGCCCGAACGCTCGGCCGGGATCTCCGGGACGGGCTCCACGGTTACGCGCATCTCGCCGCCGACCAGCTTGTCAATTGCTTCGGCCAGTACCGCGGCGGTCCCGTCGGTCCACCGGTTTGAGGGTATGACCAGCAGCCGAACGCTGTCGTCACCGTCTTGCACGAGTTGGTAATGCCGCACCGAGTCCAGGTGGTTGTTATAGACGAAAAGGTAATGGCCCAGCACCGCCGGGCTGATCACTTTGCCCGAAGGCGTGTACAGGCACTCGTGCGAACGGCCCTCGATCTGACCGAGCATGGGGAACCCGCGCCCGCACGCACAGGGTTCCCTAGGACCCGCCGCCGCCAGATCGCCGGTGAAATACCGTACGAACGGGCGCGCGTAATTCCACAGATCGGTTAGCACAACCCGGCCAATCTCGCCCGGAGCTGCCGGCGACCCGTCTTCTCGCAGCACTTCGGCCACCACCAGCTCCGTGTTGATGTGGAACTGGTCCGGCGAATGGGTGCAATTCTGCGCGCTCCACGATCCGAACTCGCGCATGCCGTAACGGTTCACGATGTGTTCGGGCGCGAAGTAGGCTTCGATCAGTTTGCGACGCGCGGCGGTCAGCGTCTCGGCGATGGTCACCACTGCCCTGATCGGTCGCGAAAGCCGCAACCCGCGTTTCATCAGTTCGTCCGCAATCACGGCGAGGCTCGAGGTGTAGCCCAGGACGTAGTCGGGCTTGAACCGTTCCATCCGGCGATAAACCGATTCCGCCGTGTCGGCACTCACCTCCCACACCATGATCTTTTCCTGGGTCCAGCTTTCGTATAGAAGCTGCAGCCGGCGTGTAGCCGCCTGGCGCATGCGGAAAAGCAGCGGCGTGCTGGAGGGCAGTGTGGGCACCGCGGCTGGGGGCGACATGATGCGCACGTAACGATCGAAGGGGTGCAGGCCGAACCAGGAATCGTAGAACAGATGGCTCGCGAAGATCACCGGCAGCGCGGAGCGATCGAGAGCGAAGCCGAACGGCTCGCCCGTTGAGCCTGAGGTCGTTCGATCGATTCGGCGAAACGCGGGGATTCGGTCGGAGCAGAAGGCTTCAATACCGCGCTCGCGGTATTCCGTCTTGCTCATGATCGGGAAGCGCCGCAGCGTCTCCATCGGTGATCCCGAAAGACCTATGCCGCGTTCCCGATAGAACGGCACCGTCGCCGCCGTGTGCTCGAGAAGCGACCGCAGACGTTCGGCAGAGCGTACTTCAAGGTCGGCCGCGGGCAGCCACTGCGCTTCCTCCATTCCCCTAGCCAGTTCCGAAAACCGGCGGCCGATCACCGCGCGGCCCGCCGTCAGCGCGGCCCGAAGGAAAGAATGGCGGAGTGCGCCCGCAGGTGCGGGCACCTTACGAATTTCAGCGGCATCCGTCATTTGTCCTCCATCAGGTTGCCTATGCCAGCCGAGGCGTGCCGGGCCGGGGCGATGTCCGAATGCTGCCCGGTCGGGGGACCCGCGATCGCCGCAAGGCGCACCGGCTCGGCATCGGGTTCGGCTATCCACACTCGGCGGCCCGAAAAATAGGCCATCAGCGCCCTATCGGCCTCGGGCGTCACCTCTCGCGCGAACACCACGGGCGCCCGGTCCGGGGTTGCGGAGTTGTACACCCAATCGAACATCGGGTCGTGGCCGGGGGCGTAGCGAACAAAAACAAGGTGCTGCCCGCCTGCCCTGATCAATTCACGAACGATTCGTGCGCGGTCGATTCCGCCCGGAGGCGTCCCAGTCCACGACATTCGCCGGTCGGGACGCAGATTCTGCTCACTGCGCAGGGGAATCCCAAGCGCCTGGGCCGTCCCGCCGAACACCGCGACGGTCGCGAGCGCCACCGGAATCGCACGGACTGCGGCAAAACCGAACCCGCGGTTCAGGCGCACACCGGCGCGCATATGTCGCAGTCCCTGGATGGCGATGCCGACCAACGCGCCCGTCACAGGAGCAAAATAGTGCGGGAAAGGCGCGAAGACGATCAAACTTCCGGCAAAAACGAACCCAACCGCAATCCCTAGCAGCCGCACCCGCCTGTCGCGAAGCACGAACGGCAACATCAGAAGCGGGATCGTCAGCACCGGGCCGTAATAGAAGAGCCATACATTCCTCGCGCGTGCTATGTTCCTGCGGACGAAGTTTGCGGGCTTGCGGAGGTAGTGGTGAAACGGGAGTTGATCGAGCACGTAGTGATCTTGAAAGATCTTGTGGTTGTAGTGAGGGATAGGTTTTGCAGGTGTCGTGAGGAAGTTAGATGTGGGCCGGTACTGGTGGTCGTATGCCGCGTAGGGCAGCACTACCGGGCTGCCGGTGATGCGCCATACGTAGTAACCCGTCGCCGCTGCTCCGGCGATCAGGCAGAGACCGAGCGACACGGCAGCGCCGAAGCCCCGGGCCCGGAACAAGGGCGTCCTCCGCATCGCGAACGCCCGGGCGGCCAGGAACACCAGCACAGGCGCCGCGACGAATAGCCCTTCGTATGGACGCGTGTTCGCGAGCAGCACCAGCCCGAGTCCCAAAACGATCGCGTAACCGGCGCGCAGGGTCCTCACCAGTCTCGGCGCCGCTCCGAGCACAAGCGCTCCCGCAATGGCCGGAACCGACCCGCCCCAATAGCTGTTCATCCAATAGCTGAAGATTCCAATCCGAACCGCCGCCAGCGCCCCGCCCAGCAGCGCCCACTGCGGCGGCATCCAGCCTTGGAGCATCCAGGTTACAGCTCCGCACATGACCGCAGTCGCCCCCAGCACACCTGTCCATGGGTGGCCCGTGAGTGCCTGCCCCGCTGCCATGAAGAGTCCTGAACCGGGTGGATAGATTGAGGCGTACGCGGGCTGCTGGAGCACGTAGAACGTTTCAAAGTGCTTCCAGAACGGGTGTGGTGGATTCGCAATCCGGCCGGACGCGAACGTGTCCGCCGCCAGCAGGTAACTGAACTCATCCATCACCACCGGCTCCGGCAGGGGCATCACGGGTAGCAGTGCCAATCGCGCAGTGAACACCGTCAGCGTCACCGCCAATACCGCAAGGCCTTTCCGGCGTGCGAGCCGTACCCAAAAGGACTCCGCCCGCCGCGCCTCGCCCGCAGCCGTGCGCCCGGCGAGAACTGCGTACAGCGCCACGGCCAGCATCGCCGCAATCTCGGCGCCGAACACTCCAAGCGGCGCGATGGCCCCGACCTGTTCTTCAACAAACCGCATCACAGAATCTCGTTGAGAGTGGCGGGCGGCGCAAGCGATGGGCCCCGATCCAGGAACAGCCGCGCCCAGACTTCCGCCTGAAGCGCAGCCCACAGCCGGAACGACCACACTCGTTGCGCCATGGCCGTCGCCCGGTACGGCCGTCCGCGCCTCAAGTCATGAAGCGCGAGCGGATCGAAGAATCCGCGCCGCCGCACGTCTTCGGGTTTGAGCAGGCGGGACGCCAGATACTCGAGCGTATCCGCTAGCCCGAGTCCCAGCCGCATTTGGAAGCCGCGCTTGCGCCGCCAAACGATCTCCTTCGGCAGCATCGACGCGACTGCACGCCTCAGAATGTACTTCTCCATCCCGTTGCGCAGCAGAAAACCGGCTGGGATCCGATTCGCAAGCTCGACGATCTGGCGATCCACGAACGGTACCCGCAATTCCAGAGAATGTGCCATCCCGAGCGCATCCGCGCGCTTCAGCGAAAGGTGGTGCAGATACGTCCTCTGGTCATAGTTCAGGGCGTGATTGACCGCCAGTGCGGGATCCTCTCCCAGCCACGGGAGAGGCGCCCGCGGCACGGGATCCGGCATCGGCGAGCGCGCAGGCGTTGCCCAAAGGGCTGACGAGATGGTCCGCCCGAGCACGGTCTGCGGCCGCTCGTCCGCGTACATGTAGACGCGCCTGTAGAGGTCCTGCCGCACCGCATACGGCGCCAGTGGATTGTGGAGGAGCTTGTAACGCGGATACCCCGCGAAGCACTCGTCGGCGCCTTCGCCCACCATCAGCACTTTCACGAAACGAGACGCCTCGCGATAGTTCGCGTACATCTGGATGATCTCCATCTGCCCCATGGGCTCTTCCAGATGCCAGACGACGCGAGGCAGAAGGTCCGGTACGTTATCAGAACCGACGAGAATTTCGTGATGGTTCGTCTTGCAGTGTTCCGCCACTACGCGCGCTTTGATGAGGTCCGGGTCGTCCTGCCCATGCCCGACGGTGAAGGTCTCCACCATTCCGTTCCCTGCCTTCGCCATCAGCGCCACCAGCGCACTCGAATCGAGGCCCCCGCTCAATGCGGCGCCCAGCGGCGCGTCGCTGACCATGTGCGAACGAACCACGTTTGCGAGCCGCCCGCGCACTTCATGCACCAGCCGGTCTTCATCCCAGGCCTCCGGCCGCGGTTCGGGATGCGCCCAGTACGGTTGCGTGCGCGTCTTGCCGTCGCTCCAGACCAGCAGATAGCCCGGGCGGAGTTTGAAGATGCCCGCCATCATCGATTCATCCTCGATGTTGCAGGCGTAGCGCATCGTCGAGCGCAGCGCGCGCCGGTTTACACGCCGCTCAAAGCCGGGTATGTGCAGCAGCGGTTTCAACTCGGAAGCGAACGCCAGCCCGTCGCGGCGGATGTGGTAGAAAACCGGCTTTATGCCCGTCCGGTCCCGCGCGACGATCAGTCTACGCGCGCGCCGGTCCCATAAGCCGAAGGCAAACATCCCTTCGAGCTTTCCGACAAAATCCATCCCCCACTGCTCGTACGCATGTAGGATAACCTCGGTATCCGTACCGGTCTGAAAGACTCGCCCGGCGTGTTCCAACTCAGTCCGCAACTCGCGGAAGTTGTAAATCTCACCATTGAAGGCAACGGCAACTCCGCCGTCGGTGGTCTCCATCGGCTGATGGCCGGCGCTCGAAAGGTCGAGAATGCTGAGCCGCCGGTGACCCAGACGAACGTCGCCGTCCGAGTACAGGCCGCAATCGTCCGGCCCTCGATAGCTCATGTTCTCGACCATTCGCTCAATCAGCGAAGAGTCGCCCAGTCGTACTGTTCCCGCTATTCCACACATGTTAGTTGAGGTTTGCCAAAGGCGCCTGAACCGCAGACGCGTTCACCACTGGGGACACACCGCTCTGGGCCGCGCGCCGCAACGTCACAAACACGACCACAGTCATGAAAACAAAGGCGACCAGGCCGCCGGCCAGTTGTGCCGCGGCAGCGCCGGAGGCTCCCCATCGCGGGGCGAGCGCAAAGCCGAATGCTCCGATGGCCGTGACCCGCACGATCCATCCACACGTAACGAACTGCGGCCGCATCAGATAGAGGCTCGCGGCTTCGAGAGGCGATTGAATGATCAACAGGAGCATCGATGCCGAAAGAATGTAGAACGGGCCGACGGATTGCACCATCTCCGGCTGGAGAACGTGCGGCAGGGCCCATCCTACGAGGGCCGCGACGGGAATGCACGCCGTCGCCACCGCCGCAGCCGCGAGCAGCGAGCGGGTAAGGAATCGCGGCAGCGCCGCTGTACTCGGCACATGCACCATCCGCGGCAGCAGGTATTCGTAGAACGCGTTCTTCAGCGTGAAGAAGCCGAGGCTCAACGTGAGCGCCAGTCCGAAGATACCCGCCTCCGCGGTGAGTCCCATAAACGCGAGCAGAAACGTCCCCTGGTGCAGGCTGAAGGCCGCGGTAACGTTCGCGGTCGCCGGCCAGACAGAGTAACGAAGGATGCGCCGCGCCAAGCCATGAGTTGCCGGACGGCGCGCGGTCCGTAGCGGCGCGACCTGCAACAGCCCAAGTCCGAGGCTTACTCCTCCGTAAACCAGGAATACCAGCGGCGGCCAGTTCGTGCTGTAAACAACGGCCGCGGTTGCCGCGCAGCGCACCAGCGCCGGACCGGCCTGCAACCTCGCGCCGCCACGGTATCCAAGTTCGGCAAGCCGGCAGAAGTAGCTGTAATCCACCAGCGCCAAACCCACCGAACCGACCACTGCCGCAGCTACCGCCCATGCAGGCCAGTGCGTTCCAAGGACCTCCTGCAAGGGCCATAACACCATCGCTACCGCCACCAGGCCCAATGATGTGTTGCGCAGGATCCGCAGACCCGTTCCCATCACGTCATTCGCGTAAGGGCGCAACTCGTCGAGGTTGGCAAGACGGACGACGGTGTTGTCCAGGCCCGCAAGCAGCGCACGGCTTACCAGCACTTGCAGGCCCACAAACGTGGCGAACAGACCATAGGTATCGAGCGGCAGGCGCCGCGCGAGCAGGAGCATGATCAGCGTGTTGGCGGCGAGCAACGCGCCCTTGCCGCCCAGCACCCACGCCATCTGGCGGGCGTGCCCCTTTATGACGGGCCACCACTCCGCCAGCACACGCTCCCCGGCTTCTTTCGGGGATGCGGAATACATGGGCTCCTCAGGCCGTCATCGCCTGCTTGGCAGGCAGCGGCTTGCCGTCCATCGACTCGGGGATGGGAACGCCGGCGCACTCGAGAATGGTCGGCGCGATGTCGTAAATCGAGCGTCCTGTTTCTGTAGCACCCACCGGAATACCCTGGCCGGCTGCTACGACGAAACCGCGGCTGGTATGGCTGCCCGTACGCCCGTCCTGCCGCCGGATCTTCAGTACGCCGATGCGCGGGGATTGCAGGTGCTGCCACGCGAAAGTCTGGTCCCACTGAACCGTGATGTCGGGCAGGTTGTCGATGTGCGGACCCTGGAACGCCTCGTGGGTCAGCGTCACCATGCTAACTACGCTGCGTCCGGTCACGGGATCGGTCAATTCCTGGAACGCATCGCGGATGTCATTCACGATCCGCCTGTACTCCTCGCCCGGTTCCACCACGCCGTATTTGTCCCGACCCTTCACCGCGATGCGAATCGAACCCACGGCGTCGTTGTTGGGCACTGCGAATGCGCGCGCACCCTTCCAGTTCTGCCCGCCCGCATACCATAGGAACAGCAACTTGTCTTGTGCGGCTTTCGGCAGGGAGTTCTTGATCGCGTATTGAACCTTCCCCGGAACGATCATCTTGAGCATCCGCCAGAAGTTCACGCTGCCTTCGTGCTCCTCCTGGGCGGTGGCTGTCTTCTTGATTCCGTCGGGACCGTAACCGAGGAGGTCGAGGATATCCGGGATGTTCCAGGAAGCGTGATACACGGGGCCCATTCCGTGCGCCGCGAAACACATGACTCTGGCGCCGTCGCCGACCGCGTGGATCAGTTCGCCGATTTCCGAATCGATGGCGGCGTAGATCTCCTCCATGGTCGAGCGGAAACCGTTCCGGTCCTCGGGGTCATAGCGCGGGTGCTCCGGATCCATGAACCGCCAGAAATGGTGCCCGGCGCAGTGGGGCGCCGAAAACGCTCCGTAGAAGACCTCCGCCGGACGCTCGCGCATCAGCCACCGGAACATCTGGCCGTGCTTGCGGACGCCGTCGAGCAGGTCGCGCCGCAGCTTCGCCTGGGACTTCGGGTTATCGTCCACTGCGTCGCAGTCACGCACCGGGAACTCGCCGAACCGGGACATCACCTCGCTCCATAACTCCGACGGGTTCGTCCCGCGCGAGGCCTTGGTCGCGTGTGCGCCCCAGTTAGCAATCTGGTAACCGTTGATTGAGCGCGACAGCGGCCACTTCGCAGGGTCCGCAACACCGACAGTCTTGCCGCGGGCACTGAGCATGTCCCAGAACGCTTCCGCCTTGTAGCCGTCGTCGGAAACGTTTTTCAGGCCCTGCGTGGCGGCGTCGTACTGCACGTAGAAGTACTTTTGAAACCTGGCGGGGTTCGAGCCGGTATATGTCGCTGCCCAGACCGTGTCCGGCAACTGTGCGGCCGTGGATGACAACTCGGCGCGCATTCCTTCCTGCATCAAACGGCGGAAGGTGGGAAGCTTGCCCTGGTCCGCCCAGCGCCGAACCAGATCCCATTCCATCGCATCCAGCCCAATCAGCAATTGGCGTGGACGCGTCACTATCCCTGCACCCATCGATCCTCCTCACGGACCGGCAGCCAGCAGTGCTCCGAAACACCTCGAGCGGAGCGCCCGCATACGGCGCTGATCCTGCATCCCCTAAAGTTGGAACCGCGTGCTTTCCTCCATTATAGGTTATTAATCTCACTTCAGAAACTGCGAACCTTTCGCATCTTCGTGCGTAATTGCAAATTATGGGCAGTCACGACCTTCGCTTCGCCGTCCGCAACTTGCTGCGCACGCCCGGGTTCACCATCGTTGCCGTGCTGACGCTCGCGCTCGGCATCGCAGCGAATACGGCCATCTTCTCGGTAGTAAACGGAGTCATTCTCAAACCGCTCGCCTACCGCGACTCCGGCCGCCTCGTGTTCATTCAGGAGTCCGTGGAGCGTTTCAAGGATACTTACCCGACCGTGCCGGTGAACGTCCACCACTATGAGGAGTGGCGTAAGCAGAAGGGCTCTTTCGAGGAACTCGCATTACTCCAGCGCTCGGAGATGAACCTGCTCGGGCGAGGCTACCCGGAGCGCCTTCCCGCGGCGCGCGTAAGTGCGACGTTTCTGCCGCTGCTTGGAGTGCAGCCCGCGCTCGGGCGGAACTTCCTGCCGGAGGAGGATCAACCCGGCCGCGAAAACGTTGTCCTCTTGAGTGACGGCTTGTGGCGCCGCCGCTTTGCCGCTGATGCGGGGATTGTGGGCCGCACGCTCACTGTTGACGGCGCGGCCCACACCATCGCGGGCGTGCTGCCGCGCGGCTTCCGTATACCCGAACTCACGGGAGGTTCCTCCATCCAAACGGGTTCCGGTTCCAGGGAGCCTCAGCTCTTCAAACCCCTTGCGGAGGACGTCCGCCGCGTCGGCTGGATGGGCGAATTCAATTACCCCTGCCTCGGACGTCTTAAGCCCGGAGCCACACCGGAGCGCGCCGCCGCCGAACTCGATGGCGTGCTGGCGAACATCGTCAATACGTACGCGGAGCCGGGAGACAAGTACGCCACGAAATCTGTCATCGTGCCGCTTCAGGAAAAGGTGGTCGGCAAGGCGCGCAAGGGGCTCGTCGTCGTCCTTTTGTCTGTCGGCGCGGTGTTGTTGATCGTCTGCGTAAATCTCGCGAACCTGATGCTCGCGCGCACGGCGGCGCGCAGCAGGGAAGCGGCGATACGGACCGCACTCGGCGCCGGTCGCCTGCAATTGATGCGTCACATGATGGCCGAAAGCGCGGTGCTAGCCGCCGCCGGAGGCGTGCTCGGCATTGCGCTGGCGTGGGGAGGACTCGGCGCGCTGCTGCGGCTCGCGCCGGCGAACCTGCCTCGGCTGTCCGGTGTAACTCTCGATTTGCGTGTGCTGCTGTTCGCGATCGCCCTCGCGATACTCTCTGCCGTGCTCGCTGGTGCCGCGCCCTCATGGCGTCTTGCCAAGGCCGATCCGCAGGACGCGCTGCGCGCCAGCGGCCGTTCCATGACGGAAGGCGGGCGCGGCGTTCGCCTGCGAACACTCCTTGTGGCTCTCGAGGTCGGCCTCAGCACCGTTCTCCTGATCGTTGCCGGCCTGCTGATGTCGAGCTTCGCGAAGCTCATGCAGGTGGACAAGGGCTTCAACGCAGAACGCCTCATGGCCGTCCAGATCGGCCTTCCCGGAGAGAGATACAAGCAGCAGGAGGCGCGCGCGGCTTTCCTCGATCGCGTGCTGCCGCGCATCTCGGCGCTGCCGGGCGTCAGCACCGCGGCCGCAACCAGCGCCCTGCCGCTGAGGGGCGAAACGTGGGTCAACGTGTACACCCGTGCCGGTGACACGAACGGGATGTTCGAACGTCCGAGCGTCAACGTGCGGTTCGTGACCCCCGCGTATTTCAGCGTCGCCGGGGTTCCGCTCGTGCGTGGCCGCGCATTCGAGGACCGCGACCGCGGCCGCCGCGTGCTCATGATTTCCGCTCGCTCCGCCGAAGTTCTGTGGCCGGGCGAGGATCCTGTAGGCAAGCGCGTCACGGTCTTCGGTGAACCGAAGAAGCTCTCCGAAGTGGTCGGCGTGGTCGCCGACGTACGGGCCACTCTCGATGAGAAAGCACCTCTGACTGCATACGTTCCGCACTGGGAGCAGGCGCGGACCACGCTGTTCTTGATGGTGCGTACCGGGATGGACCCGCGATACGCCGCCCAGGCGCTCCGGCAGGCTATCTCTCAGGAAGACCCGGAGATCGCGGTTCCGGAGATGATCCCAATGGAGGAGGTCGTCTCGGAAGCCTCCGCCCAGCGCCGTTTCCAAATGTGGCTGATTGGGATCTTTGCCTTCGCCGCCACCGCGCTCGCGTCGCTCGGCATCTACGGCGTCATCTCGAACACGGTTGCGCGCCGGACGAACGAACTCGGCATCCGGATGGCGCTGGGCGCTCGCGCCGCGGATGTACTCGGGTTGGTGCTGCGGCAGGGAATGGCGCCTGTCCTTGCGGGGCTCGCTGGTGGGATTGCCGCGGCGATTGCTCTTGCGAGAGTGCTCCGCAGCCTGCTGTTCGAAGTGAGCGCGACGGACCCGCGTGTGATGGCCGCGGCGGTCCTTGTCCTCGCGGCCGTTGCCGCCGCTGCCTGTTTGATGCCTGCCCGGCGCGCCGCCAGCATCAGTCCGCTGGAGGCGCTCAGGTACGAGTAACCCATGGGTGAGGGTCGTGTCATAATCGTCTCTCGCCATGACCTACCGCTACTTTCTCGCCAGTGCCGCGCTGTTCGTTTCCGCCGCCGCCTGGGCGCAGCCCGGCGACGGGGCTAATTACGATGAGTCGAAGGTTCCGGCCTACACGCTGCCCGATCCTCTCGCCGGCGTCAAGAGCCCGCGCGACTGGCGCGAGAAGCGCCGCCCGGAAATCCTGCAGCTGTTCGAGACGCAGGTGTACGGTCGCACTCCGGCGGGCCGGCCCAAGGGGATGACGTTCGAGGTCACGTCCGTTGACTCCAACGCGCTCAACGGAACGGCCATCCGTAAGGAGGTCTCCGTCCTGTTCCAGGGCACTAAGGACGGGCCGCGAATGGACCTGCTGGTCTATGTGCCCAAGAGAGCTCGCGGGCGCGTGCCCGTCATCCTGGGCTTGAACTTCAGCGGCAACCAGATCGTGCACTCCGACCCTGGCATCACCATGTCACGCCAATGGCTGAAGGATCGCGAGGCCCGGAAACTGCAGGTTGATCCCGAGAAGACGCGCGGCCGTAGTGCCGATGCCTGGCAGGTGGAAAAGATCGTCTCGCGCGGTTACGCTTTGGCTACGGCCTACTACGGCGACTTGGACCCCGATTTCGACGATGGCTTCAAGAACGGTGTCCACCCGATGTTCTACAAGCCCGGCCAAACCGCTCCTGGGCCGGACGAGTGGGCGTCGATCGGCGCATGGGCGTGGGGCCTGAGCCGCGCGCTCGATTACATCGAAACGGACAAGCAACTCGACGGCAAGCGCGTCGCGGTTATGGGGCATTCACGGCTCGGCAAGGCAGCGCTCTGGGCCGGGGCACAGGATACCCGCTTCGCGCTGGTCATCTCGAACAACTCCGGTGAGGGCGGCGCCGCGCTCGCCCGGCGGCGCTTTGGCGAAACCACCGCCATCATCAACCGCGGTTTCCCTCACTGGTTCGCCGCTAATTTCAAGCAATACGCCGGCCGTGAAAACGCGCTTCCCGTGGATCAGCACATGCTGCTCGCGCTGATCGCGCCGCGGCCCGTTTACGTTGCAAGCGCCGTGGAAGATCAGTGGGCCGATCCGAAAGGCGAATTTCTCAGCGCTCTCGCGGCGGATCCCGTCTATCGCCTGCTCGGCACAGACGGCCTCCCCGTGAAGGAGATGCCCGCCGTACATCAGCCCGCAATGGGCACGATCGGTTACCACATCCGTGCCGGCAAGCACGCCGTTACCGAATACGACTGGGAACAATACCTCACCTTCTGCGATAAGCACCTGTAAGGCGGAAGCTGTCGTCCGCGAATCCGCTCGCCGGCCGGTTCACCCGCGCGTAGGGCGACTCGTTAGGGGCCGCTTCAGCGCCTCGCCGTGTCTCGACCGGGGCAACTCGCGTGACCGCCGGTGAGCGTCGAGGTTCGGGTGATCGCGTCTCCGGGCTAAACTGAAAGCAGATCGTTCTGGGAACACGAGATCACTGCCTTCAGCTACCGCCTCATGTCGCGCAACCGCCGCCCTTCCAAACTGGCCGATGATCCGCTCTGGTACAAGGACGCTGTCATCTATGAGCTGCACGTCCGTGCCTTCTACGATGCAAGCGGAGATGGCATGGGCGACTTCGCCGGTCTCGAGGAGAAGCTCGATTACCTGGCCGACCTGGGTGTCACCGCCATTTGGCTGCTACCGTTCTGCCCCTCGCCCTGGCGAGACGACGGCTATGACATCGCGGACTACACAGATGTGCATCCGGCGTACGGCACACTCGACGATTTCAAGGCGTTTCTCGAAGCCGCGCACAGCCGCGGGCTGCGCGTCATTACGGAGTTGGTCGTAAACCACACCTCTGACCAGCACCCCTGGTTTCAGCGCGCACGCACCGCGCCGCCGGGTTCGCCCGAGCGCGATTTCTATGTTTGGAGCGACTCTCCCGAAAAATACTCCGAAGCCCGCATAATCTTCAAGGACACGGAGCCGTCGAACTGGTCCTGGGACTCGGTCGCCAAACAATACTACTGGCACCGTTTCTTTTCCCATCAGCCGGACCTCAACTTCGATAACCCCGCCGTGTGCCAGGCCGTGCTCGACGTGCTCGATTTCTGGCTGGATATGGGGGTGGATGGGCTGCGGCTCGATGCCGTGCCTTACCTCTTCGAACGGGAAGGGACGAATTGCGAAAACCTGCCTGAGACGCACGCCTTCCTGAAGCGCCTTCGCGCTCACATGGACTCGAAGTACCGCAACCGCATGCTGCTGGCGGAGGCCAACCAGTGGCCGGAAGACGCAGTCTTGTACTTCGGCGACGGTGACGAGTCGCACATGAACTTTCACTTCCCGGTGATGCCGCGTCTGTTCATGGCCAGCCGTATGGAGGACCGGTTTCCGATCGTAGACATCCTCCAGCAGACGCCGCCGATTCCGCAAAACTGCCAGTGGGCGATGTTCCTCCGCAACCACGACGAGCTCACGCTCGAGATGGTCACCGACGAGGAGCGCGACTACATGTACCGGGTGTACGCGAGCGACCCGCAGATGCGCATCAACCTCGGCATCCGCCGGCGGCTTGCGGCGCTCATGAATTACGATCGGCGGCACGTCGAACTGATGAACGGCCTGCTGTTCTCGCTCCCGGGAACGCCCACCATCTATTACGGCGACGAGATCGGAATGGGTGACAACTTCTACCTCGGCGATCGCAACGGCGTTCGCACGCCCATGCAGTGGAGCGCCGACCGAAATGCCGGCTTCTCACGCGCGAACCCGCACCGTCTGTATCTGCCGGTCATCATCGATCCGGCGGCGCACTACGAGAGCGTGAACGTTGAGTCGCAGCAGAACAACCCCAGCTCGCTGTTGTGGTGGATGAAGCGGATTCTCGCCCTTCGAAAGGAGTTCAAGGCTTTCGGCCGCGGCTCGCTCGAATTTCTCCACCCGGAGAACCGCAAGGTGCTCGCGTTTGTCCGGAAGTATGAGGATGAGGCAATCCTCGTGGTTGCGAATCTATCCCGGTTCGTTCAGCCCGCCGAACTCGATCTCTCGCAGTTCAAAGGACTAGCCCCGGTAGACGTGTTTGGCCGTGCTCAAATGCCTGTCATCGGCGACCGGGAATACCTGCTGACACTCAGCCCGCACTCGTTTTACTGGTTCACCTTCGAGCCGCAGCGGCCCGGGGCCGATATGGCGCGCGACCGCCCGGCGGAGGCGAAGATCCCTGTCCTGTCCATAGAATCCTGGGATGAGGTGTTCTCGGGGGACTCACGGTCCGCAATCGAGAAGGCGCTCCCGGGTTTCCTGCGCGGGCGGCGCTGGTTTCGCGGCAAGCGTCACCGCATCCGCGGCGTCCAGATTGTCGATTCGATTCCGCTTAAGCAGGCTGTCGCGACCGTCCTGCTGGTTAACGTGGACTACGCCGACGCCGATTCGGAGGTGTATCAGTTGCCCGTCTCGCTCGCGCGGGGAAAGGAGTTCCTGGAGGCGCGGGCCGAGAGCGCTCTGGTCCGCATCCGCGGACCTTTCAATGAGGAAGGCGTCCTATATGGGGCGGTATGGGATCCAGCTTTTGGACGGGAGATACTGGATGCGATTGCGCGCCGGCGCCGCTACCCGGGGGAGGAAGGCGAACTCGCCTGCGTCCCCAATTCCGGCCTCCCGGCCGACGTGGCAGCCGAGGTTCCCGACTCCGTCGTGGACCGCTCCGGCCAGACCAACAGCTCACTCCAGTTCGGCGATCAGTACGTTCTCAAGCTGTACCGTAAGGTGGAGTCCGGTCCTCACCCCGAGGTCGAGATCGCACGCCACCTCTCCGAGCGCAAGCATTTCGAGCACTCCGCCCCGTTGGTGGGTACACTTCAGTATTATTCCCGCGGCGAGACCTTCTTCCTCGGGACGCTCAGTAAGAGCATCCCTCTCGAAGCCGATTGCTGGACCTATACACGCGACCGGCTGGGCACCTTTTTCGAATCCGCTCTCGTCCGGCAGCAGGCTGACGCAAGCTTGCCGCAGATGGATCCGCTGTCATTGGCGCTGATTGATGCCGAGTTTCCGCCCCTGGCTGAGGAACTCATTGGTTCGAATCTGGAGCTCGCCCGCCAGCTTGGCGGCCGGACTGCGGAGTTGCACCTTGCGCTCGCCGATCCCTCCGATCGCGACTTCGCACCCGAACCGTTTACGGACTTCTACCGCCATTCCCTGTACCACGGGATGGTCGGCCTCACCTCCGTTTCCATGCTCGCGCTGCGCCGTTGCATCCGCCATCTGGCGGAACCCGTGCTCTCCGAAGCTCGCGAAGTGCTCGGCATGGAGGCGAACATCAAACGCCAGTTCGAAGGCATTCGCGACCGGCGTGTATATGCCATGCGAACCCGTATTCACGGCGATCTGCACCTGGGCGAGGTCCTCTATACCGGACGGGGGTTGGTTTTCATTGATTTCGAAGGCGCGCCCGACCGCCCACTCAGCGAGCGCCGCATCAAGCGCTCTCCCTTGCGCGACGTTGCCGGGATGCTGCGCTCGTTCCAATACGTCGCCTACGCGGCGCTGCAGGGGGAGGTTCCAGGCATCTCCTCCACTCAGGACCATCTGCCCGCGCTCGAGGTGTGGGCCCGGTTCTGGGCACGCTGGGCAGCGGTTGCGTACCTGCGGGAGTACCTTCGCGTCGCTGGCGACGCGCCGTTTCTGCCGAAGTCACGGGAAGACCTCGGGCTGTTGCTCTATACGTATCTGCTGGAGAAAGCCGTCCACGAGGTCGGATATGAAGCGCTGAACCGGCCCGATTGGCTGCGGATCCCGCTTCACGGCGTGCGGCACCTGCTGGAAGCGCGGGTAGCGAAGTAACCGGCAGGCGGATGAAGGGGAACGGCCGTCAGCCGCTCCCCTCGTCTACCTTGACCTTACTGCACCCAGATGAACGGTCTGGCGTAGCCTTGCGGCGGCACGGTGCTCGGCACATCGCGGTAGCTTACGCCGATGAACACCTGGCCGGTTGCGTTGCTAGGCACCTTGTAGTTGATCTGCCACAGGCCGACCCACTCGGGCGCAGGGCCGGACCAATCGGCTTCGCCGATCGCGCCGCTCGAAAGAGCCACAACCGGCTTCACGGGGGTGGAGAGTTGCGAGCCTTTCGGAGCGCCTTCGCCTTCGGGCGCCATGCCGTCGATGAACCCGTGCCCGGTGAGATACAGGATGATAAACTCGCCCCGTTTCGCAGGGCGTGTTCCTTTGGGGCAACCGCCCGAGGCAGGGGCCTGCGGGCCATTGCAAGAGCCGTCGTCATTGTTGAGCGCCGCCACTTGGCCCGAGGTCTCTTTGAGAAAGAATCGGGGTTGAGCGGTACGCATCGGGGCGGCGCCAGCGGCGAGAATCTCACCGGTCGAAGGCCGCACCACCTGAAGGTCGATGGTCCCGGTCTGGGGTGCGTTGTTCGGCACCTGGAAGTTGATTTGCGAACCACTGACGTAAAACAGAGGAACCGGTTGGCCGTTTACCAGCACCTGCGTGTCCGCCAGCGTGCGCGGCAGCGGAATGCTTGGCGCGCCTGCAATGCCTGTATCCCGGAAACCAGCGGCCGATATCGGCCAGATGGTTGCGATCATCCCGGGAGCGAGTTGCCCTCCGGCCACAAATGCGGCAGCGTCTGTACCCACTGCGGGAGGGGCGTAGAGCGATATCCGGTTGCCCTGTTCAGAGATGTATAAGCCGCCCTCTTCATCCGGGGCAATGCCGATGCCCGGCGTACCCATTGTGAGCCTGAGATTGGCGCTCGGGGTTGGATTCAGGCTCAGGACGCGGTATTCGTCGTATCGGTAAAGTCTACCGTCGGATAAGCCGGTCATCCAGATTTCCCCCGAGTTGGGGCTGACATAGATGCCGTGCGTTTCGCCTAAGCCGTCGTTGCTCAAGCCCCGGGTGAGCACGAATGCGGCTGACGTACCGGACCCGGCGCTTGCCGATTCGGCGAATACGAGGACCCGCCGGTTGTTCGAGTCCGCAACGTAGAGGCGTCCGGAGGTGTCCGTTGCGATAAACCGTGGATCGCGCATGCGGTCGGGAGGCGCGGACGGGCTTGCATTCGATGGAGCGGAACCGAAGAAGTCGCTTTGGCCGAAGGCCGCCGCCGCTGCCTGACCGTTGCTGAAATCGCCGTTCGCCGGCTTGGTGAAGCGAAGCACGCGGTTGAACGCGCGATCGGACACAAGCAGGTGGCCTTCCGGCAGGAATGCGAGCCCGTACGGTTCGCCCGTCACCGTGCTGGCAGGTGACGTCTGGCGCGTGGCGGTGAAGCTGCTTTGTCCCAGTACGAGGTTTGCCCGCTGCGTTCCGCCCGGATTCGCGCACGGTTCCGGGAACCGCAGCACTCGCCCATTGCCCCAGTCCGCCACATAAAGATGGCCGTTCGCGTCCACCGCAACGCCGACCGGTGCTTTCAGGTTCGAGTCATTCGTGTCGGTGCTGCCGCTCGCATTGTAGTTCGGTTTCGCGCTGTTGAAATCCGGCTGGCCGATGACGAGCGTGGGGTCGTCGCCCGGCTTCTCCTTCCGGACGTCGCAGTAGCCGAGTACGCGGTTGTTGAACGTATCGGCGACATACATGCGCAGAGGAGAGCCGCGGCGGTCAAGTGCCACCCCGCCTCCCACCACTGTTGTGCCGCTCGGTGTGCTGATCGCGCCGGAGAGGAATAGGCCCTTCCCATCGACGATGTTGGGACCGTTCGCGTCAGCGTTGAACTGTCCCAGAATCCGGGAAGCCGTCGGTCCGGCCTGCGGGAACACCATCACGCGGTTATTGCCGTAGTCGGCCACGAATAGTTCCGACCCGGAATACACCGCATGGAGAGGCAGGCTCAGACCGTTCGCGCCCGAGTGCGCTTCGCTCTTGGTGAAATCCGCCTGGCCGATCACCGCTGTTGCCGCCGGGCTGTCGGGCGACGCGGGCCATTGCGAGAACGGCGGGAAGCGGAGGATGCGGCTGTTCCCCGTATCCACCACCAGAAGGTCGCTGCCGATCATTGACAGACCTTGCGGCGTGAGGAGGCTCTTGTTGGTCGGGGGCTGGTACGGCTGACCGGTGTTGGGGTTGTACACGCCCAGGCGGCCCAAAGCGCTGCCGGCACTCGGTACGCTTGAGCCGAACACCAGGACGCGAGATAAGCGGTCCGCCACGTAAATGTTCCCGTCGGGGCCGATCGTGAGCGCGGCCGGGTTCACCAGCCGGTTCATTGAGTCGAACCGCGTTCCTTGTGTCGTCGCCGAAGTGAACCCATCCTGTCCGATCACCTTAGCGGCCGCCACGCCCTTCACTCCGCCTTCGAGGGCGGCACTCGGATACATCAGGACCCGGTGATTAGCAGTATCCGTCACGTACAAGTTGCCGTTCAGGTCGAACGCCAGCGCGCCCGGGAACACGGTGTTGCCGGCGGCATAGCTCAAGGATGTCGCGCTCATGCCACCATTGTTGGCGATGCGGGTGTTGAAGTCCGGCTGGCCGAGGACGGCGTTCGGTTCCTTGTTGCCATCGAAGGGCTTGGGGAAGCGCAGCACGCGATGGTTGCCGGCATCGAGCACCCAGAGGTTGCCCGCCCCGTCCACAGCCACGGCTGACGGCTGGTTCAAGCCGGTCTGGAGGTTCGGGTTGTTCGGCCTGGTTGACAGATTGTCGGGCTGCCCGATGACGATATCGGCCGTGCTGGCGCCGCTTGCGGCGGAGGCGTTCGTCCATCCCAGCACGCGGTTGTTCGCCGTGTCCGCGACATAAAGCCTCGCGGGCGAAACGGTGGTGTCCAGCGCCACTGACTGAGGGCTGTATAATTCCCGGCCCTCAACAAGGTTCGGCGAATACGACTTTGAGGACCCAGGGTTGTTTGGGTCTGCCGTCTGGCCCAGCACACGCGCCGGTATGGGGTAGAACGGCGACTGGCCCCGTACCGGGACCACAGAGAGCGCTACCGCGCAGCACAACACCAGTGCATTCGTTTTCATAACGTGTATAGGGAATTGCCGGACGCGGGGTTGAATTCAAGATAGCACAAGGCGAGGAGCGAGGATTCAGGAGCTAGAAGCAAGGAGAGAAAACGCCGGAAAACCGCGCTTACAGTGCCACGGAAACGGAGTCGCATGGCGTCTCTCTCATTTGTCCTTGCTCCTCGCTCGTTGCTCGATGCTCCTGCTATCCTTATCCTTTGATTCTTCCTCGCGTCTGCGCCGTCAGTTACCTTAACACCGTTCCCCTTGTCTGGGGCATGTTACACGGTGCGCAACGAGGCCTCTTCGCCCTCGATTTTCGGATCCCGTCCGAGTGTGCCGATCTTCTCGCGCGAGGCGAAGCGGATATCGGCATCGTGCCCGCCGTCGAGGTGGACCGCCTCGGGCTCTCCATCATACCCGGGACGGGGATTGCGTGCCGGGGCGCCGTGCGCAGCATCCTGCTCTTCTCGAAAGTTCCATTCGATCGAATCCGGACCCTTGCCGCGGATTCCAGTTCGCGCACTTCGGTGCAACTTGCCCGGATCGTGCTAGCCCGCCGTTACGGGGCCGAGCCCCGGCTCTTCTCTCATGCACCCGATCTCGAGCGGATGCTGGGCGTAGCCGATGCCGCCCTCATCATTGGCGATCCGGCGCTCCGGCTCGATCCTGAGACGATACCGTACGCCTGCCTCGACCTCGGCGCCGAATGGTGCGACATGACCGGCTACCCCATGGTCTTTGCCGTCTGGGCCGCCCGCCGCGGCTTCGACCCCTCGGGCCTGGCAGGCGCTTTCACCGCATCGTGCCGCTTCGGGCTCGAGCACATCGATGACATTGCTGCCCAAGAGTCCGGCCCGCGCCGCATGTCGCCGGAACTCGCCCGCGACTATTTTGACAAGAACGTCGTCCTCGAACTCGGAGAGCGCGAGATTCAAGGCATGCGGCTCTTTTTGGAAGCGCTCCACGCGCTTGCTACTGTAGATCTAACGGCATGATGACCCGCGACGAAGCTCTCGGCCTGCTGCGCGATCCCGATCTGATTGGAACAGGCATGGCGGCGGACGCCCTGCGGCGAAATCTCCACCCCGAAGGCGTCGTCTCTTACATCATCGACCGTAATATCAATTACACCAACGTCTGCACCGAGTACTGCA
The DNA here is from genome assembly GCA_035561355.1 of Bryobacteraceae bacterium. Classification (GTDB taxonomy): domain Bacteria; phylum Acidobacteriota; class Terriglobia; order Bryobacterales; family Bryobacteraceae; genus DATMXS01. The sequence goes on along the minus strand of DATMXS010000496.1, from coordinate 30,304 downwards.
CCTTCTGCGCGTTTTATCGGAGCAACGGCCACGCCGAAGCATACGTGCTGCCGAAGGAAGTCATTTTTGACAAGATCCAGGAGACCATCGATCTCGGCGGCACCGGCGTCCTGATGCAGGGCGGCCTCCACCCCGAACTGAAGATCGAGTGGTATGAGGACCTGCTCCGTTCCATCAAGCAGCGCTTCAATATCTGGCTGCACTGCTTCTCCTCACCCGAGATCCTCAACATCGCCGAGTTGAGCGGCCTCTCGATTCGCGACACGATTGCGCGCCTTCGCGACGCCGGCCTTGACTCGATCCCCGGCGGCGGCGCGGAGGTCCTCGATGACGATGTGCGCCGGCGCATCAGCCGGTTGAAGTGTACGACCGAGGAGTGGGCGCAGGTGCACCTGGAGGCTCACCGCCTCGGCATGCGGACTACGGCTACGATGATGTTCGCCTGCGGTGAAACGCTCGAGCAGCGGATGAACCACCTCGACCTCGTACGCCGCATTCAGCAGGAGACCGGAGGATTCACCGCCTTCATTCCCTGGACGTTCCAGCGCGAGAATACCTCGCTCGGGCGGTCCGTGAAGGAAGAGGCGACCGCTGTGGAGTACCTAAAGACCCTCGCCGTCTCGCGGCTGTACCTGGACGGCATCGCGAACGTGCAGTCCTCCTGGGTTACGCAGGGTCTGAAGACCTGCCAACTCGGGTTACGCTTCGGCGCGAACGACGTGGGCAGCATCATGATCGAGGAGAACGTGGTTTCCTCGGCCGGCGCGCATCACAAGGCCAGTGAGGAAGAACTGCGCCGCATCATCCGCGACGCAGGCTTCACTCCCAGGCAGCGCGACACGCTGTACCGCACGTATTTCTTGAACTGACGGCCAGCGTGGACTCTCTGGCATTCAAGAGCCCGCCACTGCTCCGTCAACGCCGCAGCACTACAATCACACACCGTGCGCCGAGTACACCCGCCTGCCGCTCAGGTACGTGCGCTGGATTGCGATGCGGTGGTTTTCGTAGGTGAACACCACTATGTCGCCGCGGTCTCCAGTGGAGAGGCCTCGCTGGCGGCCGGCGATGCTCGTCACGCGCGCTGGGTTTACGGTCGCCATTTGCACCGCGTCCGCGAGCTTCAAGCCGGCGAGGAGCATGAGGTTGCCCACGCCGCGGTCCATTCGGAGCGCGGAGCCTGCCAGCCGGTTTGTGCCAGCCAGCACTACGCGGCCGTCCTCGGTGTGATCGACGTCCTGCTCGCCGAGGCGGTAACGGCCGGGCGCTGCCGCGGCGGGTGGGGCCGCATCCGTAACCAGAATGGCGCGCTCTGTCGTTTTCGCGCGCAACGCAACTTTCAGAAATGCCGCACCGAGGTGAATGCCGTCCACGATGAAGCCGGCCGCCAGGCGGTCGTCGGCAAGTTGTTCCCAGATGTAATTGGGGTGGCGTTGCATCGTCTGGTGCGAGCCGTTGCCGATATGCGTGCTCATGCGCGCGCCGGCCGCGACCGCTGCCTGAATTTGGGCGGCGTCCGCGTTCATGTGCCCGATGCTGACCGTGACGCCTTCTTCCGTGAGCCGTTCGATGTACCTTGGCGCTTCGGGCCATTCCGGGGAAAGCGTCACGACTTTAATTTTCCCGCGCGCGGCTTCCTGCATCCGGTGGAATTCGTGAACGTCCGGCTTTCGCACCCATCGGCGCGGATGCGCACCGCGCGGTCCGTCATCGGGCGAGATATGCGGGCCCTCGACGTGGAATCCCTCGATTGCGCCGCCCTCGGGCAAACGCTCCTTTGCATCCGCGAGGTTGCGCAGCGCGCCCGTCATGTCGTCCGGCGCGCCCGTGATTACCGTCGGAAAGAAGCGCGCCACGCCCGTGGAAAAGAGCACATCGATAGACCGTGCAATCTCATCGTGCGGGGCCTGCGGGTTGTTGTAGTCCACTCCGGCGAAGCCGTTCACCTGGATGTCGATCCATGCCGGCGCGACATAGACCTCGGACAATGCAGCACCGTCATCCGAGACGGACTCGATCTCAGAACCGAAGCGCACAGTCACGCCGCGGCCGGTCAGGACGTCAATTCCCGATTCTTCGCTCCGGATCCCCGCTGTCTGCGAAGCCATTCCCGGTTCAGATTGTTTTATCGACATGTTTTCCACACCACTACGGCCCTAAGTGGTAGGCGCCGCAAGGAAAGAATGCTGTTGAAATCGGGCGCGAGCGTCCGCAATTTAGTGGATTCCCGAGAAGTGCTGCGGTACAAAGAAGGAGCCTCTTGCGAGCCGGTCCGGATGTGAAATCTCGGGGGAGGTGGATATCCGGACCGTGCTCCGCAGGGTTTCCCACTCTTAGCCGTTCACGCCCACCGGCGCATCAATCGGCGTCAGCCAGCCGAACGCATCCGGCTTCTCGCCGCTTGTGATCGCGAAGAACTCCTTCTGAAGCGCTTCGGTGATCGGGCCGCGCTTGCCCGCGCCCACCTGGATGTGGTCCACGGAACGGATCGGGGTGATTTCGGCCGCAGTGCCGCTGAAGAACACCTCGTCGGCCACGTACAGCATCTCGCGCGGAATGTGCGTCTCCACCACCGGAATGCCGAGGCCCGCCGCGATCTTGAGCACGCAGTCGCGAGTGATGCCGGGAAGTACCGAGGCGCCCAGTGGCGGCGTTACGATTTTGCCATCGCGGATCAAGAACAGATTCTCTCCCGAGCCTTCGCTGACGTGACCGCTTGCGTCGAGCGCGATGCCCTCGTCGTAGCCGTTCGACAGCGCTTCCATTTTGATGAGCTGCGAATTCATGTAGTTCGCGCCCGCTTTGGCAAGCGCCGGCAGGGTGTTCGGCGCGATGCGGTTCCAACTGGAGACGCACACGTCCACTCCACCCTCGATCGCTTCGGCCCCGAGATAGCGGCCCCATTCCCAGCACGCCAGATAGACCTCGGTCGGGTTGCTGGCGCCGTTCACGCCCATCGCGCCGTAGCCGCGGAAAACGATCGGCCGGATGTAGCAGGCCTTCAGCTTATTCAGGCGCACCAGTTCGCAGATGCCGTCAGCGAGCTGATCGAGCGTGAAGGGGACCACGATCCGGTAAATCTTGCAAGAATCCAGCATGCGCCGGACGTGCTCGCGAAGACGGAACACCGCGGGTCCCGATTTCGTGTCGTACGCCCGAATACCCTCAAAGACCGAGCTGCCGTAGCTAACCACGTGTGACAGCACGTGAATTTTCGCGTCGTTCCAGGGAATAAAGGAGCCGTTGTGCCAGATCTTCTCGGTGGGCATTAACATGACTTGCATTATAAAGCCTCAGGCGGTCTGAAATGGCGTCCCCCGCTGACTGCCATGGGGCGAAGAGCGCGCACGCCGGGGTCGCGACGGCCGCGCAATCCGCCGGTGAAACGGCTTTCATCGCAGGCCCGTATTCCATAGTGAGGTCTGAAACAGAGGGGCATGCTTCACACACGCCGTAAGGTACTCGCAGTATTGCTGTTGTGCGCCGTTTCCGCACTCGGACAGACAAAGCTGAAGCCTGGGTTCAACCTGTTTTCGAAAGGCCAGGACGTCGAACTGGGACGTGAAGCCGCGGCCGAGGTTGAGCGGAGTGTGCGGCTAGTCAACGACCGCGATCTGAACGCCTACGTAAACCAGATCGGGCGCCGCCTCGCGGCCGCTCCTGAAGCGGAAGGGAGCAGCTATCCGTATAGCTTCAAAGTGGTGCACGACGGCAGCATCAACGCCTTCGCGCTGCCCGGCGGCCCAACCTACGTCAATACGGGCCTGATCCTCGCGGCGGAGAACGAGGCGCAGCTTGCCGGCGTCATGGCCCATGAGATCGCCCATGTTGCCCTCCGGCATGGCACTAACCAGGCATCGAAATCGATGGGCCTGCAAATGGTCGCCGGCCTGGTAGGGCAGGGGATTGGGGGAGGCTCCCTGCTCGGGCAACTCGGGCAAATGGGCATCGCGTTCGGAGCGAATTCGGTGCTATTGAAGTACTCGAGAGACGCCGAGCGGCAGGCGGATTTGCTGGGTGCCCGGATTATGTCGCGCGCCGGGTATAACCCGCTGGAGATGGCCCGCTTCTTCGAGAAACTGGAAGCGCAGGGTGGCGCGCGGGGACCGGAGTTTCTCTCGTCGCATCCCAACCCGGGCAATCGCGTGCGGCTGGTCGAGCAGGAACTGCGCTCGCTTCCGCGTGGCGGATACGGCGATTCCGGTCAGTTTCAGGCAGCGCAAAATCGCGTGCGAGAGCTGGGCGGCGCTCCACGGTCCCGGAGTGTAACAGCCGGACGCGGTTGGCGCCGGGTACGGTGAGCGGGCGGCTCGGGTTGGAGTAGCAGAACTCGCGGCGCAACCGCAGCCGACTCAATCTCATCTTTCGCACTACCCGTCAACGCACGTGCATGTTACAACGAGTAGTTCATGCACAGTATCGGTGTGACGAGGCGGGAACTGCTTCCGGCGGTTCTCGCAACGCGTCTGGCGGCGGCTGCAGAACCCGGCGCGGGCGTGATTCGCTATTTGGAGAGTCTGAGGCGTCCGGACGGCGCATACGGGTGGGCGGTGGATCCTGCTTCCCATCTCACGCCCACGTTTGCCGTGGTCGCGTGTTACCACCTGCTCGAGAGAGAGGCGCCCGCCAAAGCCACAGTCGCGCGCTTCATTCGCGAGCACTACCCGATGATGCCCGCGCGCCACAAGGATCGCCCGCTGCGCCGATTTGACTACGAGCAGATACAGGCGCTGAAGTGGCTGGGAGAAGACGTTTCCGGATGGACCGACGAGGTACGCGGGTGGGACCGGCCGTCGATCTACACGAAGGCGTACGAGCACGAAGGCTATCCTGTGTTCCAGCACGAAGTGATGGCACTGCTGTGCCGCGCTCTCGTGGGCCTGGAACCTGCCACACAGCAATGGCACAGCTACGTGCTGTCGCGGCGGCGGCCGAACGGCAGTTTCAACAGCACACCCGCTTCTGACGGCGGCGACGGCCATGTGATGAACACATGGTGGGGCCTGCAAGCGCTCAAGGCTCTCAGCGAGCCCGCGGGAGTTACCGAAAAGCTGCCAGCGTGGATTCGGGCTTGCCAATTGCCCAACGGAGGGTTTACCTACCAACCGGAACCCGAAATTGCCGGTGTGGACGATGTCGCCTATACCTGGGCGGCGCTGAACTGCCTGGAGGCGCTCGACGCGAAGCCGGCGCAACCGGATCGATGCGCGGCATACCTGCACTCGCTGCGGAACGCCGATGGGGGCTACGGCGATCGTCCGGGGCGCCAATCGAATCCGACTGCGACCTTCTATGCACTCGATGCACTGCGGAAACTCGGAGTTAAGCCCAGAGATGCGGCGAGACGGCCGCCCGCCCGCCGTTCGCTGCCGTCGCGGCTGAAGCTGTTCACGATTCAAATCGAAGCCCCGGGCGCAGGCAGCCCGGCGGAAGCGGTCGAACTCGCCCTGGCACTCAAGATCCACATCTGGGGGGCGAAGAATGCCCAGCCGGGCTGGATCGCCCGTTGTCAGGAAATAGCCGACCGCCGCAGGGCGGCAGTGCTGTTCTGCGTTGCGGATGAAGAGTACGGCAGCTATCAGCGCGTGCCCGGGCTGGGAAGTCCCAGCCACCTCGCCGATCTCATCGCGCCGCCGAACTCGGATTTCGGCGCGCCGATGGCGGACCCCGCCAAACCCGCACCGTGGTCTGTTTTCCGCGATCAACGGATCGCATCGCTACGCCGCGCCGGTGGGCAAATGGTCTGGCAATTCAATGAGAACGAGGAGTTGACGCGGGTCCTGCTCGACGAGGCCGTGGAAACGGGTACTTATGGCGCTGTGAGCTCGTTCCATTTCGGAAACGAGAACTTCCTGAACACCCAGCCGTTCCTGATGCGGTACCAGGACGTGCTGCCGTTCGTCGCGTTGCAGGACGCCCATGCGCGCGAGTCATGGTGGTGGGCCGACCAGCTTGCCGGGTTCCGTACGGTGTTCCTTGCCCGTGAGCCGAGTTGGCAAGGATGGGTTGAAGCGCTGCGGGAGAACCGGGTGATGGCGATTCGCCACGACGCGGTTTGCGGTTTTGCGACGCACGTTGCCGGCGGGACCGCGGAGGTTCGCCGGCGCGTGCTGGACGCCGAGAGCGAATGGCGCTGGTGGGGCAAACCGGACGAGATCCTGCGGCCGCACGTGTCGCTGGTCGCGCTCCGTCCGGGCGATCCGTTCGAAGCGGGCACGCCTGAGTCAGGGGTCGCGCTGCGTGTACGCTTGCGGCATGGCAACACGACGATGGGCTTTCCCAAAGAGCCGCAGGCGGAACTGCTCAGGCTGGCGGTCGATGGCGTAGACGTAATGCCGCGTCTCATCGAGCCTAAGAATAATCGCGGCGTGGTGCTGGACCGGTATCACGTTCATTCGATTCTTTCGCCTGAGCCTGGACGCCACACGGCCGATGCGCGAGTGCGCGAGATTGCCGGTGGACGCGAGATCGCGGTCTCCGTGCCATTCGAAACCTGAACAGGCACAACATCAAGAGCTCTCAAGCTGGACCGGGAGCCACCATGTCCTGGGAGAATCCAGCGTGAGGACGACCGGCCGGATTACGCCGAACGCGTTGCGCCTGGCTTGTCCTCCGGTTCTTCGCGTCCCGGCGCTCTCCGTTCCAACGAGAGAAGGCTATCGATCATGGCGATTAGGGCCGCCGGCTTGAACGGCTTTGCTATGAGCGGTCCGTGCCGAGTCGCGATATCAGCGAATCCGCTCATCAAGAGGATGGGCAGGTTCGGCACAATTTCGCGAACCTTGCACGCGAGTGCCGCGCCGTCCATTTCGGGCATCACAACGTCGGTAAGCAGAAGGTCGATCGCTTCGGGCTGCTCTCTGATTGCGACCAACGCATCGTTCCCGCCATGCGCGGTCGCGACGGCGAAGCCAGCGGCTACAAGGCTCTTCGCCACCATACTCAAGACGGCGGCGTCGTCATCTACGACGAGCACGCGGACGCGCAGGCGCGCCCGAGCCAGGTCCAGGTCCAACTCAGAACTGTCTTCAATTCCTAAAATGGTCAGCATCGCCGCCCGTAGCCCGTTTGATGTGTCCGGTCATTGATGACCAGCTGAAGGTGAAGCCCCGGCCCCTCGGTCTGTCCTAGGGAGCATTAAGATGCTTTAATCCTAACCGACGCGGGCCTGAGTCCGCAAGATCTAAAATGTTGTCCCCAACTACGCCGAACGCGCCCGACGACAACAGCTGCCCATCCTTACCGCATGTCGCCTGACGCTTGAGGGTGAGTCAATCGGATGAACGGTTTAGGTTCTATGCAGGATCAAACACACACATGTCGATAGGAATTCGGTAGATTCTTCTTGACTCGCGCGATCGGAGCGCCTTAAACTGAATCCACGCTGCCACTGGGCAGAAATCTATGTCCCGGATTACCACCCAGCGCCGCGCTCAGTTGTTTGTACTGAGTCAGCGGCTCATTTACGGCTGTTGTTGCTGATCGCGGTTCTTCGACCCTAGTTCCGTGTGCACCCCGCCTCGCGACATCGTTCATGGTGTCTTCGCCGAGTGCTGATCCGTTGATCGAATCCGCGAACATGCTGTACTGAGCCGATTCCGAGAATGAAATACTACGATGACACGCCCATACGAATTCGCACTGCTCGCGCTCATTCTGACCATCGGCACAGGTGAGATCCGGGGCGCGGACGGTGTGGTCAAGTTGCTCAATGCTTCCTACGACCCGACTCGCGAGTTCTATCAGTCCTTCAACGCGGCATTCAAAAAGCACTGGAAAGCGAAGACCGGCGTCGATGTCGTGGTAAACCAATCCCATGGCGGATCCGGCAAGCAGGCGCGGGCGGTTATCGACGGACTGCAGGCGGACCTTGTGACCCTTGCGCTGGCTTACGATATCGACGCCATCAGCGAGAGATCCGGCCGGCTGCCAAAGAACTGGCAGAGTCGCCTGCCTCATAACAGCGCGCCGTACACTTCGACGATCGTGTTCCTGGTGCGCAAAGGAAACCCGAAAGGCGTCAAGGATTGGAACGACCTGATCCGGCCGGGAATCTCGATCATCACGCCCAACCCGAAGACCTCCGGCGGCGCGCGTTGGAACTACCTCGCAGCCTGGGGCTATGCTCTGAAGCAGTCCGGAAACAACGAGCGCAAGGCTAAGGATTTCGTTACACGGTTGTTCCGGAACGTCCCTGTGCTGGACTCCGGAGCGCGCGGATCGACCACCACGTTTGTGCAGCGCAGCATCGGCGACGTCCTATTGGCGTGGGAAAACGAGGCGTTTATGGCGATTAACGAATTCGGCAAAGATAAATTCGACCTCGTCATTCCGTCGGTGAGCATCCTGGCCGAGCCCTCCGTCAGCCTTGTGGACAAGGTCTCGGAGCGTCATAACACCACCGCGGTTGCGAAGGCCTATCTTGAATACCTCTACTCTGTCGAGGGTCAGGAGATCGCGGCAAAGAATCACTACCGGCCGCGCCTGAAAGAAGTCGCCAGCAAATATGCCGGCCGCTTCCCCCGTATCACTCTGTTCACCATCGACGAAGTGTTTGGCGGCTGGCAAAAGGCCCAACAGAAACATTTCAATGACGGCGGGGTGTTCGACCAGATCTATCAGCCGGGTAAATGATGCGGAACCTGTCCTTCAAGCGCGCAAGCATCCTGCCGGGTTTCTGGCCGACATTCGGATTCTCGCTGCTTTACTTGAGCCTGATCGTGCTGGTGCCGTTGAGCGCCATTTTCCTGAAAACCGCTACTGCAGACTGGGCACACTTCTGGGGTGCGATCACGTCCCCCCCTGTGCTGGCGTCTTACCGTCTGACCTTTGGCGCATCGCTGCTGGCGGCTTCTGTGAACGCGGTGTTCGGTTTCCTGGTGGCGTGGGTCCTGGTGCGGTACCAGTTCCCCGGCAAACGCCTGGTGGACGCCCTCGTGGACCTTCCGTTCGCTCTGCCGACCGCTGTGGCCGGCATCGCGCTCACCAGCCTCTACACCGAGAACGGCTGGATCGGCAAGGCGCTGGCCCCTTGGGGGATCAAAGTCGCGTTCACCCCCCTGGGTGTTCTGGTGGCGTTGATCTTCATTGGCCTGCCGTTCGTGGTGCGTAGCGTACAACCGGTGCTGGAGGATGCGGATCGCGAGATCGAAGAGGCTGCCGCCAGCCTGGGCGCCAGCCGCTGGCAGGCTTTCCGCCGCGTCATTTTCCCGCTCGTCCGCCCCGCTCTGCTCACGGGGTTCGCCATGGCGTTCGCGCGCGCCCTGGGGGAGTACGGTTCCGTGGTCTTCATCTCCGGCAACATGCCGATGCGGACGGAGATCACACCGCTGTTGATCATCACGCGGCTGGAGCAATATGACTACGCCGGCGCCACCGCAATCGCGGTCGTGATGCTGGTCGCCTCGTTCGCGTTACTGCTGGCGATTAATCTGCTTCAGTGGCGCAGCCGGAAGTTCACGGAGGCCCGATGAGATCGACTCAGGATCCCGCGCTGGTGCGTTGGACGCTGATAGCTGTGGCGCTGCTGTTCCTGGCGCTCTTTGTGGTCGCGCCGTTGATGGTCGTGTTTACGCAGGCGCTGGCCAAGGGGTGGTCGGCCTACTTCGCGGCAATTATGGAGCCGGACGCGCTGGCGTCAATCCGCCTCACCCTGCTCGCGGCCGCGATCGCCGTTCCGGCGAACCTGGTGTTCGGGTTGGCGGCGGCCTGGGCAATTACGAAGTTCCAGTTCGCGGGCAAGAACATCCTGCTCACATTGATCGACCTGCCCTTCGCCGTCTCTCCCGTGATCTCCGGTCTGATCTTCGTTCTGCTTTTTGGAGCGCAGGGGTGGCTCGGACCCTGGCTGGATGAATCAGGCTTGAGAATCATTTTCGCGGCGCCGGGAATCGTGCTGGCTACAATCTTCGTCACCTTCCCGTTCGTCGCGCGTGAGTTGATCCCCTTGATGCAGGCGCAGGGAAGTGATGAGGAAGAAGCGGGGCTGGTTCTGGGCGCGAACGGTTGGCAGCTTTTCTCCCGCGTGACACTGCCCAACATCAAGTGGAGTCTGCTGTACGGCGTCATCTTGTGCAGCGCACGCGCCATGGGGGAATTTGGAGCCGTGTCGGTCGTCTCCGGCCACATCCGGGGCGAAACCAACACCATGCCGCTGCACGTCGAGATTCTCTATAACGAGTACAATTTCGCTGCGGCCTTTGCCGTCGCCAGCCTGCTCGCGTTTCTGGCGTTAGTCACCCTTGCCGCGAAGCGGGTTGTGGAGTGGAAGATGCGCCGCGGCTATTCGGACCTTGCGCCCGTCGAAGGCAGGGAGGCATAGTTTGGCAATCGAGGTTCGCCACGTCAGCAAGACATTCGGGAGCTTCGCCGCGCTCCGCGATGTCAGCCTCGAGGTGAAGGACGGCGAGTTGGTAACGCTGCTCGGCCCTTCCGGATCAGGCAAGACGACTCTTTTGCGCATCATCGCCGGTCTCGAAACGCCCGATCCGGCCCCGGCGACTTCGGTGCTGTTTGCAGGGCAGGACGTTACTCGCCAGAACACGGGCGAGCGCCGGGTAGGATTCGTATTCCAGCATTATGCGCTCTTCCGGAACATGACGGTGTTTGAGAACATCGCATTCGGCCTTCGGGTCCGCCCGCGCGCGCTCCGGCCCGCTGAAAAGGCAATTCATGATCGCGTGCGGGACCTGCTTCGCCTGATCCATCTGGAAGGGCTTGCGGATCGCTATCCCTCGCAGCTCTCGGGCGGCCAGCGCCAGCGGGTTGCCCTGGCCCGCGCGCTAGCGATCGAACCGAAGGTGCTGTTGCTCGATGAGCCGTTCGGCGCGCTTGATGCCAAAGTCCGTCAGGGCCTGCGCCGCTGGCTGCGAAGATTGCATGATGAGGTAAACGTCACCACCCTGCTCGTGACCCACGATCAGGACGAGGCGCTCGAGGTCGCAGACCGCGTAGTCGTTATGAATCAGGCTCGCATCGAGCAGATCGGCACACCCGAACAGGTATTCCACAACCCGGCATCGGAATTCGTGATGGACTTTCTCGGCAACGTAAACCTCTTCCATGGACGCATCGAGAGCGGTAAGGCGGTGTTCGGGCCTCTGGTGCTGGATGGGCCCGCGGCCCGCACGACGAACGGGCAGCCGGCCAAGCTCTTCGTGCGCCCGTATGACCTCGACATCCATCACACGCAGAATGGCAAGCCGAGCTTGCGGGCGCGCATCGAGCGAATTCAGTTGGCCGGACCCCAGGTGCGCGTGGAACTGCTCGCGGAGACCGGCGAGGCCGTAAATGTCGAGATGTCTCACGCGCAGTTCCGAAATGCACAGGTAGACCCTGGCGACCACGTTTTCGTCAGCATGCGCGACTCACGGATCTTCACGGAGGACTACGTCATTTGAACCGCCTCACACATCTCCAGGCCCTTGAAGCGGAGAGCATTCACATCTTCCGCGAAGTCGCGGCCGAGTTCGCGAGACCGGTGATGCTGTATTCCATCGGCAAGGACTCGTCCGTGATGCTACGGCTGGCGCAGAAGGCTTTTCATCCCGGCCGGATTCCGTTTCCGCTCCTGCATGTCGATACGAATTTCAAGTTCCGGGAAATGATCGAGTTCCGCGACCGCTATACCGCGCAAATCGGAGCCACGCTCATCGTCCACCAGAACCGCCGGGCGCTGGACGAGGGCGCGAATCCGTTCCGGCTCGGCACCCAGAAATGCTGCGGGCTCCTGAAAACGCGCGCCCTGCTGGACGCCCTCACGGAGGGCGGATTCGATGCAGCGTTCGGAGGCGCCCGCCGGGACGAAGAGAAGTCGCGCGCGAAAGAGCGTGTCTATTCGTTCCGGGACGCCGCGGGTCAGTGGGATCCGAAGAACCAGCGTCCGGAGTTGTGGAACCTCTTCAACAGCCGCATCGACAAGGGCGAAAGCATTCGCGTCTTCCCGCTTTCGAACTGGACGGAACTGGATGTCTGGCAGTACATCCATCTCGAGAACATCCCGGTTGTCCCGCTCTACTTCGCAAAGCTTCGGGAGATGGTGGTGCGAGGCGAGTCCCTGATCCCGGTGGAGCACGACATCCCGCTATTGCCGGGTGAGAAGCCGCAGCGTGTCATGTGCCGCATGCGCTCCCTCGGCTGTACGCCCTGCACTGGCGCCGTCCGCTCCGATGCCGACACCGTGCCGAAGATTATCGCGGAGCTGGTGGGGCTCCGGCGCTCGGAACGGGAGAACCGCATCATCGATCACGACCAGGAAGGCTCAATGGAACTCAAGAAACGCGAGGGATATTTCTAATGCCGCAAGCCGAAGCCCCCGCGCCGGTTCAGAGCATCGAGACGTTCCTTAAAGAGGATCAGGAGAAGGGTCTGCTGCGGTTCACCACCGCGGGCAGTGTTGACGACGGCAAGTCCACACTGATCGGCCGCCTGCTGTACGACTCACGCGGTGTCTACGAGGACCAGATCGCGGCGGTTCGCAATTCGCCTGTCAACCGCTCCACGGGACCGATCGACTTTTCGTTGTTGACAGACGGGCTGCGGGCGGAGCGCGAACAGGGCATCACCATTGACGTTGCGTATCGCTACTTCGCCACGCCGAAACGGAAGTTCATCATCGCGGACACGCCGGGGCACGAGCAGTATACGCGTAACATGGCCACGGGCGCTTCGACCGCGGATCTGGCTATCGTGCTGATCGATGCGAAGAACGGCGTATTGCCCCAGTCGCGCCGCCACGCGTTCATTGCGTCCCTCCTCGGCATTCCTAACATCGTCGTGGCGGTGAACAAGATCGACCTGGTGGAGTTCCGGCCGGACGTCTTTCAGCGCATCCGCGAGGAGTTCGGCGCGCACCTGCGGCGCCTCGGGATCCGGGATGCGCGCTTCATTCCGATCAGCGCGCTCGAAGGTGACAACGTAATTAGCCGCAGCCCTCGCACGCCCTGGTATGAGGGCGAGACCCTATTGCAGCATCTGGAGAACGTGCCTCTGGAAGCGGGTCGAACTCAGGATCCGATGCGCTTCCCCGTGCAGTATGTGATCCGGCCCGACGCCCACTTCCGGGGCTACGCAGGCCAACTCGTCTCCGGGATCATTCGCCAAGGCGATACTGTGACGGCGCTGCCTTCCGGGCGAACGAGCCGCGTCAAATCAATCGTTGCGTGGGAGGGCGAACAGGGCGAAGCGTTCGCGCCTATGCCCGCTACGATCTGTCTGGAAGACGAGTTGGACGTGAGTCGGGGGGACATGCTGGTTCACCCGGTGGACCTGCCGCACGTCTCCAGGCACTTCGAGGCCACTGTCGTCTGGATGAACGATCAGCCGCTGCGGCGCGACCGGCCCTACCTACTGAAACACACCACCCAGCAGCTTGCTGCAACTGTCGTCGCGGTGCGGCACAGAATCGACATCAACACGCTTGCGGAAGAGCCGGCTGAGCGGCTGGAGCTCAACGAAATCGGGCGCGTCGCGATCGAGACGACACGGCCCGCGTTCTTCGATTCCTACGCTGCCAACCGGCGGACCGGCAGCTTCATCCTCATCGATCCGATCAGCAACGCTACGGTTGCCGCAGGGATGATTCAGGACCCGCGTCCCGAACGCGTCGCGGACAGCGCGGCCCAAGCTGCGCTGCTCGAACTGGAATTCGCGGCGAGCCGGCTGACCCCGGCTGAGCGATTCTCTCGCGCCGGCCACTATCCCGCGACCGTCTGGCTCACGGCACGGCAGGAACTGGCATACCTGCTCGAACGAAAGTTGTTCGAGCGCGGTTGCCAGGTGAAGGTGATCGCCGAGGAAGTGGAGAGCCGCATCCTTGCGGAAGTCGCCGTGCTGCTCAATGCCGCCGGACTCATCACCATCCTGTCGGTTTCGAGTCCACAGGGATCCGAGCGCGACCGCACGGAAGCAAGGGTCGGAAGCGACCGCTTCTTCCATTTCGAGCCTCAAACGCTGGCGGCATCCGACGACCGGGCAGCCGACCAGATCTGTGCGGCGCTGGAGAGCCGGGGAGTTCTCACGGGACATGGCTTCAGGGAAGGGGAAGGTATTTAGATGTTTGAAAACCCGGAGGACCTGATCCGCAGAGTTCTCGAAGAAAACGGTGGGCGGCCATGCCTGACTTGCAGTTTTCAGGCTGAGGACATGGTTGTGCTCGATATGGCGCGTAAGCTCCGTCCCGACATCGCAGTCGTGTTCCTGGAGACCGGGTACCACTTCGCGGAGACGTACACATACCGGGATAGAATGGCGAGCCTGTGGCAACTCAATCTCGTTAATGCAATGCCGGCTCAAACCGTCCCAGAGCAGGAAGCCGCGCACGGCAAGCTCTACCAAACGCGTCCGGATCAATGCTGTAAGCTTCGAAAAGTCGAGCCGCTGCTGCGTGCGCTGGCGGATTACGAAATCTGGTTCACGGGCCTCCGACGCGAGCAGTCCCCGACGCGCGCGAACCTGGCGCCGATTGAAACGCACCGGCTGCCCGACGGCAAAGAGTTGCTCAAAGTGAGTCCGCTCGCGTTCTGGACGTCGAAGGAAGTCTGGAGCTACCTGACCATCAACGAGATCGAGGTTCTGCCGCTGTACGACCGCGGTTATACGAGCATTGGCTGTGAGCCGTGTACGTCGCTGCCGGTGGACTCCGCCAACGCGCGTTCCGGCCGTTGGAGCGGACAGAAGCTGGAATGCGGCATTCATACGTTTGATGCCGGGGGAGGTGCGAAATGAGTAAGGTTTATCTGATCGGCGCAGGGCCCGGGGATCCCGATTTGCTGACCGTGAAAGCACAGCGTGTGCTGCGCAGCGTTGACGTGGTCCTGTATGACCGGCTGGTGAGTGCCGAAGTGCTCGCGGTTGCGAACCCGTCGGCGGAGTTGATCTACGTCGGCAAGAATGAGGGCGAACAGGACGCCGTGCAGCAGGTCATCTTCGATTTGATGCTCGACCGCGCCCGCGCGGGCAACTCCGTCGCGCGTCTCAAAGGCGGCGATGCCTGCATCTTCGGAAGAGGCGGCGAGGAGTGGCTCCATCTGGCGCGCAATGGTGTCCAAGTCGAAGTCATCCCGGGCATCTCCTCCGCTTTGGCCGCGCCGGCGCTCGCGGGCGTGCCGCTCACCTATCGCGGAGTCTCACGAGGGTTTGCGATCGTGACCGGGCACTGTGCCGGGCGTGACCCTGTGGATTGGGCCGATTACGCCCGCGTCGATACGCTCGTCATTCTCATGGGCGTAAAGGACCGCGCACATATCGCGCATTCTCTGATCCGCGCCGGCCGCCGGGAGGACGAACCGGCTGTCTTCATCGAGCGGGCCACCACCGCTGAGGAACGCGTCCGCGATGCGACGCTGGGCGACGTCGCTGCCGGAGGCGTGGAGGTCGAATCCCCGGCTGTCTTTGTGATCGGTGCGGTGGCGGCGCTTCGCGCCGAGCTGGCCGCGTGCGCGGCAGTGGAGGTTTTGTCGTGAGCTCTCCTGCCGAATCAGTGAAAGAGAACAGCCGCCACTTGCGCGGCAGCATTGTGGAGGAGCTGATCCTCGAGCGCCCGGACTTCACTAAGGAAACGGTGCAGATCCTGAAGTTCCATGGCACGTACCAGCAGACCGATCGGGATCTGCGAAAGGCCGGGAAGCCCGCGGAGTACGGCTCCATGGTGCGTGTCGGCGTCCCGGGAGGCGCGCTGACGGCCGATCAGTACCTAGAACTCGACCGGCTCGCGGATGCAGTCGGCGACGGCGGGTTGCGCATCACCACGCGCCAGGACATTCAATTCCACCGTGTGCGCAAGACCGACCTGCGGACGCTCCTCCGTGCGCTGAACGCGAACCTGCTCACGACACTCGCGGCCTGCGGCGACGTCGTCCGCAACGTCGTCGCCTGCCCCGCGCCCTTCGGCGACGCCGAGAGAGTGCGAATGCAGCAGCTCGCGCAGGCTCTCGGTAAAGAGCTGAAGCCGAGCACCCGCGCGTATTACGAGATATGGCTCGACGGTGAGAAGGCCGCGGCAGCCGAATCCGCCGCGCCCGAAGAGGAGCTGCTCTACGGTTCCACGTACCTGCCGCGCAAATTCAAGATC
This sequence comes from Bryobacteraceae bacterium, assembly GCA_035561355.1. Lineage (GTDB taxonomy): Bacteria > Acidobacteriota > Terriglobia > Bryobacterales > Bryobacteraceae > DATMXS01. The sequence goes on along the minus strand of DATMXS010000496.1, from coordinate 14,235 downwards.
GGCTTCGCCCCTCCGGGCGACAACTGCATTGACGTTTATTCCAATGACGTCGGCATCGTTCCCGGCCCGGATGGGTTCACACTGCTCGTGGGCGGCGGGTTCGGCATGAGCCCGGGAGTGAAAGCGACGCACCCGCGGCTGGCCGAACCGCTGGGCTCGGTCGCGCCTGAGCACTTGAACGCTGCGCTCAAAACGGTTATCGCAATTCATCGCGATTACGGCAATCGCACCAACCGCAAGCTTGCACGGCTGAAGTATGTCATCGAAGAATGGGGCATTGAGCGCTTCAGGGCGGAGTTCGAGTCACGGCTGGGTGCGCCGGTCGCTCCGGCTCAACCGCTCGAGTGGGCCAGTGGCTCGGATCACCTGGGATGGCACAACCAAGCTGCCGGCTCCTTCTTCGTGGGCGTTCCAATCCCGAGCGGGCGGGTCCGCGACGACCTGCGGGCCGGGCTGCGTGAGGTGATCGAACGCTTCCGTCCAGGCGTGAGCCTGACGGCACAGCAGAATCTGTTTCTCACGAACATCGCGGCGCAGCAGCGAGCGGATATTACGCGCATTCTGGCCCAGCACGGGATTCGCGCTGCCGAAGAACTGCCTCCAGTGGTTCGGGAGTCGATCGGCTGCGTCGCGCTGCCCACCTGCGGCCTCGCCATCACCGAGGCGGAGCGCGTTATGCCGGAGATTCTCGACGGTATACACGGCGTCATGGCGGATTTGGGGATCGGGAGCCAGCCGATCTCCGTCCGTGTCACCGGATGTCCGAACGGCTGCGCGCGGCCCTACAGCGCCGAGATCGGGCTTGTGGGACAGAGCGTAGATATGTACGCGATCTACCTCGGCGCCTCGCATCTCGGCATCAGGCTCGGCTCTGTGTTCGCAGAGAACGTGAAGCGGCACGACATAGCAAACCGCCTTCGGCCGGTGCTCGAATCCTATGCGCGCGAGCGCGGGCCGAATGAGGCGTTCGGCGATTACTGCGAGCGCGTCGGGCTGGAGGCGTTGCACGCGCAGGAGGTTCAGGCCGTTTGAGCGCCTATTACCCCGTCCTGCTGAAGTTGGAGGGCAAGCGGTGCGTCGTGGTCGGCGGCGGTTGGGACACGGACGAACGGGTCCGCGCTCTTGCCGAAGCAGGCGCGCAGGTGACTCTCATCTGCCCTGCGGTTTACGACACTCTCGAGGGCATCGAGTTCAGGCACGTGCGGCGGAAATTTCAGCCCGGAGACCTGGAGGGAGCGTTCCTAGTCGTCTCATGTCCGGCCGACCGTTCGGAGAACGCGGCAATCTGGGCCGAGGCCGAAGCGCGGGGGATTCCCATGAACGCCGTGGACGATGCGCCGCACTGCACGTTCATCTTTCCCGCGATTCACCGCCAGCGCGACCTGATTGTGACGGTATCTTCGAGCGGCAAAAGCCCCGCGCTCGCCTCGCGAATCCGCGATCGCCTGGCGGGAGAACTCGGCCCCGAGTACGCCGACTTTCTCGATCTGCTCGGCGAGTTGCGGGCGGAAGTGATCCGCCGGTTCCCCGGCTTCGAACGGCGCCGCGAAATTTGGTACCGCCTCGTCGATTCTGAAGCCCTCCATCACCTCAAGTCGGGAAGCCCCGAAACAGCTTTGCAAACTCTGCGAAACATTTTGGATTCGAACTGACTGGCCCAAGACGCAATCCCGGATTGCCCGAGCCGCACAGCCATGCGCGACGACATAGGCGGTATGAGCCAGAGGCGCCGGAACTCCCGGGCGTGCCTGGGTCATTCGATGGGACACCTCTCTGCGAGCTTCCGCAGATCCCGCCAGCCATAACCGCCATGAAACTCACCTGAGGCGCTCAGGAGGCGCTCTGCGCCCAGTGACTCGTAGAATCCATTGGAGGGGTTTCTCGCTTCGCCGAACAACAGCATCGAAGTGATGCCCTGCTCGAGAAACCGCCGCGCGACGTGGCCGACGAGCCTGCGTCCCAATCCGCGGCGGTGGTACTCACGAAGCAGGTAGATCTTATTCAGCTCGCCGCCGAAGCCCGGGAGATCGCCCGTATACGGGATGCCTTTCGCAAATCCCACCAGATCGCCGTTCGAGCACTCGATTACAAAGCAGAACCAAGTGCCGTCTGCCTGGGCGAACGCCGCGCGCCACTGCGAATGGCGAATCTCGAAAGTCGGGCCGGGGCCGCCATGGGTTTCCACAAAGGTCTTCACGTGGAGACGGGTAATAACCGGCACATCCGCCGTTGTCGCTTCACGAATATGGAATGAGCCAGTGGTCATAATTGGAAGAATGCAGAAGGCAGGATGCAGGAAGCAAACTTGATCACGCGAGCGCTTCTGCTGCCTTTCTGTCCGGTCCGCGGCAGGAGCATGGCATTTACTCGAATGATAGTCGTGGCGAACTTGTTCATCTCTCTTGTATTTGGCTGCAAGGGCTCCGTGTCCACAGCAATGGCCGAGGTAGGTTGTGGCATCTCTGGCCGCGTCCTCGACGAGAAGGGCACGCCGATTCCGTTTGCCGCGGTGAGTGCGTTGCAAGTAGGCCTGAAGTTGATGCCAGCGCTCGACCGCCTTGCGGCGTTCTCCCTTCTGCCGCGTGCCGCTTCCGTACTCGATCTGTGCTGCGGGACCGGGCACCTGGCTGCCGCGATGTGCCGACGCGGGTTACGTGTCACCGGTTTGGACGGATCAGAGGACATGCTTTCCTATGCAAGGCGAAACGCTCCAGGAGCGCAGTTCGTTCTTGCTGACGCACGCCGGTTCGGGTTCGCTACAACCTTCGCGGCGGTGCTCTCGACGGGTGACAGCATGAATCATATGCTGAGCGCTGACGACCTTGCAGCGACATTTCTCTGCGTCCACAAGGCACTAGATCGCGGTGGCAGATTCGTATTCGACATGAACATGGCGGAGGCGTTCGAACGCCAGTGGCACAAGAGTTCCACCGTGACTGGTGTGGACCACCTACTTTATCTGCGCGGACGTTACGACAGAAACGTGAAACTCGGCACGACCGAGGCTACGTTGTTCAGTAAGGAGCGGGAATGGACTCGTCTTGACCTGAGGATGTTTCAGCGCTGCTACGCTTTGAACGAAGTCAAGAAGCTGCTGCTTGAAGCTGGGTTCTCGATGGCCTGCGCTCAGCCCGCAAGGTCGTTCGGCATCCGCGGCAGGCTTGCCGCAGGACGAACGTTTTTCGCTGCACGGAAGGTGTGATCAATCCCTTCACCGGCTGCTGTGCTGCACCTGCTGTCGTTCGACTGTGATACAACGAGACGCTATGCATGAGACTGGCCACGCGCGGAATTCAGTGATAGGACGCTCAACCGCAGCATCCCACATCCGAGTGTTTCTTGCGAACGTCTCGCAGGACGTGAAGTACGGTGCGCGTATGCTGGGCCGTACTCCGGGATTTACAGCGGCCGCCTTTGTGTGCCTCTCGATCGGGATCGGCGTAACTGCGGCCACGTTCAGCCAGTTGCGGTCCGGAGTGTTCCGCGAACTGCCCGGGTCCGGTAACCCCGGCAGTCTGGTGCGCCTAGAGAGACCGGTGCCGTTCAGCGATTACGAGGACTTCCGCGATCGGAGCGGCTTGTTTGATTCGCTTGCGGCGTACATGGCGCCGATACCGGCGGTGGTTGCGCGACCAGGCGAACAGCCGGAGCGAGTGTGGGGGCACGTCGCCACGCCCGACTATTTCCAGGTGCTCGGAGCCAAGCCGGCGCTCGGAAGGCTATTCGGCGCGGAGGAAAGAGGACAGGGCGCAGGGCAAGTGGCAGTGCTTAGTCATCGACTATGGCGGGCACGGTTCGGAGGCGATCCGTCGATCATCGGCAGGCCCATCCGGGTGAACGGAAGGCCCGTGACCGTGCTGGGAGTAGCCTCAGAGGATTTCCTCGGCGCCTCCCCATTAACTTCGGCGGCGGCCATCTGGATTCCGACGACGGCAGGCGCGGCGGTTATCCCTGAACTGCGGCGACTGGGAGACCGGCGCACCGCTTTCGATGTGATCGGGAGACTTAGGACCGACCTCAGTTACTCGAAAGTCGAGGAGGCGCTCGATCTGCTCGTGCGCAGGCTCGATCAGGCGCACGGTCGTCCGGTAACCGAGAGCAAGGAGCGACTAGTCCGGGTGCTGCCAGGTGGGCGCGTGTTTCCGCTGCGGAACGAGGATGTGCCGCGCGCGATTGGGTTTCCACTGCTATTGGTTGGCTTAGTGCTGCTGATGGCCTGCGGCAACGTTGCAAACATGCTGGTCGCACGGGGTGCCGCACGGCGCCGTGAGCTTTCAGTGCGCGTCGCGCTCGGAGCGAGCCGAGGACGCATCGTTCGCCAGTTGCTCATCGAGAGCCTCATGTTAGGGGTGCTCGGAGGGGCGGGAGGGGTGGCGTTCGCATTTACGGAGCTTTCCTTCATCGAATCACTGCGGCCGATGATGCCTGGCTACATCGCATTCGAAACTCGCCTCGACTGGCGTTCGCTCGTATTTGCGGCCGTGGTAGCGGTCGGCTCGGGACTGTTGTTCGGCATCGTGCCTGCGCTTCAGACCGCACGGGCTGGCATCTATGCAGGACTCAAGCGCGACGGAACTCAGGTACGCGCTCCCCGATGGTTCAGCCTTCGTAACGTGCTGGTGTTCCAACAAGTGACGGCGGCAGTAGTTCTTCTCTTGCTTACTGGTATCGTGGTCATGGGCTGGCACCGCTCGTCCGCAATCGACACTGGTTACAACGCCGCCAACCTGTACACGCTGGCCCTGGATCCCGTGCGGGATGGATACAGCGCAGACGCAACGTTGGATTTCTTCGATAAGCTGCCGCACCGGCTCGAACGTGTTCCGGGTATAACGGCGGTCGGACTGGCGCAGACCCTACCGTTGGCGATGTCGAGCGGCGAAGCAATCATGAGCGCGAAGGTCGACTTCGTCGAAGGTGCCAAATCCAGCGGCGCGATCCGTGCGGAGCGTTTTGGAGCAGGCTTCCTGGAGGCGCTCGGCGCCCGGCTGGTGCGGGGGCGCACTTTCGTCGAACGCGACCAGAGGGAAGATTCGCGCGTGATTATCGTTAACGAAACGATGGCGGCGAAACTGTGGCCTGGCGAGGACGCTCTGGGGCAGACGTTGAGCCTGGAGCGTGCGAGATGGCAGGTGATTGGTGTCGTGCGCGACTTGCGGTCTGCACTGCCCTTGGCACCTCCGCAGCCGTCGGCGTATCAGCCGGCTACGCCCTCGGGTTTCGCCACGCCATCTAGGCACGGTGTCATCGTGGTAGTTCGCGTTGCACCGGACTTCGATGTCCCGACGCGATTGCGGCGCGAGATTGCCGCAATCGATGCGAACCTGACCGTGTTCCAGGTGAAGCGGATGTCTGACGAGGTCGACCAATTGCTCTATCTCGCGCGGTTCGGCACGTTGATGTACGGCGGCATGGGGATGTTCGGGCTGATCCTCAGCGCGGTGGGGCTGGCAGGCGTCACGGCCTACGCAGTCGCGCGTCGCACGCACGAGATCGGCATACGAATGGCCCTAGGTGCACGGCGAGCGAACGTGCTATGGCTGGTGCTGCGCGAAGGCTCCGCCATTATCGCCGCAGGTGTCGTCGTAGGCGTCGCAGTGGCGCTGGGGTTACTGCGCGCCGTCTCGCATTTCGCCGAGACGCTCGCGGAAACGACCCGCGCCAGCGCGTCCGACCCGCTGCTGCTCGTGGGCGCTCCTGCGCTGCTCGCGGCCTTGGCGTTGGCGGCGTGCTACTTGCCCGCGCGCCGGTCGACCCGTGTTGATCCGGTCACGGCACTCCGGTCAGAGTGAGCGCACGGTAACTCCAGCGTGCAACAGTTGCACGTGTCGGCACTCAAGGAAGAGACCAAGGGCAACCTGGGGGACGCATCCAGTTCAGGTATCGATCCCAGTCGGTTTCGTTCCAGGCGGTCGGGCCAGGAAGTTTGCAAGGGCAGCGAGCCGCCGCCGCTCTGAGCGAACGCGAGCGCCGAGCAGAGCAGGGTGTGATCAGAAGTTCCATCGCCGCGACCGAATCCTGTGGGCAATTGTTTGGCGTTCCAGGAATCATCGACTGCCACGACGGAGCAGCATAGCAACAAGAGGGCGTCAAGTGAGCGGCGCGGACAGTGAAGTCCGACCGGGGCGCCAGCGCGTCACTTTCCGTCTACCTGCGCCGACATGGGAGACCGATCACGGGCGCTTCGCTGGTCTTGTCTTGGACTACTTGGCATGGTAAAGTACATTGCGATGCTGAGTCTGCATCAACCTGTGGGTGAAACGATGAATACCGGCTATCCCAAGTCGGGCCTTTGCGGCTTGAGTTTCGTGTCTTCTGCTGAGAGCCGGTTATGAACAGAGGCACGGTCGCCGGCGGGGCGTTCGCCACCGTGTTCGTGCTCCTGGCCCTCGCCGTAGGCTACCGGGCACTCAAGCGGGACGTCAACACCGCCACGCCGACATCGCCCGCGGCCACCGCCCCGACGGCGACGGCGGCAGAGGAGGCCCACCCGAGCTTCCTTCACGGCCGCATCACGACCATTGACGGCGTCACGTACGAGGGGCGGCTGCGCTGGGGAGGCGGCGAGGAGGCGTTCTGGGGCGACTACTTCAATGGCGCCAAGAAGGAGAACCCATGGGTCGCCCACGTACCGCCCGAGCGGCTGCCAAAGGAGCGCCGCCCGATTGAGATCTTTGGGGTCGAGATTATCCAACGGGAGCGCCCCATCGACCTCGGCCGGCTTTTCATGGCGCGCTTCGGCGACATCGCGCGCATCGAGGCGAGTGGCCGCGATGTGCGGGTGACTCTCAAGAGCGGGACCGTGTTCGACCTCTACCGCTTCTCGGCCAGCGACTTCGACGACGGCGTGCGAGTGTGGGACGGCACGCGGGGTGTGACCGACCTCGACAGTCTCCGAATCCGCGCGATCGAACTCCTGCCAACCTCCCGGCTCGGTGCCGCGCCCGACCGCCTTTACGGCTCGGTACGCACGCGGCAGGGCGACGAGTTCGCCGGCTTCGTCCAGTGGGACCGGGAGAAGTGCGTCGGCTCCGACGAACTCGCCGGCCACACCGCCGGCGGTGAGCGCAGCATGCGTTTTGACGCCATCCGCTCCATCGCGCGCAACTCGCGCGACAGCTCCCTGGTGATGCTGCTCGACGGCCGCGAGTTCGTGCTCTCCGGTGCCCGCGCAGTCGGCCAAGACAATCGCGGGGCTTACGTCGACGACCCGCGCTACGGTCGTGTGCTGGTCTCCTGGGACGCCTTCGAGCGCGTCGAGTTCAGCCCCGGCGGCAGCGGCCCCGCGTATGACGACTTCCCGCCCGGGGGCCCGCTCACGGGCAGCGTCACCACCCGCGACGGCCGTCGCCTCACCGGCCGGCTGGTCTACGACCTCGACGAGAGCGAGTTCACTGAGACGCTCGATGCCCCGTCTGGAGGCGTAGACTACACCATCCCCTTCGGCCTGATCGCCTCGATCGTGCTCCCCGGCCCAGAAGAGCGCGGCGCACAGCGATCCAGGGTGACTCTGCACAGCGGCAAGGCACTGCAACTTGAGTGCGCCGGCGACCTCGGCCAGCGGAATGCCGGCATGCTGACCTTCGTCAATGGCCGTCAGCGCCCCGAATACGTGCTCTGGACCGACGTCGAGCAGATTGCCCTCGACCGCCCGGCGGCGATGTACCCGCCGCTCGGCGGGCGTTAAATTACGCCGTAGTCTGCATGGGACCGGATTCCCCGGTCATCATAGAAGAAGCGGGCGGAGAGGGTCCGCCGGGAGGCTTGAGAGATGAACCTACGCCGTCTCGGGAATACAGGATTGGAGATTGCGCCGCTGGTGTTTGGCGGCAATGTGTTTGGGTGGACGGTCGATCAGAAGACCGGCTTTGACTTGCTCGACCGGTTTGTGGATGCAGGCTTCAACGCAATCGACACAGCCGACGTGTATTCAACCTGGGTGGAGGGACACACCGGGGGCGAGTCGGAGACTATTATCGGCCAGTGGCTCAAGGCCAACCCATCCAAGCGGGACCGGGTCCTGATCTTCACGAAAGTCGGCGGCAATCTCGGCCCCGGCCGGAAGGGGCTCACGGAGCGTTGGATCATGCAGGCGGCGGAAGATTCACTGCGCCGGCTTCAGATCGATCGGATCGATCTTTACCAGTCGCACTGGCCCGATCCCGAAACGCCGTACGAGGAAACGCTCGGGGCCTATGACAAGTTGCTGAGGCAAGGCAAGGTGCGTGCGATCGGCACCTCCAACCTCGACGCCGAACAATTGCGCGAATCGCTGGACGTCGCCGCCAGGACCGGCTTGCCGCGCTACGAAACGCTGCAGCCGGAATACAACTTGTATGACCGCAAAAAGTTCGACGGACCCCTGCGCGATCTGGCGATCAAGGAAGGGCTCGGCGTCATTACGTATTACAGCCTCGCCTCAGGGTTTCTGTCTGGTAAGTACCGCTCGCAGGCAGATCTCAACAAGAGCAAGCGGGGCGCGAAGATGACCGCATACCTAAACGAGCGGGGCTATCTGATTCTCAAGGCGCTCGACGACGTCTCCGCCCGCCACGGCGCGACACCAGCGGAAGTGGCGCTCGCCTGGCTGATGGCGCGTGAAGGGGTGACCGCGCCCATCGCCAGTGCGACCAGGCGATCACAACTGGACAGCCTCATCAAGTCGGTCCACCTGACCTTGCCGGAGGAGGACATTCGGGAGTTGGATGGCGCCAGTGCCTGATCGCTTCCGGTGAATCCGGGACGGCGGTCCCTCGCCGATTCACGAATGCCGTAGAATCGTTGCTTCGAAAGGAGCTTGTGAGTGGCCAATCGAACGCTTCAGTACGCAATGTATTGCTCCGCGGCGGTGGGAATTCTTGTACAGGCGTCGCCCATGAACGCACAGCCCAATGGGAAACCCGGTAACCCAATCGGTGTCTTTCTGCGCTGCACGGGGCAGGATGATCCGCTTCGGGCGCTTCGGGCGGTGAAATCGCTCGGGCTGGATACGGTTCAGGTGAGCAAGCTTCCCGACCGGTTCTACACGCCGGAGGGAGTGAGGGAATTTGCGGACCTGCTTCGAACGACCGGCATGCGGGCGGATTCGGTGGTGGCCGTATTTGCCGGAGAAAGCTACAAGGACCGGGATACCGTTGTCCGGACGGTGGGGTTCCGGCCGCTTCACCTCATCAAGGAACGCCTCGAGTACTCGCGAAAGTGCGTGGATTTTGCGGAAGGGATCGGCGCAAGGATCGTGACGTTTCACATGGGGTTTCTGCCGGAGAACGCAGAGGATGCGGCGTACCAGGCAATGCTGGCGGCGGTGAGCGACATCGCGGGCTACGCCGCTCGCAAGAGGGTGACGATTTCTCTGGAGACAGGGCAGGAAACAGGAGAGCAACTTGCAGCCTTCCTGGACAAGATCACGGTGGCGCGCGTGGGCGTCAACTTCGATCCCGCGAACCTCGTCATCTACGGAGTGGAGTCGCCCTCCCGCGCGCTCGAACAGTTCGTCTCCCGTGTGACTTCCGTGCACGTGAAAGATGCGCTTCTTCCGGAGACTCCGGGTGCGATGGGACGCGAGGTTCGGCCGGGCGAGGGACGCGCCCAATTGAACGAGTGCTTTAGGAACCTGCGGAAATCCGGGTTCAAAGGCGCACTGATCATTGAGAACTACGTGACGCGCGAGCTCAAGACCGACCCCATGGACGAACTGCGCAGGGCGAAGGAGTTCATCGAGCGCGCCGGCTGGTAAGCCAAGCCCCCACCGGGCACAAAACGTGCCTGCCTGGAACCGCTTCGGACCTTCAGGTGTCAAAACCCACAAGCGGCGCTCGTATGAGGCCGCTGAGGCCTCTATGCGCAAGGACTTCATCTTCGCGATTCGTAACATGGCCCGTAACCCCGGGCTTTTCGCGGCGGCAATTCTTACGCTCGCACTCGGCATCGGCGCCAACACGGCGATGTTCAGCGTCATTCACGCCGTCCTCCTCAGGCCGCTGCCGTTCAAGGACCCCGAGCGCCTGGTTGCGATCCACGCCAGGATCCCGCGCCTGAAGATCGACGGCGCATTCGTCGAGTACAACACCTTCGTCGAGTTCTGGCGCCCGCGGAACCGGTCGTTCGAAGCGATGGCGGCGTTCACGCCCGGGTCCGCCACGCTCACATCGGGGGAATTGCCGGAGCGCGTGAGAACGGTGCGCGTTTCGGCAAGTTTTCTATCCGTAATCGGCGGGCGGGTCGCCAACGGGCGCGACTTCCTGCCTGAAGAAGACAAGCCGGGGGCGCAGCAAGTCGCCATCCTGAGCGATGGACTGTGGAAGCGCCGCTTCGGCGGTGAGCGCGGCATCATCGGCCGATCCATCGTTCTCGACCGGCAAGACTACACGGTGATCGGGATCCTCCCCGCCGATTTCGAACTCATGCCCGGCGAGGTGTTCACGCCAATCGCACATAGTGGCGCCCGCGTTCCGGGAATGCCTGCGGTGGGCACGTACGCGCGGCTGAAACGGGGAATCACACTCCAACAGGCCCAGGCGGACATCGACAGCCTTTGCGGCGCATGGCTGGCGCAGTACCCGTACCCACGGGACTGGGGCGCGGGCGTCGTCATTGTCCGCGACCACATGGTGCGCAACGTGCGTTCGAGCATCCTGGTGCTGGCTGTAGCGGTGGCGCTGGTGCTTCTGATTGCGTGCGCAAACGTGGCGAACCTGTTGCTGGCGCGCGCAGGCGTGCGGCAAAAGGAGATTGCTATCCGCGCGGCGCTCGGGGCAGGCCGCAGCCGAATCGTGCGTCAACTGCTCACGGAAAGCGCGCTGCTCGGCGCGGTGGCGGCCGCGCTGGGTGTCCTCATGGCGTGGGGCGGGGTTCGCGCGCTGGTGGCCGCGGAGGTTGCGTTGCCATTCCTGCGCAACCTGGGAGTGAACCTACCGGTGCTTGGCTTCACGGCCGGGGCAACGCTGCTCACGACGGTCCTTTTCGGGCTCGCGCCGGCGGTTGCGGCGGCGCGCGACGGAGTCGCCGGACACCTGAAGGAAGGGCGGGGAACGGGGGAGAGTGCGGGACGGATTCGGTTCCGCTCGGCGCTGGTGGTGGCAGAGGTCGTGCTGGCGCTGCTGCTTGTAATCGGCGCGGCGCTCACGATGCGCAGCCTCGCGCGGCTCCAGGCCGTGAATCCCGGCTTCAATGCGTCCGGCGTTCTGACCGCCGAACTTGCGTTACCGGCGGCGAGCTATCCCCAGGAGGCCGCGCGCGCGAACTTCTTCAAGTCAGTGGTGCAGCGCGTGAAGGCGATGCCGGGCGTCACGGGGGCCGGGCTGGTCTCGCACCTGCCGTTCAGCGGTGCGAAGAGCGGCGCCGATATCGTTGTGGAAGGCGCTCCGCCGCCGAGTCCCGGTGACCAGACCATCGCGTTCGGCCGGACGGTAGACCCGGACTACTTCAGTACCATGCAGGTGCGGCTGCTGCGCGGGCGGTTCTTCACGGAGCGGGATGCGCCTGGAGCGCTGCTGGTGGGGATCATCAACGAGAGTCTCGCGCGACGGTGTTGGCCGGGCCAGGATCCGGTCGGCAAGCGGTTCGGCATCGGAAGGCGAGGACCGATGGTCACTGTAGCCGGAGTGATCGCCGACATGCGGAACACCTCGCTCGCGGACGACCCGGATTTTGAGTACTTCCTGCCGCACGCAATGCAGGCCGCGGGAGGGATGACGCTGGTGGTCAGGACCACGTTCGATCCGATGCGGGTGGCGCCCGCGGTTCGCGCGGCCGTGAAAGAGATCGATAAGGATGTGCCCGTCTCCGGCATCAACACGCTGGCCGAGAGCGTTTCCCATTCGACGAGCACGCGCCGGCTGTCTGTGACCCTTTTCGGCGTCTTCGCGCTGCTCGCGCTGGTGCTGGCGTCGGTGGGCATCTACGGCGTGATCTCGTATTCGGTCACGCGGCGGACGCATGAGATCGGCATCCGAATTGCGCTTGGCGCGGCAGGCGGCAAGATCGCGCGGATGGTGGTGGGCAAGGCCCTGCTGCTGGGTGTGATCGGCGTTGCAATTGGAATCGCGGGCGGATTGGCGCTCACCGGGCTGATGCGCAGCATGCTGTTCGGAGTGAGCGCGACGGACCCGGCGACGTTCGCCGCGGCCTCGGCCTTCCTGCTCGCCGTGTGCGCGGCTGCAGCCTACATACCGGCCCGCCGGGCGGCCCGCGTCGATCCACTACTCGCGCTACGCGAGGAGTGATCCCTGACTTGCCGCGAGAGGCAGCCCGGACGCGTCTGCACGCGGGCTGTCTTTCGAGGTGGGCATGAGTCGACGGTGATGCGAGATCAACCGCGGCCCTTCGCCGTCCTGCGTTCGGCGGAAGAAATCGGGAGTCGACGACGGTGCTCGAGCATAGGTGTCCCAACCTGTGCGAGAGAGTGATTGTGCCGTATTGATGACGAGTCTCGACTCCCTGCCGGGCCACTTGTCCGAGTTCACTGCCGGGGCTGCCGCTCTTGTCGTGCTTGCTACCGTTTGCTGGGGAGGCGGGGGAGCCGCGAAACGCGGCCCCGTATTACACTCGGGCGCCGCGCTGCGGGTTCCGTACCCGATTCTGGCGCTGCTTGATCTTCTTGCGCTTCGGCTTGCTGATGATGAAGGTGCCGCTACCCACGTACACGGCCCGGTAAAGCTTTTCGTCTGCCAAAGAAAAATCTCCTGCTTGCAACTGGATTGGACCGCCGGATGCGTTCCCTTGTCCGATTTTACATTATCCTGGAACTTGAAGCTGTCCGATCCGGAACCCCGCGGTCTCGTCCAGGAACTTTCGAGCGAACCGGAAGCCCTGCCTTCCACCGTCCCCGCCGTCGCGCGCGATGACGGCGGCTGGCGCGAGATTTTCCGCGCCCTCAGCCATCGCAACTTTCGTCTCTTCGTCGCCGGCCAGATCATCTCCCTGATCGGCACGTTCATGCAGACTGTCGCACAGAGCTGGCTCGTGTATCGCCTCACGCAGTCTGAACTACTGCTCGGAGCGGCATGGTTCTGCACCCAACTCCCCGTCTTCCTTCTCGGGCCTTTCGGCGGCCTCGCGGCGGACCGCTTCTCGCGCCACCGCATCGTTATAGTGACGCAGGTGCTCGCGATGTTGCAGGCCCTCACGCTGGCTGTGCTGACGCTCAGCGGGAAAGTGCAGATTTGGCATGTTCTCGTTCTGGCGACGGCAATGGGGATGATTAACGCGTTTGACATGCCCGGCAGACAATCGCTGCTCGTGCAGATGACAGGCAAGGATGACCTCCTGAACGCGATCTCGCTGAACTCGGCGATCTTCAACGCCGCGCGCGTGATCGGGCCGGCCGTGGCGGGCCTGGCAGTGGCTGCCGCGGGCGAAGGAGTCTGCTTCCTGATCAACGCGCTGAGTTTTCTGGCGGTGATCGCGTCATTGCTGGCAATGCGGCTGCCGCCCGTGGTGCGGCGCACTGCCGATTCACCTTGGGAGCACTTGAAGGACGGCTTCCGATACGTGCGGCGGACCCCAGCGATACGGACCTTGCTAACGGTCGTTGCGGCGGGCGCGCTTTCCGGAATGCCGGCGCTCGTCCTTATGCCCGTTTTCGCCGAAGGCATCTTCGGCCGCGGTTCCCGCGGGCTCGGGTTCCTGATGGGCGCGATGGGGATTGGAGCGGTGGTGGGAACACTGGTGTTGGCGCGCAGGCGCAGAATCGCGGGGCTCAAGGACGTCATCTTCTACGGGGTGCTCACGCTCGGGGTCAGTTTCGTCGTTTTCGCGTTTTCGCCCTCGTTCTGGCTCTCGATGGCCGTAATGCCGGTAATCGGGTTCAGCGTCATGCGGCAGAATGCGTCAGCCAACACTTTGATTCAGACCATCATTCCGGACGAATACCGCGGCCGCGTCATGGCGCTGTATTCGATGACTGTAGTGGGGATCGGTCCGCTCGGGAGCCTCGTGGCGGGCGCGCTCGCGGGTCCGCTCGGACCCCGGTTTACAGTACTTGCCGGCGGCATCCTGGCGCTTGGCGCCGCCGCCCTGTACCGGGTGCAGGCGCGCCGCACGCTATCGGAGATCGAATGAAACGCCTTACGTTCGTCGTGCCGGCCCTCGCATTGGCGGCCCTCGCCGCTTCGGCTCTCGCGCAGAGCGATACGCGCATTGTCCAGCTCCCCGAAACGGACGAGACCCGAAAGGAAATCGACGGCATTTTCGAGACGCTCGCGAAGATCACCGGACTCGAACCGAAGCGCGCTG